>JAJDNT010000020.1 GCA_022340515.1 Deltaproteobacteria bacterium
AAGAAATTAAACCCCTAGAAAAAATCGAGCAACTCTTAGAGAAAGTTCGTGAAAGTGACGAGACCGCCCCTGAGGAACCGGCCGAGAGGATAGAGATAAAAAAAAACTGAAAGGGCCAGGTTCATTACTCCTTGACTGGGGAACTCGTTATGATATCGGAAGCACCTTTACTGTGCGCGCTTGTGGCAGATCGCTTGTAAAGCAGCATGGCTCATCCCGAGGAAAGCGATTTCGGCAAATCCCTCAGTCTTTCAGCGGACGCTATATAAAGAGCCGTCTTCCTCAAGGTCGTCCTCGAAATATTGCCTTCGATGCAAGCCTGCGAGCGGCAGCGGCAAGAGGATCGCAGCAATTAGGGAAGCAAGGATTTATCCAGATAAAAACTGCAGATATTCGCGAGAAAATGAGACTGCAGCCAACGGCTGCAGCCATTCTATTTCTGCTAGATGCCAGTGGCTCCATGGGGGCCAATCTGAGGATGGTACTGACCAAAGGCATTATTCTCTCAATAGTTAACGACGCTTACTATAAAAGAGATCAGGTGGCCCTGATGGCCTTCCGGGCATCGCAGACTGACCTACTGCTGCCATTCACCAGGAGTCCCCAAGTGGCAAAATACCATCTCCGTAGCTTGGCGGTTGGCGGTAAGACCCCATTGGGGCTAGGACTCAAGGAGGCTGGCATTCTCCTGCGGGCTGAAAGCTTGAAAAACTCCAGTATCAAGCCTCTGCTCATTGTAGTCTCGGACGGTAAGGGAAATGTGGCCCTAGAGTATGATGACCCCTACGATGAAGCCATGCATTACGCCAAGAGAGTAAAAAGTAGCTTAATTGAGAGTATCTTTATTGATACAGAAGAGGATCCTTGCAGCTTTGGTTACGGCCGTCAGGTAGCTCGAGCTATGGGGGCTCACTATCTGCTGGCTGAAGACATTGTAAGGCGGGGAATGATTGAGTTGCCGTTGTAGGGTTGCAGGTTCGACTAACCTCCTAAATATGCTTTCTTCACTTCCGGATCGTCAAGAAGCTCCTCCGATTTACCTTCTAGCACCAAATTCCCGTGCTCCAGCACGTAACCTCTCTGGGCGAACTGAAGTGCCAGTCGGGCATTTTGTTCAACCAGAAGAATGGTGGTCCCCCCCTCCTTGTTTATCTCCTGGAGGGCTTCGAACATATGGAGCATGAGCAAGGGCGCCAGACCCATTGAGGGTTCGTCGAGCAACATCACATTCCTTCCACTCATGAAAGCTCTGCCGATTGCCAGCATCTGTTGCTCGCCGCCGCTCAAGGTCCCACCCTTTTGGTTTCGTCGCTCTTCCAAGCGGGGAAAAATGGAGAATACCCGCTCCAGATCTTGCCCGATTTTACCAGTTCCGTCTTTTCTGGCGTAGGTGGAAAGTTTCAGGTTTTCCATGACCGTCAAGTTGTCAAGAATGCGCCTGCCCTCGGGGACATGGGATATGCCAAGCCTACTAACCACCCTATCGGCGGGATATTTGAGCAGGTCTTTGTTCTTGTAGGTCATCCTGGTACCCGGTTCAACCGGGATCATTCTGGAGATGGCACGCAGGGTGGTGCTCTTGCCGGCACCATTGGCGCCGATAATACATACTATCTCTCCCTCATTAACATTGAAGTTTATGCCGTGGAGGGCCCGAATCCTACCGTATGAGACCCTGAGGTTCTCTACTACCAACATCAGAGAATCGTCTCCTTGCCTAAATAGGCTTCTATCACCTTAGGATCGTTTTGGATCTCCTCCGAAGAACCCTCGGCGATGACCTCACCGAAAACCAGGGTCTGGATTATCTCACAGAGCTCCATGACCACTTTTAGTCGGTGTTCGATAAGAAATATCGCCAGTCCCAGTTCCCTATGAACTCGCCGGATAATATCCATCATCTGCTTGAGTTCTTCGGGGTTCATTCCGGCGGTGGGCTCATCCAGAAACAATATTTTAGGTTCTGTAGCGAGAGCTCTGGCCATTTCCACCCGTCGTTGGGCCCCATATGGAAGGTTGAGAATTATCTGATCCGCAAGATCGGCTACACCCACCAGTTTTAAGAGACTGTGGGCTTTCTCTTCTATCTCTGCTTCTTCTCTTATCCGCTTTGGGGTACCGAAGAAGGCTCCAAGCAACCCATAGTTAATTTTTGAGTAACGGGCCATTTTTACATGTTCGAGGACAGTCATATGACGCCACAAACGGAGGTTCTGAAAGGTCCTGCCAAGGCCCATGGCGGCGATCTGATAAGGTTTGAGACCAACGAGGGATTTGCCATTTAACAATATATCACCCTCGGTTGGACTGTAAATGCCACTTACGAGATTGAAGATGGTGGTCTTACCCGCGCCATTGGGTCCTATAAGTCCCCTGATCTGGCCGGGTTCGATCTCGAGGTTGTAGTTATTTACAGCCCGGAGCCCGCCGAAATCGTGGCTCATATTTTTAATCTGCAACAATGGCATAGGTGCTCCCAATCCCTAAGCTAAGTCTCCAATTGTCCAGAGGACTGGTTCAGAAGGTTATTTCCTTAAGCCGACCAGTGGAGCAAAATTTCGGATTTCGGATTTTGGATTGAAAAAATAAGATACAAATCGAAAATTAAATTGAAATTCCGCAATCCGCATTCCCAAATCCGCAATGCTTAACTCTTTTCCTTCGGGCTAATCAACTTCATCACATCAAAGTCTTTAAAAGCAATCAAGCCAGTGGGCCTGAAAATCATCACCAGTATCAATAGGAGCGGAATGATGATCCATTTGAATATTTCCAATGGCCGCAAAGCTTCACCCAGAAGGCTCAAGCTCACCGCACCAACAATGGAACCGTAAACGGAATTGAGGCCGCCAAAATAGACCATTGCCAGGACTTCAGCCAGTTTCTGGATGCTGAAAGTTCCAGGGTTTACATACCTCAGCACGTGAGCAAAGAGTCCGCCGGCCACACCGGCCCAAAAGGCGGCGAAGAGGAAGGCCACAATCTTGGTGCGGCGGGTGTTGACGGTCATGGCATCCGCTGCCATTTCGTCGTCCCGCACAGCATTAAGGGCTTTTCCTGTAGTGGAGCGAACAAAATTGTTGATAATCCATACTGCGGCTACCGTCCAGATGAAAACCGTAGGCAGATCGACATAATTGGGCTGACTGCTCAAGCCACGGGGCCCCCTTACGAATTCCAGATTCTCGATGATACTTTTGACAATGAACATAAAAGCCAGGGAGATGATTGCCAGGTAATCACCCCTCGTCCTGAAAGAGGGAATCGCAATGGCAATGGCACCGATGGCAGCGACGATCCCGCCTAAGATGAGGGCGATAGGGAATAAGAATGGTCCTAGGAATTTGGGAAGAAATGCAGCTCCGAACACTTTGTCGTCGACAAAGAAAAAGAGGGTAAAGACCGAGGCGGTGTAGGCGCCCAGAGCGAGAAAGCCTGGATGAGAGCAGGAGAATTCTCCCATGTAACCATTGATCACATTAAGGCTCAAAGTGACAATTATGGCAATTAAAGTGAGCTTGAGAGTAAGGAGCCGGTAACCGCTGACATCAGCCCACAAACTCAGGATCAAATATAAAAGGCCGAGGTGGATAGCCACCGACATGGCAGGTGACAAATGGAAAAGCCGACCTACTAGCCTATTTAGTATTGAACCAAACAGCCGCGGAATGACAAGTATGGGTACTGCGTATATTAGGAACAGAAAGGCGACGGTGCCTGGAATAAGCTGAGGTTTTTTGAGAATAGTTACGGCGCCGAAAAGGGCGGGGATTTTGGGCAGGCCCAAGAGCTCCGTGAGTGGATCGCCCAAATAGCGTTCAAGCAAGACGGCACCCAGAACGCCACATAGCCAGGCCAAAAGGGGAAGCTGGGCAAAGGAATTCCGGATGCGGCTTGCGAATGTCTTTTTTTCAGGCGAAAGGGAGTTGTTTATTTGCACAACTACTTCCTAGTATTCCAGAGTCAAATCACCATTTGATACAGACTCTAGCTTACAGACTCAGACGGGCACTGTAAGGCTCTCCGAAAAAGCCATGGGGTCTGAAGGTCAAAATTAGCAAAATGATCGAGTAAGCGATGAAATCCCTTAAAGTGGACGGGAAGATCATGGCTACAAAGATCTCGATGAATCCAAGGAGAAAGCCGGCCAAGCAAGCCCCGAGAATGGAGCCTCTACCTCCCAGGATGGCAGCGACAAAGGCCTTCCAACCGAATATAATCCCCATGTATGGGTCGAGGACAGGATAGGCCACACCGAAGAATATCCCAGCTACGGCTGCCAGAGCCGAACCGATGGCAAAGGTCATGCGAGCAATGTTGTTGATGGGTACTCCCAAAAGGGGAACGACCACGTAGTCAAACGCCATGGCGCGCATGGCCATTCCCCATCGGGTCTTGCGGACGAACAGATGAAGCGCATACATGAGGGCAATAGAGAAAAGAACGATCATGATTTTCTTGTTGGTGACAAAGACACCGCCCAAATTGTAAGTGGTTGACTGGACCAAGGCAGGAAAACTTATCCGTTGGGCGCCGAGAAGGGCCAGGTTTCCAGTCTCCAATATGATGCCGATCATCAGGCCGGTGATTGCAGCGGAGGCCCTGGGGGCATCTCGCAGGGGTCGATAGCCTACGCGCTCCACAATCATGCCCACGAAGGAAGTCAAAAACATGGAAATGAGGATGGTCAATACCAGAATCAACCAATTGGGCAGGGCTAGGGCTCCCATGGAGGTCAGGGCCACCAGTCCGGTTGCCACCCCAAAACCTATGTAAGCTCCCACCATGAAAATGTCGCCATGGGCAAAATTAAACAGCATTAGGACGCCATAAACCATGGAGTAGCCCAGGGCGATGAGGGCATAGAAACTACCCCATTGAAGAGCGTTGATCAGGTTTTGGAAGAAAAATGTCACCGCCATGCGCTCCTTGTTTGAAATATCCCACATCCCCCCAAGGCCAATTCCCCCAGCATACCTAAGCCCAAGTGGCTGTTTTACCTCGCTGTCTGCAACGTGGGGGTAAAAGGCCTACCCTGTCAAGCGTACTACCTGATTCAACAAGGAAAAGGCTAGGAGGGCGTGAAATGTTCCCTTGATCTTTAAAGAAAAGGAGGCCAGGGCTCGTGGCCCTGGCCCGCTTAATTCATCTAATATTATCACCGGAGTTTGCCTGACTAAATTCAGCTAGGAACTCCAGTCTACGGGCAGACAGATTTGTAAAATTCAAACTCTCCCTTATCGCTTATCCTGACAACAACGGCACACTTGAGTGGGTCGCCCTCTTCGGTAAAGGTCATCTTGCCGGTAATGCCGTCGAATGCCTTGATCTTGGCCAGGGCGTCGCGGACACACTGGCGGTCCTTCTCAATTTTGCCGGTAATGTTGCCACAATTCTCGATGGCCCTTTGAACAATGCGCATTGAGTCCCAGGTCAAGGCGCCTACATCGTCGGGCACGTAGCCGTATTTTTCTTTGTAGCGATCAATAAAGGTCTTGGTTGCACCAGTTGCACCGGCGGCGGCATAATGGGTGCTGAAGAAGAGGCCGTAACAGTCTTTGCCGCAAAGGGCCACGGTCTCGGCCGAACCCCAGCTGTCGCTGCCCACGATGGGTTTGTTCCACCCCAATTCATGAGCCTGCTGGACGATCAAAGCAACCTCATTGTAGTACTGGGGGGTGAACAGTACTTCGGCTCCTGAGCGAATGATTTTGGTCAGCTGTGAACTGAAGTCGGTGTCTTTGGTGGTGAAGCTTTCATAGGCCACCACAGAGCCCGTGCCATGGAGCTTTTCCCAAGCCTCTTTAAAGAACTCGGCCAACCCCTTGGGGTAGTCACTTGCAACGTCATACAAAACCGCGGCTTTAGAGAAATGGAATTCCTGGGTGATGAAATTGGCCAGAACCGGGCCTTGAAAGGGATCGAGAAAGCAGCCTCGGAAAACAAAAGGACGACCTTTGGTAGTATCCGGATTTGTTGACCATGGGCTAATCATGGGCGTTCTGTAGCTGTTGCACACAGCTCCCGCAGGTACCGCCTGTTTGGAAGCCTGTGGTCCGACAATGGCCAGCACTTCGTCCTCGACAATCATCTTGGTAGCAGCCTTCACCGCCGACTCAGCCTTGGACTCGTTGTCTTCAATGACCAATTCGACCTTATAGGTTTTGTCTCCAACTTTAAGACCACCGGCTTTTTTGACGTCCTCGAGCCACATCTGGGCTGCGAACTTCGTGCCCTCTCCCACTTTGGGTATATCACCCGTCATGGGGGCGTTGATGCCGATTTTGATGGTTTTTGACTTACACCAGGCCGAAGGTGAAAATACCAAACCAATTACCAAACACGAGACAATAAGAACCCAACTCTTTTTCATCGCCATCCTCCCGTTATCCGCTTAAGATGCTGATTTAATAGAGATAAATCAAGTCCAACAGGAAAGCCAAAAGTCGGACATCTAACACGGAATCTGCTGTTTTTCAACTAATGGGAATATCCAGAGGATAAATGTGAGATTTTTAGCACATAGCCGATGGATTTTCAACGATTATTTGAGAGCAGGCATAGAGCATAGGGCATAGAGCGGGTATTGAATTTCGATTCGACATCCCGGCCAAGTCCGCCGCGGGCGGACTCGTCCGTAAGGATGGGTTTGGCTCATTTGTGATATAATTTGCAACGGGAGAAGGGGCTTTCACGGAGTCAAGTGCACAGGCGCCTTTCGAAATCCGAATTTGCAACTTCAACCCTATGCCCTCTGTCTAAATGATTCTGGGTTCTGACTCCTTGCTTTAAAATTCGCAATCTCAAAGTGCCTAGTGGCTTGACCCCCGTTGCGAAGGAGGCAGTACCTCTAGAAAGTAAAGAATACTTTTTGCAAAACCTTCGGCGTATATCCTGCCATATCCAGATACAATGTCACCCCACCCATGAAGAATGGCCAGCCCGCCCCCATGATCATGGCTAAATCCACGTCCCTGGTGTCTCCCACGACTTTCTCCTCCATGATTAGATCGATCTCGCGGGTGAGGCTGGTAAGCATTCGCTCAATGATCTCCTCTTTGCGAAAATTCTTCTCTCCCTTTTTTTGCCAGAGATCCTTCACTGCTGGATTCACTTTAAGGTTTGGAGGTTCACCGACATAGATCCCCGGGATATTGGCTTCAACCATGCGCTGCAAATTCTCGTTTATGGGAAAGCGTTGAGGTCCAAAGGCACGGTTCAAAGTCTTCTGCACATGAGCCGCAACCGCTGGCCCCACAAAGCCAAGTAAGACAAAAGGCGCCATGGGCAATCCCAGGCTGAGAGCGGCCTCATCAACAAGTTGAAAGTCAGCTCCCTCGTCAACCATTTCGAGGCAGTCCACCAACATTTTGGTCAGGATGCGATTGACCAGAAATCCACCTGAGTCCTTAACCAGTATTGCTGTTTTTCTAAGCTTCTTGGCAGCGGCGAAAGTGGTGGCAAGAGTGATCTCGTTGGTTTTGCTGCCAGGTATAATTTCGACAAGAGGTAACACGGCCACTGGGTTGAAGAAGTGAAGCCCTACAACTCTTTCGGGATGTCTGAGCTTCGAGGCCATGGCTGTGATGGAAAGACTGGAGGTGTTGGTGGCGAGGATACAATTAGATGAGACCACCTCTTCGGCCTCGGCGAATACCTGCTGTTTCACTTCCATCTCCTCAAAAACCGCCTCAATGACGAAGTCACAGTCGGAAAAATCTGTCCAATCGAGAGTTCCTTTCACTAAGGAAGAAAGATGGCGTGCCTTAGCCTCCGGCAGCCTTCCTTTTTCCACCAGCTTGGTCAGTTCCGTTTCAATGTAGGCAAGACCCTTGTCGACAAATTCCTGCTTGATGTCTTTCATCACTACCGGCACTTCATATCGCCGAAGAAATAAAAGGGCCAGTTGGGAAGCCATGAGGCCCGCCCCCATAATGCCGATTTTAGAAACTTTCAAGGGCTCCACCTGAGGAACTCCAGCGGGACGCTTGGCCCTGCGCTGGACCAGGTCAAAGGAATAGATACTAGCCTTACATTGGCGGCTTTTAATGAGGTCTCCTAGGGCTTTATCTTCCTCAGCAAAACCCTGATCTAG
This sequence comes from Deltaproteobacteria bacterium, assembly GCA_022340515.1. GTDB lineage: Bacteria > Desulfobacterota > Syntrophobacteria > BM002 > BM002 > BM002. The sequence goes on from JAJDNT010000020.1 coordinate 8,096, forward strand.
GTCCCAGCTGAATGCGCCTTCTATCAACTCAAGGGCTCGATAGGGAGCAATGGCGGCGCCATGCACCTTGCTGTCGACAAAATCACGGGCTTTGTTGACTGCGGGCTTCAAATTGCTGGAATCAACCGAGGCACGCTCAAACTTTTCACTGCCGTCTATGATCCCTTCTAGAAAACGAATAGAATCATCCAGGAACTCAGCGGTATCAAACAAGCGGTCTGCCAGTCCCATGTCAAAAGCCTGGAACCCTTTAATCATACGATTTTGGTTAAGGGGATTGTAGATGATCAGTTCCAGCGCCTTCTCTGGGCCAATCAACCGGGGTGCCAAAGTGGAGCCACCCCAGCCAGGAATAAGACCTAAAAAACACTCGGGGAAGGCTATGGCAGTGACACCTTTGGAGATGGTTCGGTAATCGCAGTAAAGTGATATCTCCAGCCCACCGCCAAGGGCAGCACCGTTTATGGCTGCTACTGTGGGGTAAGGGAGGTCCATTATTCGCTTGAAGGTTCCGTGGCCATATCGACCAATGGCTTTTCCCTGCTCAAAAGTGTTGATGAAAGGTATCTGGGTGAGATCAGCACCGGCGGCGAAGATATAAAGTTTTCCCGTGAGAAGTAGACCTCTGACATCAGGTTCCGCCTGAATGAAATCCAGGGCCTTGTTTAGGGAATCTAGTGCCTCTTCGTCAAAAGTGGTTGGTTTCTTGTAATCCTCTCCATTGTCCATGGTAAGCAGGGCAATCTTACCAACCCTGGACTCATAGAAGCGGGGATAAAACCGAGTAACGATTTTGGCCATGATTTGCTCCTTACCAATTAGGTTGGCCGGTTGAGCCTGTTGTGCCTGTCAAACTGGCTAAACTGGCCAAACCGGCTAACCGGCTAAACCAGTTATTTCTTTTTCTTCTTGGTTGTGGCCTTTTTCTTAGGTGTTTTTTTGCCGTTACCTTGGAGATTCTCCCAGATTACTGAACCCCCTTGACCCAGACCCACGCACATGGTGGCCAGTCCATACTTGGCTTTGGGATTTTCAGCAAATTCGTGCATGAGGTGAATCATCAAGCGGGCGCCAGAAGAGGCCAAGGGATGGCCGAGGGCGATTGCTCCGCCCCATGGGTTGAGCCGCGGCTCATCAGGCCACTTGAGCCTGAACTCCTGCATGAAAGCAATGCATTGGACGGCGAAGGCTTCATTGAGTTCAATAAAATCCATATCATCCATGCTCAAACCTGAGATCTTGAAAACCTTATGGGTGGCCGGTATGGGCCCTAGCCCCATAACTTCTGGTCGAACCCCAGCGTAGGTGAAGGCTACGAGACGCATCTTGGGCTGAAGGTCTAGTTCTTTGGCTTTATCAGCGGACATGAGCAGGACACCACAGGCACCGTCGTTGAGACCTGAGGCATTGCCTGGTGTTACCTTGCCCATTGACCGGAAAGGAGTTTTCAATTCCTTTAACCCCTCCATGGTAGTGTCGGGACGGGGTTGTTGATCACGATCTGCAACCGCCCAGCCCTCAGGGGTATAGACTGTCATGGGTACAATCATTTTTTTGAATTTTCCCTCTTGGTATGCTTTGGCAGTTTTTTGCTGGGAGAGCATGGCATATTCATCTGCCATCTCCTTGGTTATCTCGGGGAACATGTCGTGAAGATTTTCGGCTGTCTTTCCCATTACTAGCGCATCTTCCGAAACCAGCCGATCCACCAGGAACCTGGGATTGGGATCTGCAGTGGCGCCCATGGGGTGGTGGCCCATATGCTCAACCCCGCCTGCTATAGCAATGTCAAAAGCGCCCAGAGCAATTTCCGAGGCAGCAGTGGTGACTGCCGTCATACCGCTGGCGCACATACGATCTATGGAGGCACCAGCGCATTTCTCAGAAAGTCCGGCTAGTACAGCGGAGGTTCTGCCTAGGGTAAGGCCTTGGTCTCCCTCTTGGGTTGTTGCTCCCCAAACATTCTCCTCAACCATCTCAGGTGTAACCTGAGGATTGCGGCGGAGAAGCTCACGGATAATTTTTACTACCATGTCGTCGGCGCGAGTGTGCCAGAAAAATCCTTTTTCCCCGGCCCTGCCGTAAACCGTACGAATGCCGTCCACCAGGACTACTTCTCTCGCTTTCATATTTTGACTCCTTTTCTAGACAACAAGGACGAGGATGACACCACGAAGGACACGAAGATCACGAAGTATTTTTGAAGTATATGGTAATCTTTGTGCACTTCGTGCTCTTTGTGGTTAATACAATCCCGTCGCTATTTTCAGCTCAGAGCGAATGACTCCTCCGGGATTTCGATTGCTGACTGTTGACCGCTCATAATCGCTTTGGCCTTGCCCCTGGATAAAGAGAGGACATTGGTGATGAAGAATTCAGCTGAAGCTATCTTACCTCGGTAGAAGGCGGCACTGCGGTTGCTGGCCAAGACCTCCTTCTGAGATTCGCCGTCTTTGGCTCCTGCGTCTACATAAATCTCCTGCAGGCGCCGGTGGGCAATGAGCGCCTGCCATAGAAGCATAAAACCTAGGGCAACATCGCCGAATAATTCCAAATAAGGAGTAGCATAAAGCAGGGGTACGACGTAGTCTGCTGTCATTCCCTTGAGGCCGAAGTACTTAGTCACCTGAATGAGCTGCTCCCGGGCAGCCTCAAAGGTGGCTACAAGTTCCCGGAGTTCAAAATTTTTGCGGGCCCACTCGAGGAAGTCTTCGGTTTCCCCTATCAAACGTTTGAACAGCCTTCCTCTCTTGATCACCAATTTTCGCCCCACTAAATCCAAGGCTTGAATACCATTGGTTCCCTCATAAATAGATGCGATTTTGCAATCACGGAGGTGTTGCTCAACAGGATATTCCTGACAATACCCATAACCTCCGTGTACCTGAATCGCAATTTCACAAACCTTGAATCCCATGTCGCTGCCATAGGCCTTGCAGATTGGAATGAGGATATCAATAAAGTCCTGGTATTTTTCTTTCTCCTCTGCGCTGGTGGTGGAACGAATCATGTCTTCGCAAAAGCCGACATAATATAGGAGAGCCCGGAGCCCCTCGGTTACAGACTTCATGAACATCAGCATCCGCCGCACATTGGGATGCTTAATGATGGCCACTTTGGGTGCGGTTGGATCCTTCATCCGGTCAGCCTCAGTGCCCTGGATGCGTTCCTTGGCAAAGTTAAGAGCAGCGAGGTAAGATCCTGTGGCGTGAGAGAGTCCCTGCATGCCAACAAAGAGCCTGGCCTCGTTCATCATCTGGAACATGATGCTCATTCCTCGGTTCTCTTCTCCCAGCAAGTAACCGATGCAGTTGTTGTTTTCGCCAAAGTTGAGCACGGAGGTGGGGGAACCGTGAATTCCCAGCTTGTGTTCGATGCCGCCGCAAGTAACATCGTTGGTAATTAGTTGGCCGTTTTCCAGCCGCAGTTTGGGGACGATAAAGATGGAAATGCCCTTTGTTCCCGGTGGGGATCCCTCTATCCGGGCCAGTACCATGTGGATAATGTTTTCGGTTAGGTCATGCTCGCCACAGGAGATAAAGATTTTGGTGCCGGAAATGTTATAAGTACCGTCCGCATTGCGGATCGCTTTGGTGCGAAGGGCGCCCACGTCCGTTCCAGCCTGAGGCTCGGTGAGACACATGGTGCCACACCACTCACCGCTATATAATTTGTTCATAAAAAGGTTTTTTTGTTCTTCAGTGCCAAAGATTTCTACTAGTCTGGCTGCGCCGTGGGTGAGCCCCGGGAACATGATAAGACTCCAGTTAGCGGATCCAAATGATTCTATGGCGGCGAGACTAGTGGCAACCGGGAATCCCTGACCGCCCACCTCAACTCCGTCGGCAATAGCGAGCCAACCTCCCTGGCAATACAGGTCGTAAGCTCGATGGTAGGATTCCGGCACCCTTACCGTGCCATCTTGATAAACGCATCCCTCCAGATCTCCTTTGCGATTGGCCGGAGCAAGTTCGTTCTCCGCCAACTTCCATGCCTGCTCCAGCACCATATCGAACATGTCCTTGGAATACTCTGCATACTTGGCGGTGTTGCTCAGTTGTTCGATATCGAGTTGCTCATAGAGCACAAATTTGACGTCTCTTTCATCAACCAATAAATTTGCCATGGCTAACTCCTTGTAGGCTGTCAGCGCCCAGCGATCAGCCTTATTCTCTCAGCCCCCGGATGAACAAATCGGTCAGGGGGTCTGCCATGTGGGGAAGATCGTAGCTTTTACCGGCCAACAACCATGAGGTGACCGTTTCATCCATTGCACCAAAAAAGGCCCTCTTAACAGCGCTCAAGTAAAGATCCTTGCGAAAGAGCCCTTGCTGCTGCCCCTCTTCGATAATGTCTCCAATGAGGTCGAAATAAACCTTGAGGTCGGTCTTGGGGTAAGCGCTCATAAAATGACGACTCTGGCGGAGTTCGAGTTGAAAAACTGCAGCAAGATCTGGATGATTCTGCATCTCGAAGAGGTGGAGGTGGACTAGCTTTCTCAGTTTGACCTCTGCATTCTCTTCTTGGCTCAAATGTTGATGAAATTCTTGGATAAAACCTTGAACTTTTTCCTCGAAGATACTGACAAGGAGGTCATCTTTGTTCTTGAAATAGAGATAGATGGTTCCGGCAGCCACTCCCGCTTCTCGGGCGACATCAGCAATGGTTGCTTGGTGATATCCATGCTGAGCAAAGGAGGCTATGGCGGCATTCATAATCCTGCCGCGTTTGTCGTTCGTTTTTTTTACTCGCCCCATATGGAGAAACCTCAGTAAATCTTGGAGTGGCCAAAATTATAACCATTTAATTTATGAATGAACGTTCATTCACTTTTGAATTATATATTCTTCTCGACCGATATGTCAATGGTTTTGTATTAATTGAATAAAAAATAATATTTACCAATATTTGTAGTATAAAAAACAAGTGTCACTGTATTTGATTGCAAGGCAAAAAAGGGGTTTACTATAATGAATACTTATTCACTTCAATAATAACACAGCAAAGATCTATGGGCTCAGCATTGCCAATAAATCTTTCCTTGGCCGCGAACAGTCTTGCTCATCAGCAGAAAAGGTTCTACAATTCGGCATATTCTTAACCAAGGAAACACAGAGGTGACAGAGAAGGGATGTAGACTCCAAATCCTAAATCCCAATTCTCAAATGTTCCAGACATAACTACGCAAAGAGACAGGTAAGGCGTTTTGGTCATTAGGATTTTGGAAATTGGAATTTGTTTCGGATTTCGATATTCGGATTTCGGATTTTTCTTCCGTTTACCTCTTTGGTAAGCTTTTGCTGTCCTGCAGATTGAGGGAAAGAACGATGACTGATAAGTTTAAACACCTTGGCAGTGGCAAGACCAAGTACGAATATGAAGTAAACCCCAAGCTATTGGAGACCTTCGACAACCCCCAGCCAGACAGGGACTACAAGGTGACCTTTACCACCAGTGAAGTGACCAGCCTGTGTCCCATCACCGGTCAACCCGACTTTTACCGAATAACCATTACCTATATTCCGGATCGTCGATGTCTAGAGTCCAAATCACTGAAGTTGTATCTCTTCAGTTATCGGCAAAGTGGCATGTTCGCCGAGGATATGGCCAATCGCATTCTCGATGATCTAGTCCATATATGTCGTCCACGTTGGCTGGAGGTGAAAAGTGAAATGAATCCCAGAGGTGGGATAGGGTTGACTGTGCTGGTGGAGCATAAAGCTCATGAGATCGAATGATTCGCAGCGAGGACTGAACTACCTTGCTTTGCTGGCTTGCGTTTATGCCGGGAGCTTGGTGCTTGCTGCTGTGATGGCGAGCAAAATTATTACGGTGGGACCAGTGGTTGTTCCAGCCGGGGTGCTAGCCTACTGTCTCACCTTCTTGATTACGGATGTCGTCAGTGAGATCTGGGGTAAAGAGCAGGCACAGACAGTGGTTATGGGGGGGTTTATCACTCTGGTGCTGGTATTTGTCCTGACAACCGTAAGTATTGTATGGCCTCCAGCTTCTTTCTGGCCCCATCAGCAAGCATATCAGACCATCCTCGGGAGCAGCGCGCGCATTATGGTAGCCAGTCTAACCGCCTATCTTTTCAGTCAGTATCACGATGTTTGGGCCTTCCACTTCTGGAAGCGGGTGACCACTGAACGATTTCTCTGGTTGCGAAACAATGCCTCTACCAGTGTCTCCCAATTATTGGACAGTGTGGTCTTCATTACCCTTGCTTTCTATGGTTCCATGCCGGTGATACCGCTCATATTCGGACAATGGGTTGTAAAAGTGGGGATCGCTTTGCTGGACACGCCTTTTGTTTACCTTCTTGTATATTTAATGCGACGTCGGCTACCCTCGACAAAGCTGGAGACAAGCTTTGAGACATAGTGACCACTTTTTTTTAGAACTCTTAAGATTAGCTAGTCAGGCTATAAAAAAACGTGGTAGAAACAGTCAAGGAGGGGTTTAATAGTTTAACTAAGAATTTTTGAAAAAACTGAAATGAAGTTTCAGGAGGACACGATTCAATGAAAATTCTCATTAGCGACAATCTCGCTCAGAAAGGGATTGATCTGCTGAGCAGTGTCCCT
>JAJDNT010000029.1 GCA_022340515.1 Deltaproteobacteria bacterium
AGGCCTCCACATCCACTGAGGAGACAATGGGCTCCACCATGACGTATTTCTTGGAAAGCACGGTGGCAGCCCGCGCTGCCGCCGCCTGAGCCTGAGCAATGGACTCCTCCAGGGGCTTGGGGTAGTGGGCCAGACCGCAAACAAAGACCCCATCAGTGGAGAAATCCACCGGCCTGAGCTTCATGTGGGCTTCCAAGAAGAATTTGTCATCAGTAAGAGGTAACTTGAAAAACTTGGCAATATCCTCATGGTCCGCCGGGCGGATGGCACTGGCCAGATTGATGAAATCCGGCTCGATGGTAACAGGCTGGCCCAGAATGTGATCGGTGACCGTTACCTGCAATGCACCATTTCCGTCCGTCTCCACCCGCGGCTTATTCTCCAGATCATACCGGATAAAGATAACGCCTTTGGCCCGGGCCTCTTTGTAGAGGTCTTCCCTGGGACCGTAGGTCCGTAAATCCCGGTAAAGCACGAAGACATTGATCTCAGGGTTGATCTCTTTGAGTTTCAATGCTGTATGTACCGAGTGGGTGCAGCAGATCTTGGAGCAGTAAGGTCTTTCCGGCTCCCGGGAGCCAACACACTGGATGAAAACCGCTGCCTTGGCTTTTTTGACCATCTCCGGATCGGCCTCAATGGCTTCTTCCAGCTCGTGCCAGCGGAAGACCCGATCGCTCTTGCCATAGAGATATTCATCCGGCTCGAGCGACTGAGCCCCGGTGGCGATGATGGCAACCCCGTGCTCGATTTCCCGGGTGCCGCCACCATTGACCACCGTACTGACAAAATTGCCCACGAAACCATTGACCCCTTTAATTTCGGTGTTGGTGAGAACCTCGATGTTCTCATGGCCCTCTATCTTGCCCAAGAGATCGGCCACAAAAGAAGGCACATCCTCGCCTTTCCAGGTATTTTTTATTTTCAGGGCATTTCCGCCCAGCTTGTCGGTCTTCTCCACAAGGTAGCTTTTAAAGCCCTGCTCGGCCAGATTGAGGGCCGCGGCCATGCCGGCCACTCCACCGCCGATCACCAGAGCTGCCTGGGTAAGATCCACCCGAATCTCCTCGATGGGCTCCAGCAGAGAGGCCTTGGCTACGGCCATGCGTACCAAATCCTTGGCCTTTTCTGTGGCCTTTTCAGGCTGCCTCTGGTGCACCCAAGAGTCTTGATCGCGTATGTTGGCCATCTCGAAAAGAAAACGATTGAGCCCGGCCTCCCGGATAGTCTCCTGGAAAAGGGGCTCGTGGGTCCTGGGGGTACAGGCGGCCACCACCACCCGGTTTAACTTGTTGGCTTTGATGGCCTCCTTCATAATTTCCTGGGTGTCCTGAGAACAGGTAAAGAGATTTTCGCCTACGTAGACCACATTGGGTAGGGTCTCGGCGTAACTGCGCACCGCCGGAACGTCAACGATGCCGCCAATATTCACCCCGCAATTACAGACAAAGACTCCCACCCTGGGCTCTTCTGCTCTCACGGGAGTTTCTTCCTCATAGACCTTCTCTTTGATGAGCTCGCCCCGCGCCTCCGCCAGAATAGCCTGGGCTGAGGCAGCAGCCGCGCTTGCCTCCATCACCGAATAGGGAATGTCCTTGGGGCCGCTGAAAGCGCCACAGACGAAAATCCCCGGCTTGGAAGCGGCCACTGGGCTAAAGGAAGAAGCGCTAACAAACTGGTCGTCGTCCAACTCAATGCCGAGCTTCTCTGCCAGCTCAATGCTTGCGGCCGAAGTTTCCATGCCCACGGAAAGCACAACCATATCGTAGGTTTCCGTTTCGATCTTACCGTCCTCTGTGGAGTAGGTAATTTCCAGATCTTCGCTGTCAGGCCCTTGCTCCACAGTGTGAACCCGAGAACGGATAAAACGAACCCCGATCTCTTCCTCGGCCCGATTGTAGTACTTGTCGAATTCCTTGCCGTAGGTGCGCATATCCATAAAAAAGATGGAGGTGTCCAAAGGTACCTTGCTGTGCTCCTTGGCAATCACCGCCTCCTTAATGGCGTACATGCAGCACACGCCGGAGCAGTACCCATGGTCGCAATGGTTAATGTCCCGTGAGCCCACACATTGCAGCCAGGCGATCTTTTTCGGCTCCTTGTGATCAGAAGGGCGGACCAAATGGCCCTCGTAGGGACCGGAGGCACTCAGGATGCGCTCAAATTCCATGCTGGTGACCACATTGGGATATCTGCTGTAGTTGTAGGCATTGTAGAGGCTTGGGTCAAAGGCTTGAAAGCCAGGCGCAGCTATAATGGACCCCACATCCAGGGTGAGGGTGGTTTCCACCATACTGTGATCCACGGCTTCCGCCTTGCAGGCAGTCACACATTCAAAGCACTCGCAGCAGGACATGCAGTTGAGACATTTCTCTGCTTCGGCTCTGGCCTGTTCTTCGGTGAGACCCAGCTCTACTTCAGCAAAACTTTTCCGCCGTTTCTCGCTTGCCACTGTGGGCATTTCAGCCCGGGCCTTCAGCTCCAGATCCTCTGGTATGGCTACGAAGTTCTCCTGGGGCAACTCCATGGGTTCCCGACCTGCTCTCATGTCTTCACCCTTGAGGTAGCGTGAAATAGAGATGGCCGCTTCCCTGCCATGGGCTACCGCGCCAATGGCCACCCATGGACCGGTCTGGGCATCGCCGCCAGCAAAAACCCCTTCTACGTTGGTGGCAAAGGTGACAGAATCAGCCTCAACGGTCCCCCAGCGGCTCAAACCCACCCCTGAATCGTCAGTCAGGAAAGCGGAATCTGGGGTCTGTCCGATTGCCGGTAGCACCCAATCCGTGTCCACGATAAAATCACTGCCGGGCACCGGCACCGGGCGACGCCTCCCTGAAGAATCCGGTTCTCCCAGCTCCATTTTGATACACTGAATGCCTACTACCTTGTTGTCTTTGGTGAGAATCTGTTGGGGTGCGGTGAGGTACTGGATCTCAATGGACTCCGCCAGGGCATCCTCCACCTCGCTTTCCCGGGCAGGCATCTCAGTCCGCGTGCGTCGATAGAGAATGGTGACCTTTTCGGCGCCCAGGCGCAAAGCAGAACGAGCCGCATCAATAGCCACATCGCCGCCCCCCACAATAACTGCTTTCCCATCCAACTTTTTTAGTTCACCGAGATTAACCCGACGGAGAAAGTCAACCCCAGGGATGACCCCGTCTCCATCCTCGCCGGGAATGTTGAGCTGCAAATTCTTATGGGCGCCGATGGCGAGATAGATAGCTTTGTAACCCTCTGAGAAAAGTCCATCAATGGTGACATCCCGACCAAGAGCGGTGTTCAGCTTGATTTCTACCCCGAGCCTGGTTATGGCACTTATCTCTTTGTCCAGGACCTCTGGCGGCAGCCGATAGTCGGGAATACCCACCCGCAGCATGCCGCCTGCCACAGGCAGAGCCTCGAATACCTTGACCTGATACCCTTCCAAGGCAAGAAAGTGGCCGCAGGTGAGTCCCGCCGGGCCGGAGCCGATAATAGCAACCTTTTCATCCCGCTTTTCTATCTTTGGCACGGGCAGTTCCTCAATGTCCACCTGGTCAGCCACAAACCGCTTGAGAGCGCAGATGGATATGGGCGCATCCACCTCACCCCGCCTACAGGCAGTCTCGCAAGGATGAGGACAAATGCGACCGATGACCCCTGGAAATGGCAGGTTTCGGAGAATGACCTCCATGGCCTCCCGGTACTTGCCCTGGGCAATCAGCGCCACATACCCGTGAGCGTTAACATGGTTGGGGCAAGCATTGGTGCAGGGAGATCGATCGCGCTTATCGATCATGTAACCCCCTGGGATCGCCTGGGCGTAAGGTTTGTAAGTGGCTTTTCGGGCGCCGAGAGCCAGATCGAACTCGCTGGGTAAGGTCACGGGGCAGACCTCGGCACAATCACCACAGCCGGTGCATTTGTCCAGATTGATATATCGGGGATGTTGCCGAATGGTTACCTGAAAATTGCCCTGTTCACCTGCGACGCTGTCTAATTCAGCGCAGGTAAGCAGGTTGATATTGGGATGGCGACCACATTCCACCAGCTTGGGAGACAAAATACACATGGAGCAGTCGTTGGTGGGAAAGGTCTTGTCCAACTGCGCCATGACTCCGCCAATGGCCGGGGAACTCTCCACCATATGGACATAGTAGCCGGAATCTGCCAGATCCAAAGCTGCCTGTACTCCAGCGATGCCGCCGCCCACAACCATAACCGAGCCAACCAGTCCACTGCCTGACCGGGTTTTCTCAGCGCACATAAGCAACACTCCTATAGGGGATGATTTTCTGCTGAATGTTTCTGGGTAGGATTACCAAGGTATTATCCACAACAACCTGAGACATTATGGGACAGATGCCGTATTATAGCCCAAAGAGTACGTGAGGAAAAGCACAAAAAAAGTCACTTAGATACAAAAAAGACAAGTGTTAGATATATTGAATTTCCCAGTCCTATCCCTGGAGGTCCGCAAACGCGGTTCCCTCGGGCCCCTTGCAGCAAAGGCTGCACAAGGTGCAGATAGGCCTTGAAGCAGGGATCTTCAGCCTCGGGGCTATCTGCTCGTTACGACTGGCATTAACCTTGGAAAGCAAAAGGTCTGCTGTTACCCTCCCCCATAAGGGGGAGGGTAATCGGGTTGCTACAATCCAGCGGATTATCGAGCTCTGCAAATCTACACCAGCTTATTGTGTACCTTGCAAGCATGAACCGTATTTTTCATCAACATGGTTATGGTCATGGGGCCAACACCGCCCGGCACCGGGGTGATTGCCGAGGCCACTTCAGAGGCCTCGTCAAAGGCCACATCACCTTTGAGGATGCGCTTGCCATCTGCAGTTCTACCCACTTCATTGACACCCACGTCTATGACCACCGCACCGGGCTTGATCATGTCACCCTTGATGTATTCCGGCACGCCAGCGGCGACTATCAGGATATCGGCCCGTTTGGTATGGAAGGCCACGTCCTTGGTGCGGGTGTGAACAACGGTCACGGTGGCATTAGCAGCGGGGCCCTTCTGCATAAGCATAGCAGCAATGGGCTTCCCTACGATGTTGGAACGACCAACCACCACCACCTCCGCTCCCTCAACCGGCGAGCCGGAGCGTGCAAGCAACTCCTGGATGCCGAAGGGAGTACAGGGACTGTAGTAGGGATTACCGATCAAGAGTTTGCCCACATTAGTGGGGTGGAAACCGTCCACATCCTTGTCCGGGTCTATGGCCAGGAGCACTCTCTGATCGTTAATGTGTTTGGGCAAGGGAAGTTGCACCAAGATGCCATGGATTTCTGGATCCTTATTGTATTTGTCGATGAGCTTCAGTAACGCCTCTTCGCTCAGGTCAGCTGGCTGATTATCCTGAATGGAATGAAAACCAAGCTCGTGGGCAGTCTTCTGCTTGGCCCGTACATAACTTTGGGAGGCCGGATCTTCCCCCACTAAAATGGTGACCAAGCCGGGTGTGACACCATGCTTCGCCTTTAGTTCCTCTACCTCTTTTTTGAGTTGCTCGCGGATCTCTTTGGCGACCTCTGCGCCTTTGAGCAGTTTCGCAGCCATAACCTCCTCCTTCTAAAACAGGCGAGGCAGGGCGATGTTGCCCTGCCTGCCAACTTCAGACAACCTAGAACTGGATTTCTTCTCCAGTTCTCTGTCCGTGTTTGTCTACCTTCAGGACCGATCTTCCCTCAGGTGCGGCCTTGCCAGGCAAACTCCCCTAGAACAGTCCGGTGACCTTGCCGGTGTTAACGTCCACATCCACCCTGCGGTAGGCTGGATTGGAACTGGTTCCCGGCATCAGGCTGATGGTACCGCAGCAGGGGCAGAGGAACTTGGCGCCGGAGAAGATCAACACATCGCGAACGGGGAGAGTCCACCCCTTGGGCGTACCCTTCACCGCCGGATCGTGGGTGAGGGAGAGGTGGGTCTTCACCATCATGGTGGTGTAGTCATCGTATTTGGCATCAGACTCGAGCATCTTGGCCTTGGCCTCGGCATCGGGAGTCCAGGCCACCCCATCGGCACCGTAGACGTTCTTGGCGATGGTTTCGACCCGGTCACGCAACTTCATTTCCAGAGGGTAGAGGAATTTGAACTCACTTTCTTGCTTGCAGGCCTCAAGGACAGCATCAGCATACTCCAGGGCGCCGTCACCGCCGTCGGCCCAGTGGGTGGAGACTGCACAGCGGGCTCCTGCTTCCTCGGCATACTTGCGCACCATGGCAATCTCGTCCTTGGTGTCGGTGTGGAAGCAGTTAATGCAGACCACCGGGTTGATTCCGGACATTCTGATAGTGTTGATGTGGTGCACCATGTTTTCCACGCCATTTTCCAGTAATTCCAGATTTTCTTTCTTGTACTCATCGGGGAGGGCTAGGCCAGCCACCACCTTGGGGCCACCGCCGTGCATCTTCAGGGCGCGAATGGTGGTAGTGAGTACTGAAACGTGGGGTTTCAGGCCGCTGTAACGGCACTTGACGTTCCAGAATTTCTCGAAGCCGATATCAGCTCCAAAGCCGGACTCGGTGAGGTGGTAGTCAAACATCTTCAGTCCAATGCGGTCGGCAATGATGGAACTCTGTCCCACCGCAATGTTGGCAAAGGGGCCGGCATGAACCATCAGGGGCTGATACTCCACCGTGGAGCACAGAGTGGGGTTGATGGTGTTCCTCATCCAGGCGGTCATGGCGTTGCCCACTTCCAGATCGCCAGTGGTCACCACCTTGCCCCGCTTGTCAAAGGCAACGGTAATGTTATTCAGTTTTTCACGCAGGTCCGGGAGATCCCGCACGATGGAGAGAATGGCCATGAGTTCTGAGCTCACCGCAATGCCAAACTTGGACTGCATCATGTAACCGTCCATGCGTCCACCCAGGCCGATAATGATATTCCGCAGGGACTGGGCGCAGAGATCCATAATCCAGCCCATCTCCACCCGGGTGGGATCAATGTCAAGCCGCCTCATTCCCGTCAAGCGGGCAAGTTGCTCGTCATTGTAGTTGCGCTCGTGCTGCATTCTGGCGGTCAGGGCTACCATGGCCAGGTTGTGGGCGTTCATGATGTCATTGATGTCACCAGTGAGGCCCGTGGAGAATTCGGTCAGTGGAATAATCAGGGCATTGCCGCCGCCGGCAGCGCTCCCCTTGATATTCATGGTGGGACCGCCGGAGGGTTGACGAATACAGCCGCCTACATTCACTCCTCGCTTGCCCAGACCTTCCATAAGACCTATGGTGCTGGTGCTCTTACCCTCACCTAACGGGGTAGGGGTAATGGCGGTGACCTCAATGTACTTGCCGTCCGGTTTGTCTTTGAGCCGCTCGATGATCTTCATAAAGTCCAATTTGCACAATCTTCCCATCGGCAGGATTTCGTCCTGCTCCAAACCAAGTTTTTCCCGCCATTCATCTGGAGTTGGCATATTCTCTTCAGACGCTTCCGAGATCTGCCAGTCTGCCATCTTTACTGCATCGTAAGCCATAGGAACCTCCTTACCTCCTTGGTTAATATAAATGCTCTTATAAGCATTACAGTGGTATCACCTGCTTACTGCCGTCCTCACCTCCTTACTGAAGTCATCACCTCCTTTTGGCAATATAGTATTAACAAAACTGTGACTTGTTACGGCACCTAGACGGTTTAACCGAGCAAAAATCTGCAAACGTAGGCTATCTTAACCGTAAGGCACCGCAATGAAACAGCTTTTTCCTGCCTCACCTAGGGATACCACAAAGCAAAAAAACGGAGCGCTGTGCTCTTTGAGCTTTGCGTCAATTGTGCCCTTTATAGCGAAAAACTACCCTATGTATCGGAATTAAATAAGGCCGATTGGACAACAATGCATCTCGGTTTCGAGGTGTAAATAACTATCGCCTTTACACACCTATAGCCTCTGCCGGGGTTCAGCGACCAACTAAAGCCACGACACCGACAGGTTTCAAGACATTTTCTTTTGTCTGATAAGCTCAAACAAAAAGGTGCGAACGAAAACCAAAGAACGCTCTTGTGAGGATTGGTAGCTGGTCCACCTAGTGATAATACATTTTTTCACATTGTTAATCAGAGATTTATGTCAGGTAAATCTTTTTGTCAAGCCAAAAATGAATTCACCTGGCTTGCTGAGCCTGGAGAAAGCAAAAAATCCGTTGAATTTTGAGGTGTTTTTCTCTATAGTAGCAAGCAGATTCCTATAGAGAAATCAATGAGTTTATAAAGATATAGGTCTTTATTTAGAAGTGGTAGCCCGGACATTTCATGAATCACCTGCTGCGACCACGGACATGTCCGTCCTTCCTGGCATCCTCGGATGTTGGCCCCTGCGACGTGCCATTGAGGTACGCCTCGGAACCAACACCCTGCGGTTGCCAGGTGTGGCACGTCCATCTTCGCAGTCTCGCGACAGCAATTCATGAAATGTCCGGGCTAGATATCTCCTCTCGCCAGCCTTGAGATCACTAAGCTGGTGGGGAAAAGAGGTTTGCCTATGGATTCCCTGTGGCCCCAGCTGCGCAGGGTTCTGAAAGAGAATCTAAGCTCCGAGCAGTTTCTGCAATGGATTGAGGTCTTGAAGGTTACTACCCTTGAAAGCGGCCACCTTGTGTTGCAAGCGCCCAGCCGCTTCCATTACTATTGGATTCAAGAACATTACCTTGCCACCATTCAATCTTGCTGCCGGAAGGTGGATAGCAGTATACGGGTTATCCTGCAAATGCCTGATGGTAAGCGCAAATCATCGCAAGGGGTTAGTCCATCCATAGGCAATGTGCCACTCGCTACAACCTTCGATATCTCTCACACTTTCGCAACCTATGTGGTTGCCCCCTTTAACCGCTTTGCCTACGCTGCAGCCAGAGATGTATGTCGGGAGCATGGGCCAAAATTTAATCCTTTATTCCTCGAGGGGCCGCCGGGCCTGGGCAAGACTCATCTCCTCCACGCTATCGGCAATGATTGGCAAGCTGATAAACATGGAGAAGTAGCTTATATGAGTTGCAGGAATCTCCTTGTTTACGGTCCAGCACTACCTCCCATTCCTTATGATGCACTCTGGCAAACCCTGGGTGGCGTCAAAATCCTTCTGGTTGACGATATCCACCAACTTCCTGCTGAAGGCAACTTTCAGAGACAGATGCGAGAGATTTTTAACTGGTGTTATGATGCAGGGACCCAGATGGTTTTTGCCGCCACTCGCTTGCCACACCAGATTCCAGATCTATCCTTGGGCCTGCGCTCTCGCTTGGGTTGGGGCTTAATAGCGCGAATACAGGAGCCCGATATTAATGATTGTTTTCAAGTGATAGAGTCTTTTTTGGGTTCAAGTAAGGTGCCGATTTCAAATGATATTTTACGCTATATATCAGAGCAAGGCCCCCTTAATTTTCATGAAATTAAAGACTTTGTAGAAAAGTTGCAAGAGATTGTTGAAAAAGAAGGTTCTTTACCAAATCTCAAAGATAGATCTTTGACTGTCCACGGAAATGTATCCTCACGACCTGATAGGTTATCGATTCAAGCCATCCAAAAAGAAGTGTGCCATGCCTACGGTGTATCCCTAGAGGCTTTACCAGGAGCAACCAAATCTCGACCTCTAGTGATCGCCCGACAAGTTAGCATGTATCTCGGTAGAAAACTTACTGGCTCCACTTATGCTTCAATTGGTGCCTCTTTTGGAGGAAGGGATCATTCTACCGTGATCTATGCCTGCCGAAAGGTGCGAGGCGAGATGAGAAGAAATCGTGCCTTTGCCGAGAGAATCGTAGATATTGAAAAAAGATTATTAGATGTTTACAAGGAGGAATCTTTTATAAAATCAGATGCTTAATTATTTTATCTACAAATTTACAGACCTTAAATTTAAAATTAGAAATACTTATTTAATATAAATAATCAAAGCTTGTAATCGAGGAGGAATAATGGAACTAACCATTCAACGTGACGATCTTCTCAGGGGCTTACAAAAATCCCAAAGTGTTGCAGAAAGGCGCAGTTCGATGCCTGTTCTTTCAAACGTACTTTTGGAGGCGAAGGATAAACAGTTACACCTGACTGCAACCAATCTGGAAGTCAGTTTTACTGGAAGCTATCAAGCTGACATTGTCAAAGAAGGAGCAATAACCATTCAGGCTCGAAAATTTTATGAGATCGTCAAGGAACTTCCTTTTCCAGAAATACGTATAATCGAGAAAGAGAACCAATGGGTGAATATATCTAGTGGCACAACGGAGTATAATTTGGTGGGATTGTCAGCAGATGATTTTCCTCAGATCGCTCAATATGATGATGATGCTTTGCAGGAGATGGAAGCTCCACTACTCAAGGAAATGATAGATAAGACAATTTTTGCCGTCTCTACGGAAGAGACTCGCTACAATCTTTCCGGAATTTATTTTGAGAAACTGGAAACTGAAGATCCAGTTGGGCTGAAATTGGTAGCAACCGACGGTCACCGACTTTCTCTCATACAAAAACCACTTCCACAAGTGACTAAATTCGGTTTTGAAAAGGGAGTCATAATTCCCAGAAAGGGTATGCAAGAACTCAGTCGCCTATTGGAAGAAGGTGAGAAAGTGGAGGTGGCGTTTCTTGAGAATACTGCCATTTTTAGAATAGAGGAATCCACCCTGATAATGAGACTCATCGATGGTGATTTCCCCGATTACAACACGGTCATCCCTAAGGATTGTAAACGGGTGCTGGAGATTGATCGAGCTAAATTTATGGAGATGCTGAAGCGCATGTCCATAATTTCTACTGATCGCTACAGGGGCATAAGGTGCAAAATTCGATCAGAAAGTATGGAAATTATCTCAAACAATCCTGAAATCGGCGATGCCAGGGAAGAGATTCCTGTGACTTACCAGGGTGAGGAGATGACCATAGCATTTAATCCTCGCTATTTTATGGAGACCCTGGCAGTAATGAAGAGCAAAGTCATATCGGCCAGAATGATTGACGAATCGAGCGCCTGCATCATCTCAGGCGACGAAGACGAAGGATTCTTTTCAGTAGTCATGCCCATGCGCCTTTGAGCACAATCTAAAGTTTCACTCTGGTCACTATCAATTCAACCTCGCTGTAATGGTGCAGTGCGGCCCAAAATAAATCCCCGAGATATTTTTAAAAAAATTAGTAATCAGTGTGGGAGCTTGCGGGGGATAAAAACCCCATGCATCAGAGAAGAGAAAGGGGTTTTTAAGGAGATAATATGTAAATAAATCCTAGGTTTATGATTAATAAAAGGGTATAATTAAATGTTGATCTAATCAATAAACACAAATAGAAGGCAGACCAGGGTCTATGGAAGACATAACAGAGGTACAAGATATTCCTACCAAAGAATATGACGCCAGCAAAATCAAGGTTTTGGAGGGTTTGTCTGCGGTTCGCAAACGGCCTGCCATGTACATTGGCAATATTTCTACTGAGGGCCTTCACCATCTTGTCTACGAAGTGGTGGATAACAGTATCGACGAGGCCCTTGCCGGTTTCTGCGATGAGATAGATGTTCAAATCCTCACTGACAATACTATCATGGTTGAAGATAACGGCAGGGGCATACCCATAGATATACACGAAAAAGAAGGGGTTCCCGCGGTCGAGGTGGTAATGACCAAACTCCACGCTGGCGGCAAGTTCGACAACCAGTCCTATAAAGTGTCCGGGGGACTTCACGGAGTTGGCGTTTCTGTGGTAAACGCCTTGAGTGAATTTCTCGAAGTGGAAATTCGCAAAGATGGCAAGGTACATAAACAACGCTATGAGCAGGGCAAGACCGTAACAAAGTTGGAAATTGCCGGCACTACAACCAGGAGGGGAACACGGGTAATTTTCAGGCCAGACCCTCTCATTTTCAAAGAAATAGTCTTTAGCTATGTACTGCTGTTGAAAAGATTACGTGAACTAGCCTTTCTCACCAAGGGAGTCAGGATCACCATAGAGGATGAACGCTTCTATCGCAGGCAGCAGTTTTACTATGAAGGCGGAATAATCTCCTTTGTGCAACACATCAACAAAAACAAAAACACCATTCATCCCGAAGTGATCTACCTGGCCGCAGAGAGAGATGGTGTTTCGGCGGAGATTGCCCTCCAGTACAACGACACCTACAGCGAACAAATATACTCTTTCGCCAACAACATAAACACCAGGGAAGGGGGAAGCCATCTTAGCGGATTTAAGGCGGGTCTCACCAGAACAATAAACCAATATGCAGCTGGCGATACAATTCCCAAACACCTGAAAGTGAAGCTCGAGGGTGATGATGTCCGAGAGGGTTTGGCTGCGGTAATCAGTGTAAAATTGGCCAAGCCGCAGTTTGAAGGTCAAACCAAGACAAAACTTGGGAACAGTGAAGTCAAAGGGTTGGTAGAGACCCTGGTTTACGAGCATCTCAGCTACTTCTTCGAGGAGAATCCGCAGGTAGGCAAGGCCATTATCACCAAGGTGGTTGAAGCTGCCAGGGTCAGGGAGGCGGCCCGTCGAGCAAAGGAACTTACTCGACGTAAAGGCGTTCTAGGGGAGCACTCACTTCCTGGAAAATTGGCAGACTGCCAGGAAAGAGATCCGTCCAGAAGCGAGCTATTTATCGTTGAGGGTGATTCTGCCGGGGGGTCGGCCAAACAGGGGCGGGATCGCAGATTCCAGGCAATTTTGCCCTTGCGCGGCAAGATACTCAACGTAGAAAAAGCTCGCTTCGACAAGATGCTGGAAAATCAAGAGATCATCACAATTATTACCGCCCTCGGTACGGGAATAGGCAAAGACGATTTCTCCCTGTCCAAGCTTCGCTACCATCGCGTCATCATCATGACTGACGCAGACGTGGACGGCTCTCACATTCGCACCTTGCTTTTAACCTTTTTCTACCGAGAGATGGAAGACTTAATCATAAATGGACACCTCTATATTGCTCAGCCGCCACTCCTGAGAGTCGCCTATGGTAAACAAGAAACTTACATTCGAGATGAAGCAACCTATCAGCGCTTTCTCTTGGAGCGCGCCACCAAAGACCGTCAGCTGTTGGTGGAAAAGAGCAATAGGTTGTTTGGTGGTGATGATTTGCAGAAACTTTTAGAGAAGATGGTTGCTTATTTCGACGTGCTGAATGCTCTGAAGAAACGGGGTTATGATCCCGATTTGATGAAGATCCTCCTAAGGATTTCACTAGAACAGGAACTGCGCCCCGACCGCGACAGCATGCTCCTTTTACGGGAGGAGTTCGAGAAATCCGACTTTCAGGTAGGAGATCTTCGGGAGAATGAGGAACACCGCACCTTTGAGATTCAAGTGCGGGCAAAGGAAAATGGTTGGGGTTGGACAACGGTAGGCCGGCAGCTGTTCAACATGGTGGATTTCCGCCGGGCTCTGGAAAATCGGCGACAGTTACTCGACTTAGAAGAACCACCCTACAGGGTGCTGGAAGGGGAAAAGGAAGTGACCATTAACTCCAAGAGAGATTTGCTTGAATACTTGCAGGAGCAAGGCAAGAAGGGCTTGAGCATCCAGCGTTACAAAGGGCTCGGGGAAATGAACCCGGAGCAGCTATGGGAAACTACCATGAGCCCCGAAAAACGCACTCTGCTGCAAGTTACTGTAGACGATGCGGTTGAGGCTGATACAATTTTCACCATTCTCATGGGAGACAAGGTGGAGCCGAGAAGGGAGTTTATCCAAAACAACGCCCTGGAAGTTAGAGAATTGGACATATAAGATGATTGAGTTGCAGGATGCTGGGGCACAGTGATCCAGGAAAATAATCGGATCAGAAACCCTTTATCCTGCTTTTTTTATGTTCATTCCTTTACAAGGGATTGATAATGAACCAAGCAGAGCGCAGTGAAAGCATAAGAATCGAAGACGAAATAAAGCATTCCTATTTAGACTACGCCATGAGCGTCATTATAGGTAGGGCCCTTCCCGATGTGCGCGATGGCCTCAAACCCGTGCATCGACGGATACTCTATGCCATGCGTGAACTGGGCAACGATTGGAATAAGCCTTACAAGAAATCAGCCCGCATAGTGGGCGACGTCATAGGTAAATATCATCCCCACGGTGACGCCGCAGTGTACGATGCTCTGGTGCGCATGGCGCAGACTTTCTCCATGCGTTACACCCTGGTTGACGGCCAAGGGAATTTTGGCTCGGTGGACGGGGATCCACCAGCAGCCATGCGATACACCGAAGTGCGTCAGAATAAGCTGGCTCATGAGTTTCTCGCCGATCTAGACAAAGAAACAGCCGATTTTGCGCCCAATTACGACTCCTCCCTCGAGGAGCCCTCGGTGCTCCCCACCCTGGTGCCCAATCTGCTCCTCAACGGGTCCTCTGGCATTGCGGTAGGCATGGCATGCAATATTCCGCCCCACAATTTGAATGAGGTAATCGACGGGCTCATCGCCATAATTGATGATCCCCAGACAGATCTGCAAAAGTTACTCTCCATTATTCCCGGACCAGATTTTCCCACTGCCGGTTTGATTTATGGTAGCGCAGGTATCAGAGAGGCTTACGCCACCGGCAAGGGTCTAATCAAGGTGAGGGCGCGGGTAGAAGTAGAAGATGTCAACGAGGATCAACAGCGCATTGTCATCACTGAGCTACCCTTCCAGGTAAATAAAGCACGGCTGCTTGAGAGAATTGCCGAACTGGTCAAGCAAAAACGGATTGAAGGGATAAGGGACATCCGCGATGAATCCGACCGAGAAGGAATGCGGGTTGCCATTGATCTCAAAAGGGATGAGCATGCTGAAGTCATTCTGAACAATCTCTACAAGTTCACCAATATGGAGGTGACCTTCGGCATCAATATGCTGGCCATAGTGCACAACAGGCCGGAACTCCTGTCTATCAAAGAGATACTCAAACATTTTCTCGAACATCGCCGCACTGTGGTATTGCGACGCACAGCCTTTGAGTTGCGGCGGGCCGAGGAACGTGGACATATACTGGAAGGTTTGAAAATAGCCCTGGAAAACTTGGATGCCATCATCGAACTAATCAAAAGTGCCCCCAACCCCAAGGAGGCCAGGGTGCAATTGATGAACCAATACGGACTCTCTGAGAAACAAGCACAGGCTATTTTGGACATGCGATTGCAAAGACTCACTGGCCTGGAGCGGCAAAAAATAATGGAGGAGTACCGTGATATTTTGGAAGAGATAGCTCGTCTGCGTCAGATATTGGAAGATGAAACTCTGTTGATGTCTCTGGTGCGGCAAGAGCTCTTGGAGCTCAAAGACGAGTACGGTGACAGTCGTCGGACCGAAATTGTCCGAGACGTTCAGGAATTGGACCTAATAGATTACATCACCGAGGAGGACATGGTGGTCACCGTGTCCCACGCCGGTTACATCAAGAGAAGTCCAGTTCATCTTTATCGAAGCCAGAGAAGAGGTGGCAAAGGACGGACGGGTATAAGACCACGCCAAGAAGATTTCGTTGAGCTTCTTTTTGTGGCCTCTACCCACGATTATCTCCTATTTTTTACCAACCTGGGCCTAATCCACCTGCTGAAGGTGTACCAGTTACCCGAGGCAAGCCCCCTGGCGCGGGGTAAAGCAATTGTCAATTTACTCCAACTGCAGGAATCTGAGCGAGTGGCGACCATACTCCCGGTGAGGGAGTTTGAGACCGATATGTACGTGGTGATGGCCACGAGAAAGGGGGTGGTGAAGAAGACCGATCTCATGGCCTATGGGAAACCTCGAACCGGCGGTATCATAGCCCTGAAAATTGACGAGGATGACGAGCTCATTTGTGCTCGGATCACCGACGGCAGGCAACAGCTATTTTTTACCACTCAGGCTGGTAAATCCCTTCGGGTTAGGGAAGATGAAATTCGGCCCATGGGTCGTGTGGCCCGGGGGGTGAAGGGCATGGCAGTAGACGGCAGCTCTCTGGTAGGTATGGAGGTCATAAGCGAGGAGGCCACCATTTTGACGGTTAGTGAAAATGGTTTTGGCAAACGGACTGAAACCAAAGAATACCCTCTGAGACGTAGGGGAGGTAAAGGTGTTCTGAGCATGAGGACTACCGAACGGAACGGGCCGGTTGTAGGCTTTCGTCAGGTAGGTGAAAATGATGAGATCATGCTCATCACCGATCGCGGTCGTATCATTCGCATGATGGTAAACGAGATTTCTGTCATTGGGAGAATTACCCAGGGCGTTCGCCTCATTGACATTGAACCCGGCGAACGGGTTGTTGATCTGGCCAGCCTGGCCGAAACAGAGGAAGAAGAATAACCAGCAGACAACTGGCAGGAGGCAGCCGACAGCATGTGGAGGCCTGAAGAAATGCTGCCAGCTGCGAGCTGCCTGCTTTACAGGGTGGTGGAGATAAAATGGAGAATGAAAACAGGAAGGAGGTCCTACTAGAGCCCGTGGCCGTGGTGGGCGGTGGGAGCTGGGGAACTGCTCTGGCAAATCTCTTGGCCGAAAAGTCAATTCCCGTCTCCCTTTGGGTTTTTGAGGAAGATCTCTGCGAAGAAATGCAGAAGACAAAAGAAAATACCCTCTACCTACCAGGTGTTCAACTTTCCTCCCTTCTACACCCAGACAACAATTTGGGGGAAGTGTTGGCAGGCAAGCGCATCATATTGATGGCCGTTCCATCCCATGTGTACCGTCATGTTGCCATGCAGATGCTGGAATTCTTAAAAGGGCCAGTCGTTCTCGTGAGCGCCACCAAGGGCATTGAAAATGAATCTTTGAAGACCATGTCGGGAATTTGGCATGAAATCGTGTCCGGAAGCATCAATTGGGAATACGCCGTCCTTTCAGGCCCCAGTTTTGCCCGTGAAGTAGTAAAGAAGGCTCCCACGGCAGTTACGGTTGCCTCCAGTTCCATAGAGGTAGCCGAGGAGGTTCAAAAACTTTTTTCAACGGAGTATTTCCGAGTTTACACTAGCACAGACGTGATCGGGGTAGAGTTAGGAGGTGCGCTGAAGAACATTATCGCCCTGGCTGCCGGCATTGTTGACGGCCTTGGCCTGGGTCACAACACTCGGGCAGCTCTGATGACCAGGGGCTTGGCCGAAATGAGCCGCTTGGGAACAAGCATGGGGGCCGATCCATTAACCTTTTTGGGGTTGGCAGGTGTGGGGGATTTGGTTCTAACCTGTACCGGTGACCTAAGTCGCAACCGTACAGTAGGATTTAAATTAGGCCAGGGCAAGAAACTGTCAGAGATACTGGCCGAGATGAGGATGGTGGCCGAGGGGGTAAAAACCACTCGTTCAGTTCACCACCTGGCCCGGCAAAAAGAGATCGACATGCCCATCTGTGAGCAAATGTACCGGATCCTTTATGAAGATCTACCTCCCAAGAAAGCCTTGGCCTCCCTCATGCAGCGAGAACTGAAGCACGAAGTGGACACTTTTTTCGGCTAAGCCCGGAAGGCAGCAGTCAGCCATCAGCTTGCAGCTTCGAGACTTACAGAAATAATCTTAACCAGCTTGATATAAGTCTCCACCTAATTGCCGCCGATTCAATTAAATATAGCTAATAATCACGTCTGATTGCTGACAGCTGTAAGCTTAAAGCTGGAAACCCCTTCGTGTCTGAGCAAGGCCTCTTTTATGCTGAGGCCGCTGCCAAAACCCCCGAGTCCACCATGGGCAGCCACCACCCGGTGGCAAGGAACGAAAAGAACCACAGGATTTCTTCCACAAGCCTGGCCTACAGCCCTGGCACTCCGTGGTCTACCAATATGGACGGCGATTTCCCCATAAGTTGCAACTTTTCCAGCAGGGATTTCTCTCAGCTTTGACCAGACCTGCATCTGGAACTGGCTACCCTGGAGATCAAGTGGTTGGTCCAAATTCTCCGGTTCACCAGCAAAGTAACGCTGCAAACCATCAACAGCTGAAGCCAAAGGCTGCGGATCTTCCTTAATTAGGGCATCATGATTGAGTTTCTGCAAACGTGAGAGCAAATGGCCAATGTCCTTGCCATTAAGAAAGTCGCAGGAGCATACACTTTTTTCAGTGCCCGCCAGCAACAATGGGCCCCAGGGGGAGACCAGCCTGGTATAGTAAATTGACTTTGGCATAAGGTTTTCCTTTCTAAGGTTCTCTATTTATCCTAAACAGCTGACGCGGCGAATCCGAGAATTGGAGAAGGGGAGAAGAGGTTAGTTCCACCATATCTTTGATGTATTGCAGGCTTAAATTTAAGACAGACTGCCCTTGCAGTGGTTCGCTCTACCTCAGCAGGCGAAACAAGCTTTGACAGGATTCCTCCTATCAAGTATTTATCCTCTTGTCTACAAACATTTCGGATCAGCGGCAAACACAGTAATCCCTTGGCCAACTATTCCAGATGCTTATGAGGCACCAGATGAATAACTTGTGGAACCGGCATAGCCTACTTGCCGGAGTCCTAATTTTCATAACTCTTGTGGCCTACATTCCTGCCATCCAGGGTGGCTTTGTCTGGGACGACAACGATCACCTTACAGAGAACCAAACTATCAGGTCCTTGCAGGGGTTGGGACAAATCTGGTTCGCACCAAAATCTAATTACTTATACTATCCGATGACCTTCAGCAGTTTCTGGTTGGAGTA
Source organism: Deltaproteobacteria bacterium (assembly GCA_022340515.1). Classification (GTDB taxonomy): domain Bacteria; phylum Desulfobacterota; class Syntrophobacteria; order BM002; family BM002; genus BM002. The sequence continues at coordinate 18,558 of JAJDNT010000029.1, forward strand.
CAGGTTGTGGGGGCTGAACCCCACAGGCTACCATGTGGTGAACGTTCTCCTCCATGCTCTGAGTGCTCTGCTCCTGTACCGCATACTTCTATGCCTTAATTTACCAGGTGCTTGGTTGGCAGCGGCAGTTTTTGCCCTGCACCCGGTTCATGTGGAATCGGTGGCATGGGTGTCAGAAAGAAAAAACGTTTTGTCAGGTTTCTTTTATTTCGCTTCTGCCCTCTGCCTGTTTCGATTTTTTGGCTTTACAGGAAAAAGGGAAAAAAAGCCAAACCTGTGGTGGTACCTTGCGGGCTTGCTCTTGTTCATCTGCGCCCTGTTTAGCAAGACTGTTACTTGTTCACTTCCAGCTGCCATGTTGTTGGTGCTCTGGTGGAAACGAGGTGGAGTGAAGGGTGGAGAGGTGGCGGCACTGGCGCCGTTTTTTGCCCTTGGATTGGCAATGGGGCTGACCACAGCCTGGTTAGAGAAACACCAGGTGGGAGCGCTGGGTTCGGAGTGGGATCTCTCCTTTGTGGAAAGTTGTTTGCTTGCCGGGCGCGCTCTCTGGTTTTACCTGGGCAAACTAATCTTGCCAGTGAAATTGATCTTTAACTATCCCCGTTGGCAGGTGGATGGCAGTCTTTGGTGGCAGTATATCTATCCGGCCGGGGTGTTGTTGGTGGTGTTCATATTATGGCTGATTCGCAGGCGAATTGGACGTGGCCCGCTGGTGGCAGTGTTGTTTTTCTGCGGAACCCTGCTTCCGGCCTTGGGATTTTTCGATGTCTATATCTTCCGGTATTCCTTTGTTGCTGATCACTTCCAGTACCTGGCCAGCGTTGGCTTGATCGCTTTACTCATTGGAGTGGCCACCAAGTTGGCTTCGAGGTTGCCAAAATGGCCACAACGCAGCTTCAGCGCGGTGGGCCTGATTGTGTTGCTGTTACTTGGAGGACAAACCTGGCATCAGGGTTACGTCTACAGGGATATGGAGACTTTGTGGAATGATACAATTGCCAAGAATCCCAGATCTTGGCTGGCTCTCAATGGTCTTGGAGTAGTGCTGGCGGAGCAAGGCAAGTTTCAGGAGGCGATCTTTCATTATTCGCAAGCCCTGGAAGTCAAGCCTGACCATTACAAAGCCCACAACAACCTGGGAAATGCCCTTGCCAGACTGGGTAGGTATGAGGAGGCCATGAATCATTATAAGGAGTCGCTGAGGCTCAGGCCTGACTATGCAGAGGCTCATAGCAACCTGGGTAATGTGCTGGCCAGCCAGGGAAAATTCCAGGAGGCCATCTATCATTATTCAGAAGCCCTGCGGAGCGAACCTGATTATGTAGAGGCTCACATCAATCTAGCAAATGTACTGGCTAGCCAAGGGAAGTTTGATGAAGCCATGAATCATTATGAGGAGGCTCTGCGGCTCAAGCCCGACTATGCAGAGGCTCACTATAACCTGGGAAATGTGCTAGCCGTGCAAGGAAGGTTTCAGGAGGCTATCAGACATTATAAGGAGGTGTTGCGGCTCAAACCTTACCATGCAGAGGCCCACAACAACCTAGGGAATCTGCTGGAGGCTCAGGGAAAATTCCGTGAGGCCGCCGATCATTATGCACAAGTAGTGCGGCTCAAGCCTGACTATGCAGAGGCTCACAACAACCTAGCGAATGCACTGGCTAGCCAGGGGAAGTTTGCTCAGGCCATCGATCATTATACCGAGGCTCTGCGGCTCAAGCCTGACAATGCAGAGGCTCACAACAACTTGGCAAATGTACTGGCCGGTCAAGGTAAGTTTGAGGAGGCTATTGGTCACTATGAGGAGGCCCTGCGGCTCAAGCCTGACTATGTGGCCGCTCGCAAGAACCTGGACCTGGTTTTGCAGCTGAAGGGCAAGTAGTCTACTTTCTAGCTTACAAAGATCACAAGGCAATGTACTTTCAGATTTTTGATCGTAGATTGCACGCGTCCATCACCGCGCCCGCCATCGCCCGCCTGTAGCGGGCTCAGGCGAGGCGGGCGGGTTCGTTTCCTTTGTGGTGAAATCTTAACTACTTATCCAAAATGAAATCAGTGATATAAGGATTGGTCTCCTTCTCCCGTGAAATTGTTGAGGTGGGCTGGTCCCCGTAATCGTGTCCGGGCCAGATTACTGTGTCTCCTGGAAGGGGGAGTAATTTGTCCTCAATTGACTTCAGCAGAGTTTCCATGGAACCTCCCGGAAGGTCAGTGCGGCCCACAGCCCCCACAAACAGGGTATCACCGGTGAAAAGATTGTTTTCTACCAGCAGGCAAACAGCTCCAGGAGTGTGACCCGGCGTGTGAATAAACTCTATGGTCAATTTGCCCAGGGTGAGTCGGTCATTATCAGTTATCCTGATATCCACCGGTGGTGCAGGGTTGAGCCCGAAAGCCTGGGCCCACACTCGAGCCTCTTCGGTAGTAAAGAGATCGTCGTCCAGTTCATGCATTACTGTCTTGGCACCAGTGCGGCTGGCCAGCAACTGGTTTCCGTAAGTGTGATCCGCATGGCCATGAGTGTTGAGGATATATGACAGGTGAAGGTTTTTTTCCCTCAGCAGGGCTAAAATTCTTTCTATGTCATCTTCACCACCGGCAGGATCAATAGCCGCTGCCTCTTGTGTTGCTTCACACGCAATGACGTAACAGAATACTTCCATGTCGCCTACGGTAATTTGTTCAATAATCATAGGTTTCCCCTTTGCATCATTTAATTTCGAAATTCAAAATACGCCTATGTACTTCTCTCCGAATAGATAGGGCTTGAGGACTGGGCTATTCCCTCCGCTTAAGCTCGATCTGCTGAGCTTGCGGTGCGGAGATCCTTCGGAACAGAGGCGATGGCAGCTCGAGCTGCGGATGTGCCAGCCTTTGCTTTTTAACTTGGCTAGAGTTGCCTCTTTAGGGGGCAAAGGCTGGCCACATACGCCGCTTCGGGAAAATCCCAGCCATCAAGCGCAATATATGCGGAGTTAAATGTCTAGTCGCTTTCGAAATCCAGAATTCAAAATTTGAACCCTATGCCCTTTGCCCTATGCTCTTTGCCTCCTGGATTCTGACTCCTGACTTCTATCTCCTGACTCCTATCCTCATCCCAGAATCAGTCTACACTGAGTTTGATCGGCAGCTTGCCTCCACTCCTCAAGCAATCATGTATCCAACCAAATTCCTCCCTGAAAAGTTCATAATCTGCTGGATTGGCATAGCGCCCCGGGCCGCTACTAATGAGAGGTACAATGTCCCTTTGCCACTGGTATCCTAATTCCTGGAAGAGCTGTTTTAAAAATTGATTGAGTCTTCGGGAGGAAATAATGCTCCCCGAACTTTCCAAAAACCAGCGACGGGGCGTAAAGTGGTCGAGATGATCTAGGGCAAAAGAAATTGCCGTCGGTAGCTCCTCGTCAGTGACTGCCATCCCCGTCTGAGGACTGAAAATACCCAGATTTGTCCCGGCCATGGAAGATGATACCACGCAGGGCAAATCAGAGCGGAAATATTCATAAATACTTCGGCAGCCGTTTTCATTGAGCGATAAGTGAACACCTAATTTGCATCTACTGAGCTGTGTCGGCACATTTTCCCTGAGCAAATTTGCCATGACGGTAACCCGACCTTGAAGTCCTGCCCGTCGGACCTTTTTTCTGAAACTTTCAACCTTGGCTTTTTGCCCCCTTCCCAAAAAGAGGGCGCGTGTGTCTTTGAGAAGGTTATGATTGAGCAACTCTAGCATCAGTTCGTGTCTCTTGCGCCTCATTTCGTCGAAAGTGGCATTAAAAACGATGTCGAATTCCTTAACAGGAGACGATTTCACTTCGAGACTCTCGGACATATAATCTCCGTGAGCCAGACCGAAAGGTATAACCTGTGATTGGCTGCTGAGAAAATTAATGTCCTCTGTAGAGTTGACCCCGAAGACAGAGGGGTCTTCCAAGACAGAGAATTTCCGCAACCATGTATGGCGAAAAACGACTCCCCAGGGAGGTTCCACAATGAGGATGTATCTGCGGCTGAGTTGGCGAAGATGCTCTAGGCTGTCTAAAAGATAAGGAATTGAAAAAATTCGTAAAACTCCCTTTTCGTTTTCTCCTCCCGGAGCCTTTAAAACCTGACAGAAATGTCGTATCTTGTATTTTTTCTGTACCTTTTTTTGCAGTCTTGCGGATCCCTTTTTTCTTTCATCAGCCAAGAAATCTTTAACTTCCCCATCATCCGGGTACAGCTTTTCAACCTTGAACAGCCAGGACCACTGCTTGGGAAAAGGTAAAAAGGCAAGGAAAAGAAGGGCTTGATGACGTAGATGGCTTTTGGTTTCTCTCTCGGCTATTTTCCCAAAGATGTCATACCTTTTTCTCAAGCCTTCGTAAGGCCAGTCTAATCCTCTTGTAACTTCCAAAAAAGGGCGCCCCCAGAAAAGCAGGTAGGAAATA
>JAJDNT010000032.1 GCA_022340515.1 Deltaproteobacteria bacterium
AACGATGGCTATCTCGATCTGATCTACGCCGGCGACACTGAGGGTGGACTGTGGAAGTTCTATTACGACTACAAGGATACCCTCTGGAAAAAAGTAAAGTTGTTCGAAACCGGCGGGCAGCCTATCACCAGCAGGCCCACCCTGGTCTTTGATGATCAGCAAAACTTGAGGATATTCTTCGGCACCGGGAAATTCCTGGTAGGACAAGATAAAGATGACACCACCTGGAATAGCTATTACTGCATCATTGAGAAAAAATTCGTGGCCAAGCTGCCCAAGGACTTGAATGGCGGCCATTACACTGTTGCTCCAGCAGCACCCCTGCAGCCGAGTGATTTGGCCGATATTACTTTGTATAAAACCGAGGGAGAGCTCAGCGACTATCTTTCCGGGCTCAGTGAAGCCGAACAGCAGGCCTTCCTCGCCAAAAGAGACGGGGTGGGCTGGTATTTCAACCTGGATGACCCGGCCGGTTATCCAGGGGAGAGGGTGGTGGAGGAATCAGTAGTTGTTGCCGGTGTTTCCTTTTTCACCTCCTTCTATCCCAACGAGGACATTTGTGGCTACGGAGGGGATGCCAGACTGTATGCAGTGGACTACAAGACGGGCTTTATTGCCACCTCTGGCGACGTCACCACCCTAAAGGCTGAAGGTGGTGGCAACATCACCGAAAGATACAAGGAATTGGGCGTGGGTCTTCCTTCGAAACCTGTCTTCTACAGGGATCTCAGCACCGGGCTGTCCAGCATCATGGTGCAGACCAGTGATACTACCGTTCATGTCGAGACCGTGACTCTGACTGGTAAGCTTTGGGGCATTGGCTCTTGGAAGACCGTAGATTAAAGGCGTCAAGGGAGAGTGTTCCACGCTAACTTGTTCTAGGAGTACTTATCAATGAAAAAAAACATATTCCTTTTATTCCTCACCTTTATCCTCACCCTCTTACTCATCCCTGGCCTCACCACGGGAGAGCCAAAGAAAACCATCGAAATTCAGGGAGTCATCGGTGATTACGCTCAGGAAGACCGTATATATGAGGTCGGTGGCAAAATATATAAATTTGAAGAAGATATCATCATTGAGGCCCAGGACGGTGCGATTCTCACCTTTGCTGACCTAAAAGGTGGAACCGAAATCAAGATCATGGGTGAAAAAACCGGCGATCCAAAGGGAAAAGGCAAGGAAAAAATCAAATACACCAGAATCATAGTCTTGAAGAAGTAATAGTCTGGTGTTTGAGCTCACCTCGTTATCAAGCTTCGCTGCGCTCGCAACAAATCTCTAAATGTCCCCCTCTTGTAATGAGGGATTTTGAACTGTGCCAACCTTCAAAATCCCCCCGACCCCCTATAAAAAGGGGGGATCAGAGTGGGTGTCCCTTTATAAAAGGGGGGAGTAGAGAAAGGGAATTCTATAAATTTAACTATTAAAAAAGTTAAATAACTATTAAATTATTATTAAAATTACTCTGTTTTGACCATGGTTCCGGGGACAAGGAAAAATTTTATCTTCTCGACCATGAATTTGTAATATCTTGTTATTACATGATATTTATTTGTTTCAGTCCTTCGACTCCTTTCTGCCTTATTGGCAACTAGCATTTCTTTCCAGTGGCACAGAATTTGCTCAACTAACTCGCCGGAGGGTACGGAATGTTATCAGCAACAGTTATCTCGACAATTTTAGAGCTTTACCAAGGAAAACAATTATTTCCCAAGGCTCTTTTAGTGGTACATAGCGATCATGGTAACTGTACCCGCGGATTCACTCTCATAGAGCTGATAACCATCATGGTCATAGTGTTTATTTTGCTCGCTGTCGGCATACCAGCCTATATGAGCTGGGTACCCGACATGAAACTGAGAAGCGCCATCAGAGATATAAAATCAGACATAGAGATGGCCAAGTCGAGGGCCATCAGGGAGAATACCAGTTGTGCCCTGGTGTTCGACACCTCAACCAACCCTGACTCATACATGGTTTTTATGGACAATGTCAGCACTAATCTGGTCAGGGATGCAGGAGAACCTATCCTCAAAACCGTTGATATACCCAAAAACGTGAGCATGACCGGTGCTTCTTTCGACGGCGTTGCAGCAGTTGGATTCAACGGTCGAGGCCTTCCTTACACTTACGACTCCGGACCTCCTGCCCAGGTATTGGATCTAGCGAACCCGGGAACCGTTACCCTGCAAAACACCAAGAATAACTACAGGAGAGTAAGGCTCACCATAGTGGGACTTTCAAGAATTCAAAGAAGCACTAATGGAACAACCTGGGTGGACGATTAAGGAGAACATGGGAATGAAGCGCTCAGAAGGCTTTACCTTGCTCGAAGTTTTAGTAGCGGTAAGCATTTTCGCCATCGGCATACTGGCGGTGGCTTCCATGCAGCTCACTTCCATACAGGGAAACGCCTTTGGCAATGAGATGACAACGGCCACCTTTCTGGCCCAGGCCCAACTGGAACGGATGAAGAACGTCTCAGATGTTAGCACTCTGGCAACCGGTGGCGACGCCAACCCAATTGACGAAAACGAGATCCCCCTGGTGGGCGGCGCAATTTACAATCGTTCCTGGACGGTTGCTGCCGGACCCTCAGCCGACTCACGGCAAGTAACTGTCACGGTAAACTGGAGCTCAGGGATGGGCAATCACGCTGTAACTCTAAGAACAATTACGAGGGGAAACGGAGAATGATGCGCACCGATCAACAAATAGCAGCCGCTGGCTCGGCCAGCAGAATCAGAGGCTTTTCTATTGTAGAGCTCCTGGTCGCCCTGGCCATTGTGGGTCTGGTTCTTGGTGCCATATATGCAGTGTTCACCTCATCTAATCGATCTTATCATACCCAGGACAGAGTTGTTGACACCCAGCAGGGACTCCGGGTGGGTGTAGATTTCATGGTGAGGGATATCCGCTTGGCCGGTTTGGATCCAGAAGAAACAGGGCTTTTCGAGATCGAACAGGCCACAACAACCCTGATTCAGTTTGCCGCAGACCTCAACATGGATGGCCTCATCGACGAAGACAACAGAGAGCGCGTAGCCTATCAATTCAGCGGCGGTGAACTACAGCGCTGCAACCTCGACACGCAGTTCACCAATAATGGCAGCCCCCCTCCAGCTAGAATCCCGGACTCGGGTCCTCCATCTAAATGGGATACCCTCATCGACAATGTGTCTGATTTGAGTTTTAACTATTTCGATGCTGCCGGAAATTGCCTTGCTGGTGATGGAAGCAAGAATCCCGATTGTGTGGGTGAGCCTACGCAAGTGCCGGCAAATGAGCTCGAGCAAATCAGGACAGTTGAGATTACCATGACCACCCAGGGAATAAATGCCAAGAATCAGACCTTTGACCGCACTCTGCGCACCCAGGTGCGTTGCCGGAATTTATAAGGGGAGACGGACCATGATCAAACGGATATGGGATCCAATGAAAAACGAGCGGGGTATGGTGCTGGTGGTTGCGGTGCTCATACTCACCGTAGTTACCATCATCGGCATTGCTGCCCTCACTACCTCAGATACGGAGCTGCAGATTTCCTCCAACGAAAAACAGCTCACCGTACAGTTCTACGATGCCGAGGCCGGCCAGATCGAGGCCATGGAGTGGAGAACAGCTTGGATGACCGACGACTTCCTCACCGCTGGTGAGACCCTTGCCAACTTCATCTCAGACAATGCCACCGACGTGGGTAATTGTGACCCTGCCGATCCTGATACCTGGATCGTGGGCGACTTTGACAACGATTGCAATCCCGACCTCAAGGTGGAGATCAGATGTGTGGAAGAGACGGGTACGGCTGTTGCCGGCCTGACCAGTGCCGCCAATGATCTACCCATACAGCGGCACGTAGGACCGCCGCCGGTGGGCTCAGGATACAGCTTGAAGCATTTTGAAATTCGCAGATATGGCGTTACCAGCACATCGCAAGACGGGAATACCCGGGTGCAAACCGGGGTCTACATGGTATTCAACAAGTTCTAAGAACCAGTTGCGCTGTGGTTTCTGGTGATGAAGTAACAAAGGAGAATATGTCATGAAGCGCACAATAGGAATTATAATAATTCTCTCGGCTTTCCTCCTGGCCAGCCCGGCAGGACTTCTGGCCGACGACATCGACATCTACGGGGGCATGGAGATTTCAGTAAAGCCCAACGTACTCATCATCTTTGACACCTCCGGCAGCATGGGCACAGAGGATGTGTACAGCGAGGCCTACGACCCTGCACTTGATTACAGCTCTTACGGCAGTTACACCAAAGACGCGGTGTACTACGGGGACAGTGGCTCCTGGTATTGGCTCACCGGTGACGTGGAAGACGTCCGCTGTGACAGTGCAAGGCAAGAGCTCAAGGCCAAGGGCTATACCACCTGGAGACTAAAAAGCAACCTCGGGTGCAGGTACGACACTTCAAGGGAAAGGTATCGTACGGGCAACTACCGCAATTATCTCAAATCCCCCATGGGCGCCATGGTCAGCCGGACATCGGTAGCCAAACAGGTGATTGTCGACCTCATCGATTCCGTCGACAATGTGAACTTAGGCCTGATGCGCTTCAACAACGAGCACGGGGGAAGGATCGAAAAGCCCGTAGGCACGAACAAGACCGAGATGAAGGCTGCGGTCAATGCACTTCCTGCCAGCGGCTGGACCCCCCTGGCCGAGACCCTGGCCGAGGCCGGGCTCTACTTTGCCGGCAAAAAGAGCTGGTTTAACGACGTCAATGGTGACGCAAAAGATTTTACCGAAAATGGCATCCAGTACACCAGCCCCATGGAGTACTCCTGCCAGAAGAACTACATCATCCTCATGACCGATGGTGAGTCCACCAAAGACAAATCTAATCCCCTGTGGAAAAAAGAAGACAAGTACAAGTACATAAAAGGCGACTGGATCGGCGGCGACTACGACTCGGACGGCACCGATTGTAGTGATTACGAGGCCGACGGCACCTGTAAAGGCCCCAATACACTCGACAGTGACGGCACCGACTTTCTCGACGATGTGGCTAAGTACCTCTATGACAACGATCTCAATGCGACCCTGGGAGATGTGGGAACCGACTTCGAAAAGCAGAACCTCACCATCTTCACCATCGGCTTCAAGACGGATTTCAACCTCCTGGTGGACACGGCCACAAACGGCGGGGGCCAGTACTTCACCGCAGAAAAGGCCGCGGACCTGAAAGAGGCTTTCGAGTCCATCATCTCCTGGATATTCGAAGACAGCGCTGTTTTCGTGGCCCCGGTGGTGCCGGTAAACAGGATGAACCGGACCTTTGCCGGCGACCGGCTCTTCCTCGGCTTCTTCAGGCCCAAGACAGGCGGCCTGTGGAGCGGCAACCTCAAAAAATACAAACTAAGCAGCACAGGCGACATGCTGGACCAGAATCTAATTGCGGCCACGGACAGTTTCGGCAGGATTGTCACCACCAGCCAGTCTTTCTGGTCCACGACGGTTGACGGCCCGGATGTGGAAAAGGGCGGTGCCGGCGAACAGCTCCTGATCCGACCCGTTGCCAGCCCTCGAACGATCTACACCATAGCGGGAATTAAGGCGAAAGCGCTCAGTCATCCCGATAATAACTTCAGCACAACCAACGCCCAGATCACCCCCACTACGCTGGCCGTGAGCACTGAGGCCGAGAAGGACGCGGTGATCAACAGGGTGCGCGGGGTCGACAGGGGATGGATGCTCGGTGATATCATCCACTCCGAGCCCACGGTGGTTCACTACTGGACCATTGACAGCGACAAGGTAGCCAATGGCGGCAATAACGACGGCCTACCCCAGGACGACGAAATGGAAAGCTACGTTTTCGTCGGGGCCAACGACGGCATGCTCCACGCCTTCAGAGACAGCGACGGCTCCGAGCAGTGGGGCTTTGTCCCGCCGGACCTCTTGCCGACTTTGAAACTGCTTATGGATAGCGATACCGATCATGACTACTACGTGGACGGACCTCCCGTGGCCTACGAGCGCTGGGATGATGATGGAGACGGGGTAATAGAGCCCAACGAAGTGAAGAACCTCCTCTTTTTCGGCGAGCGTAGGGGAGGAGATTATTACTACGCCCTGGATATCTCCAACCCCACCGCACCGTTATACAAGTACATAGTTAAACCCAATCATCTGAGGGATGCTGCTGATAAGGACGGGGTGGACGATCCTGTCCATACCGATGCCGATCTGGGGCAGTCCTGGGTCAAACCTGAAAAACACACAATTTTTGTGGAAAACGACCCCACCACGGCAAGTGACGACGACATAGTTGACGTCCTGCTCATGGGTGGGGGTTATGACGAAAACCAGGATTTTGAGCCCCCGGCGGCAACCGACGACGTGGGTCGGGCGGTTTTTGCCATTCAGGTGGATGATACTGACGGCAACAGTAACGCCGATGTCAAATACCTGAACTACAATGGCGCTAACTATAGTGACATGACCCACTGCATCATTGATATCTCGGGCTTTGATCGGGATGCAAATGGTTACCTGGACACGGTCTATGCCGGCGACCTCGGCGGGCACATCTTTGCCTTCCGGGACCTCGAACCCGGGGAAAACCCCCTCAATAGTAACCGGCCTTACGCCTACGATGGTGTGTGGGAGAAGAGAAAGCTCTTTGAGCTTCCCACCTCTCCCGTCACTCTCGGGGGCCAGTCGGTTAGCCTGGGGCTGAAGTTCATGTACTCGCCGGACCTGGTGACCGAATACTTCACAGATCCATCCGTCAGCGGCGGTTTCACCTATGGGGATTTCCTCTTCATTGGCACGGGGGACCGGACTCATCCGGGAAGTACCGATTTCACCGACGCTCTCTATGCCATAAAGAACCTGTGGACGCCTCTGGACACCCCTTTCACTACCGTTACCATCAGCGACCTCTACGATGCCACCGACAACCTGGTTCAGGTGGGCACGGCTGAGGAGCAGGAAGCGGCCCTTAGCGCCCTGGAGGATGCCAACAACAAAGGTTGGTTTATCCGGATGACAAATGACGGAGAGAAGGTGGTCTCTTCACCGAGAGTTTATGCCGGCGTTGTTTACTTCACCACCTATGAACCGCCCTCTGGTGTGGTCTCAGGGACCGATCCCTGTGCAGTACCCACAGAAAGGGGTACGGCAAGGGTATATGCCCTGAACTACAAAACCGGCGCTGCGGCGATTGACTTTACCGAGGACGGCAGCCTCACCACCTCGGACCGCTCATTGATCGTTGGAACCTCTATTCCATCGGCACCGGTCATCACCGTCATGCAGGATGGAGTAAAGATCTTCGTAGGTGTTCAGGGTGGCGTCAAAAGCTTGGTTCCCAAGGCAAGCAAAGATATTAAGATGTATTACTGGCGACAGGTCTTCTAAAAGGGAGGTTCCTATGCGACCCCGTATCCTATATGTTAAACCGCTTCTTCTAGCACTAGTAATTTGCACCCTCGTTATTCCAGGGTTTGCCCTGGCCCAGTTTGATGAGATTGGGGCCCTGGAAAAAGATAAAGATTACTTCGAGATGCAATGCAGTATAATGGAGGTGCACCCTGACAATCTGGTGATCTGTGAGAAAACCATCCGGTTGGTTGATTTTCGTCAGGGAGGTCAAAAATACAAAACCATGCTCCGTGACTACAAGGGCAACAGCCTGTCCTTCCGGGATTTCAGACAAAACAATTGGGTCTTCGTGCGGGGGTTCGAGCTTGAAAACGGGCAGATCTTCGCCCGGGAGATATACAAATTGCCTCGCCATATCGAGCAAGGAGAGAGAGGTAAGTACTCCTTCTTCTCTCAGGTGCCGCAATGGGAGGCTGAGCCCTAGGCTTCTTCCTCTGGCTAATACTCGGGTTCCAAAAAACTGTCCCCTCCTCCTTCTGCAGGGGGAGGGGACAGGTCTTTTTTATGGCCCCTGAAGGAAATCCACCCAAGAGATTTTCGGTAAAACTCTGCTTGTGCCCTGGATTCCCGCTTTCGCGGGAATGACGATAGTGTGCGATCACCCGTCATCCTGGTCCCGCATCAATTGCGGGATAGACTCCGGCGGGGATCCAGGTAGGTCAAAACTTTAAAGCATTCAAAGATTGAACCATTGAACAGTCTCAAATTATTCAGTGGGACTTCCCTCCACCTCTACCTGCTGCGGAACCAGTCTCAGGGTCACCGTCTGACTGTAGGTTTCTCCCTCTGAGTCTTCTGCCAACACTTCGAACACGTAGGTGATCTCTTCATCCGGGAGCTTCACCTGCCACTTTACCAGCCCGGTCCTGGCATCAATAGTCATACCACGGGGGGTATCACCCTCGAGAGAAAAGCGAATGGGATCGCCATCAGCATCTTCAGCCTGAACCTCGTAGTTGTATGACCCCTGGGTCATAATTATTTCCGGGGGCGTGGATACGATCTCCGGTGCAGTGTTCCCTATGTTAGTTCGCCCTCGCACCGTGTTGCCAACGTCCGTGCCGTCCGTGGGGGTCACCGCCACCTCGACCGCGTCACCTCTCTGGTAATAGGTGCTCGGAAGTACCGGGCCGTCCTGGTCACCTATGGGCTCACCATTTACCGACCATTCATAGAAGAAATCCACCCTATCGCCGTCCTGGTCGTTGCCACTGACAACCGCCTTGAGATCGTCCTTGGTTCCAGCAGGCGCAGGGTCGAAGGAGACCGATTTTACGTAGGGAACTGAGTTGCCTATGACTATTGTTTCCGACTCCGCCGTATCGCTTTTCCCTCCCGGCCACTTTCCCTGGACTCGAACTGAAATAAAATCACCTTTCCGGAAACTGTTGCGAGGAAGCAAACTCTCTATGGCGCCGGGAACAGGGTTACCGTTTCTGAGCCATTGAAAACTCAACCTTTCGGGTCTGTCCCCGCGAATCAAAAAATTTGCCTCTAAAGCAGTTTCCGGCGTGGGATTCTCCGGGAGTATGCTCACTGAGCGGATCTTGCCCGCGGTAAGTCCCTCTGGTTCACTGGTGGCTGCCCCTTTAGACTGGTCCGGCTGTTCACTGCAGCCAAGGATTGCCAAAGCCATCAACAGGATGATCAATCGGTATAATCTATTTGATGCTTTCATGGTGATTGTCCCTGATCCCCCTCCCGCCAGGATGATCTTTACTTATGCTTGCGACAGCGGGTACTTATAGAGATGAATGCAATTGATTAATGCCATCGAATATCGAACAGCAGAACAAGGAACCGCAGAAATGAATAACGATCACTTCGATATTCGACATTCCTTGTTCGATATTCTGCGGTTTGAAAAGCTTATTTAAAACCTTCACTGCCCCGTTTTGCAAGCGTATGCCAACGTCACCCCCCCAGAGGAGAGGGTGAAAATATAAATTAAATCATTTAGCTGTCCTCACCTTGATCCACATGGGTACCTGAAGTTTCCCACTGCGAGCATTGTCTGTTTTAATGATCAGGGTGTCCCGGAACTCCATCCTCCCGGCTGGCAGCTTATCCAACAATGCTATTACTTCAAATTGATATTTGCTGGCAGGGGCGTCATTGTTGGCCAAAGGACGCACCTGAAAATAGTCCCTGTTATAACTCAGTTCTTCAATCTTGAACTTTTGGCCCCGGTTGTTCATTACGATGAGGTTCCGCTTGGTTGTGTTTTCTTTGGCTCCAGGCGTAGGGTTTTCATAGAAACCTATATTATTGGGCCAGACCTGAATCTCCGGTTTTACCCGGAGGTAGACGGTTAATTTCAAGACTTTTTTCTTGGGATGATTGGTGTAGAGGGTCAAGAATCCACTGGCGGTCTTCTCTTCTGAAACCTTGCTCACCACCTCCAGATTGTACTGGTTGCTACCATCTTTACGATTTAGTTTGTAATCGATGATTGATTCCAGATTGGTCTGGACTTTGGTAATCTCCAGGGGCTGATCGTCATAACGACGAATACGGACCACCCGTCTAATGTCCTCCCCAACAACGCCTCTCAGCAATATTTTGGGGCCCGGTTCGACAACTATGTAGTTGCGGACGTTAATGGACAGGTAGATCCTCGGGCTTCGCTGAGCTGGATCATTTGTGGTCAATTGTGCCGTTTTGGTGATCCTGCCCTGAAAACCTTTGGTATGAACCTGTAAGGTGACCTGCCCCACACCACCTGGTGGGATGGCCCGATCGTAGCGGGCCACCGAGCAGCCTCAACCGGGTTTGACATTAAGAATTCTGAGTTCACTCTTGCCAGTGTTCTTCACCTCGAAATTATGGGTTACTACCTCTCCTTCCCAGTGGGTGCCCGCGTCGTGGCGGGGAGATGGTATTTCCACAACCGGCTTGGCCTCGGGGGCAACTGCGTGCGAAGCGCTTGGATATATTGCTAAGATGAGACCAACAGTTAGGATAAATTGCCACTTTAGTTTACTAAGGAGCCGCATGCTTTCTTTCTCTCTTTTCCAAACAAAGATATACGCTCAGAAATTTATTAGACCAACCTCGATAGTGCCGCACCGCAAGAGACCGTCTCGCAATTTGTCACCCCCACCTTAATCCTCCCCCTCAAGGGGGAGGAGTCTATTTGGTTTTCGGAGACAAATCAATTAGATCTAAATTAAAAAAGTCTTATCCTTGGCTCTATGCGCTATGCTCTTTGCCCTATGCGATCTATATCATGACGCACTCTTCAATGTCACCGTCTGGATACTCTTCGCTCCTTCGGGGTCTTCCACCACTACTTCGTACACGTAAGTAACCGGTTTTTCAGGAATTACTACCTGCCACTCTACCACTCCTGTCTGCGAGTCGATCACCATTCCTTTTGGTGGCTCACCCTGAAGCGAGAAAGTCAGGGTGTCTCCGTCCGCATCTTCAGCCTGAACCTGGTAGCGATAGGTGGTCCCTCCTCTCAACTCTCCCGGGGGAGTAGATTTAATAATGGGGGGACTGTTGGAAATAGTCACCTTGACCGAACTGCCAGGTTGGCCCCAATCAGTGCCGTCATAAGGCACAGCTGTTACCTCTATCTGATCTCCCCGTTTAAAATAGTTGCTCGCCAGAGTCGGACCTTCCTGGCCCACCACAGGTTCACCACTAACTGTCCATTGGTAAGAAAAACTCAGTTTGTCATTGTCCAAGTCACTGCCCTTGGCCACCGCCTCGAGACTGGTGGTGGAACTGGGAGGTGCAGGGCCTATGGATACCCAGTCAACTACGGGGGGCGTGTTGCCGATGAGGACTGGATCAGAGGTTACCGGGTCTCTGTCGGCTCCTGCCTGTGCAACCCGAACTTGTACCGAGACAAAATCTCCCTTGCTGAACTGCTCACTGGGAAGCATTGGACGAATGGCTCCAGGTATGGGGACGTTGTTTCGCAACCACTGGTAGCTCAGTCGAGATGTGGGTTCGCCCCTGACTAGCACTTCAGAGGTAAGATTGGTAGTGCTAGTTGGATTTGCCGGTTCAATCCAGACAGATCTTATGGTGGTGTCTCCGTCGCCCACAGACCGGTAGGTAGGCCCCTCGCCCTCATTGTCCGCCTGTTGACTGCAAGCGATAAGCCCCACTGCCAACAAAAATATCATTACGTTACGGAACATTATTTACCTCGCTAGTTCTCTATATCCCCCTAAATTCCCCTTTAAAAAGGGGGACTTATTATCTTCTCCACAATAGCCCCCCTTTCTTAAAGGGGGGTTGGGGGGATTTTTACCTTTCTATCGCAAGTCCTATTAAACCGCAGAATATCGAATCCGCCTCAGGCGGATCGAATGTCGAAGTGATCACTTCGTGATTCTGCGGTTCCTTGTTCTGCTGTTCGGTATTTGATGCAGTTAATCACGCAATCTCCTTCGCAAGCGCAGCTTGCTCTTAGAGTGACGCATTACTCCAACCCATAGGCCTTCATCTTATATAGTAGGGCAGGGTGACTAATTTCCAGTATTTTTGCGGCTTGAGTCCGGTTACCCTCAGTTTTTTCAAGGGCCTTCCGAATGAGTACTTTTTCTAGCTTCCGACTGGCCTCTTTTATGGAGAGATTTTCATCATCAGTGAAATACTCCACCGTCTCTTCCTGAGGCTGCAAGTAAGAGGGAAGATCCTCTCTCCCAATAGTAGAACCGTTAGCCATAACCATGGCCCGTTCGATGATGTTTTCCAACTCCCGCACGTTGCCCGGCCACGAGTAGGCTTGCAGGGCCCTTCCGGCAGCAGGACTGACTCCGGTCACCTCCGAGTTCAGCCTCTTGCTCGTTTTATCAATGAAGTGGTGAATTAGCAATGGGATGTCCTCTTGACGTTCACGGAGAGGTGGTACCCATATATGGAGAACATTAATGCGATAATAGAGATCATCTCGAAAACGACCACCCTTCACCTCCTCTGCCAAGTCTTTGGTGGTGGCCGCCATAACCCGGATATCTATTTTGATGGATAGGTTATCTCCTACCCGCTTAATTTCCTCTTCCTGCAATGCCCTGAGAAGCTTCACTTGAAGCTGGCGAGGCAACTCTCCAATTTCATCCAGTAAGATTGAACCCCCATGGGCTTCTTGAAACAAACCCTTCTTGTCTCTGATTGCATCGGTGAAGGCGCCCTTCTTGTGGCCGAAAAGCTCACTTTCCAGCAGGGTCTCGGGAATTGCACCACAGTTTACTGTAACCAAAGGTTTGTCTGCCCGCGAGCTGTTGTAATGGATGGCCCGGGCGATGAGCTCTTTGCCGGTGCCACTCTCTCCGGTAATGAGAACTGAGGTCTTATAATCTGCCACCTTTTCAATGGTGGCGAAGATTTCCTGCATTGCCGGGCTGGGGCCAATCATCTGGGCAAAGCTGTAGCGCTCCCGCATTGACTGCTGCAGCAGCCGGTTCTCTTTTCGCAGTCGCTCTCGTTCCTCAGCCTTTCTCAGGGTGAGAAGGATTTCATCTGCTTTGAAGGGCTTGGACACGTAATCATAAGCCCCCAGTTTCATGGCCTCGATTGCCGTATCCAAAGTTCCATAGGCGGACATTACAATTACGGTAGATTCCTGCCCGCTATCTTGGAAGTTTTGCAGATATGCCATCCCATCCATAACCGGCATTTTCAAATCACAGAGGATTATATCGTAAAAACTTTCCAGGGATAATTCGAGGCCCTCCTTACCGTTGGCAGCACTGTCCACCTGATAGCCCTCTTTCTCCAAGAGCACAGCCAGCATGTGGCGCATGTTTTCTTCATCATCTATTACAAGAATTCTTTTTTCTTCCATTTCAGTACACCTTAGTACTTCTTCAGCCAGTCCGCTCAGCAACAACCGTTTGTTATCTCACCACAAATTACACAAAGAACACAAAGATTTACTATTGTTTTTCCTTTGTGACCTTGGTGACCTTTGTGGTTTTAATCTCCCCTTTCGCTTGATGCACCCTCTTCCGCATCCTCGTTATAGAGGGGAAGCTGGATAGTGACTCTAGTCTCTTCCCCAGGGTTGCTGGACAGATCCATTCGTCCCCCTAAAGTTTCAATTATTTGAATGCTTACCGAAAGACCCAGGCCGGTGCCCTTGCCAACCTCTTTAGTTGTATAAAAAGGATCAAAAACTCTTTTTTGATTTTCTTTGGGAATGCCGATCCCAGTATCGGCGAACTGGATTTGGAGCCAGTTTTCACCGGCAGTGCCGCTAATTCTGCGGAGGTGGCTGTAATCGGCTGTGGCCGGATCCGTGCTTCGCCGGAGGGGCCGGGTCCCGGAGTCTCCTCTCATCAGACTCCCGCCAGCAAAAGCGCGGGTCCTCACATGAAGTTCACCACCCTGTGCTCTGTCACTGGTGCCCTCCATGGCATCTGCGGCATTCACCATGAGGTTGAGAAATACTTGCTTGAGTTGGTCAGCATTGGCGAAAACTGTATCTGCTTGGGCCTCGAGGTTGAGAACAACCTTTATGTCTTTTTGCTTAAGCTGATGGTCTAGAACGTCCAGGGTCTCCCCAATGAGTGGATGGATTGAGATTGCCTCTCTCTCGCTGGAACTCGGTCGGGAAAAATCCAGCAGCTGTCTAATGGTCTGGTTAACACGCTGAATCTCTGTACCCATGCGGCCAACAAGCTCCAACCGCTCACTTTCGTCGGTGTCTTTCCTTTGCAATAATTCCAAGTAACCCAGCACAATACCTATGGGGTTTCCGATCTCGTGGGCGATACCCGCGGCCAACCGACCGACCGAGGCAAGCTTTTCGCTGAATATTACTTCTTGCTGGGCCCTTTGCAGTTCCAGGTTCGCCTGCTCCAAAGAGGTAATATGCTGGCGAAGTTCTTCTTTGTTTTCCGCCAGCCTCTGTAGCATGGCGTTGAGCGCCTGCGAAAGCTTGCCCAACTCGTTTTGCTCTCCTGCACTCACGTCAGGAATGATGTCTCCCTCCTGAAAGCTCTCAGCGGTCTGCACCAAGGCTTGCACTGGCTTTACCACCAGTTTGGAGAAAATATAGGCACCGAAAGCTACAAGCACCAGAATATCCAGCACTATGTAAAACAACAGGAGTTTCTGGGAGCCTGCCAGACTCTGGCGCACATCGGCCAACTCTGCCTCCAGTTGGAGTGCTCCAATGACTTTGCTATCATGGTAAAGGGGAGCAGCAAGTACCACTTTTTCAGGCATCTGGGGCCAAAAGGATTTGGCGGTTGGCAAGAAAGAAACAGACTCCATTCCAAGCTGTATCACCCTTTTCAGCCCCGGCAAGGGCTGCTTTCCGGTGTTATCTTTTCTATCCGCTCCATAGACCACTAGGCCATCTTGGTCGGCAACGGTGATCTTCCACGGGGCCATATTTTCTAAGTTCCCCGGTTGCAAACCCGCCAGTCGCGAACTGCTCTTGACCAGGTCCATCTTGCCGTCACTGGCAATAACAAGTAACCGCTCTACCGCCCCCTTCAGCACCAACCCCTGTTCTACCTTGGCCCGCACCAGATCTCGCTGGCTCACTTTAAGCATGACCGTGCCGATTAGTAGCATGGCTGAAGCCATCAAAAAGGTGAGGCTCAAGACCACTTTGGTTCTCAAACTCATCTGGAAGCGGTTCATTGCCAAACGACTTTCCGTAAAATCACCCTGCCTGCTCGTGCCTCGCATTGACGGGGCGGGCGTCGAGGGGGCGGGGATTCTGAGGGTTCGAATATGTCTTGGAAATTCTACAAAATTTAAAGAAGATATTGCAATGCAAAGTCCATCAAATCCCATCTAGTCATATGCAACAGGCGTGCCTCATGCTGATTCAGGCAAAAGAAAGCCAGTAAACAAATTGGCATACACAGTAAGCTTCGACTAGACGATTTTGAGAAAAATATCTCAATCGTTCTTGACAAGCCTAGAAATGTCAATTATAAGTACTTAGTGGCAACCTACCATAACGCAATCAGTTCAAGTGACCTGAATGTCACCCTTGCAACGGTCACACGTTGGCTTGCCCGTGATGGGTGGTTCGTACGCTTCAATGCCAGTGGCAATCTTGCAACCTGATGCTAACCAGAAAAGCCCCGCCGGTGTTGACGGGCCTTTAGGGGCCAAGGACTGTCAAAGCCAGGTTGTGTCGATCCACCTAGCACCCCTTACGTTGCCGGTTTTCCGAGATCAATCCAAACTAACCTTAGCACAAGGGAAATAGGCTATGTTTTTTACCATTTCACTTTACCTCGCTCTGGCCGTTTTCTGTGTTGGTATGGTTTACAAGATATCGACGTGGTTTCGCTACCGCATAGGGAGGGAAGCCCAGGAGATTCCGGTATCTTCCAGGGTTTCTGCGGCAATCAAGGGAATCTTCTCGACCCTGTTTAGTGTAAAGATCTTCACGCTCCTCCGGGTCTTTATCGTTGATGTAGTTTTGCAGGTAAAGATATTGCGTCAGGATTTTCTCAGATGGCTGATGCATATCTGTATCTATCTCGGTTTCATGTTGCTTCTTTTGATGCATGCCCTCGACACGTATGTAACCTCAGCCCTCTTTGCCGAATATTATCCCACCCTGAACCCCTTTATGTTTTTGCGGGATTTTTTTGGCTTTCTCGTTTTGGTGGGGATTGGAATAGCACTGTATCGTCGTTTTGTTCTGAAGGT
>JAJDNT010000039.1 GCA_022340515.1 Deltaproteobacteria bacterium
GCTGATAAAAAATTTTGCTTATCTCGCCTCGTTCATAACCTGCCCTCAAAGACACGAAAGGTTGCGCTGACAAACATGGCTCTCCGATCTCTAATAATTGTCATCCTAGTCGGCTTGTTTCTCTCGTTTACCAGAGCCACCGTTTCTAACACGGCCGCCATGGAGGGTAATACCATGCCGTTGGAAAAAATCCGTGAGTCGGTGATTGCCGGGTCGTGGTATCCGGGAAATGCTTCTCGTTTGCAGCAAGAGATCCAAGATTATCTGAGTCAGGCTTCGGTGGCCGATTTCAAAGGAGAACTCATTGCACTCATCTCACCCCATGCTGGTTATCGCTATTCTGGACAGGTTGCCGCCTATGCCTACAAGATCCTGGAAACACACAAATGCGACACCGTAGTGGTAATTGCTCCGAGCCATAGGGCCTATTTTAGAGGGGTATCGGTGTATGACCAAGGGGGCTACCGCACGCCACTTGGAGTGGTGCCCCTAGATAAAGAGTTTGTGGCAGAACTCAAGCAACGAGAAAGTCGAATTAGCTATGTTGCCGAGGCCCACAGCCAGGAGCATTCCCTTGAAATCCAGCTTCCCTTTATTCAAGTTGTCATGCCTGAAGGCAAACTTGTCCCTCTTATCATGGGGGATCAGAGTTTTGACACCTGTAAGTGGTTGGCCCAAGCGCTGGCGCACTGCATCAGGGGTAAGTCGGTAGTAGTAGTAGCAAGTTCCGATCTGTCCCATTTCCACCCCTATAACGAGGCAAAGAGACTGGATCAGGTGGTGCTCGACAGGGTAAATGCATTTGACCCGCAGGGATTGAGCAATGACCTGGCGGGGGGCAAATGTGAGGCCTGCGGCGGCGGTCCTATGATTACTGCCATGTTACTTGCCCGTGAGTTAGGAGCAAATAAAAGCCGCGTTTTGCACTACGCCAACTCTGGTGACGTTACTGGCGATCACAGCGGGGTAGTTGGCTATATGGCCGCTGCCTTATGGGCGAATCCAAAGAAAGCTGGAGGGCAGAAGGAAGTGGGTCAACGGCTTGGTGTGGACCTGGGTCTCACCTCAGAGGAGAAAGCGCAACTGCTGCAGATTGCTCGAGAGGTTGTGGAGGCCCACTGCCGTGGGGATAGATCTCCCAAACTTAAGGTTGAGTCTCACAGCTTGAATGAACCAAGGGGTGCATTTGTGACCCTCCACAAGGGTGGAAAACTCAGGGGGTGCATAGGTCACATTCGGGCCCAAAAACCTTTGATTGAGACAATTGTGGAGATGGCAGAAGCAGCTGCTTTCCAAGATCCCCGTTTCCCTCCTGTAACTTCGCAGGAGTTAAGCCAGTTAGAATATGAAATTTCTGTTCTCACCCCCCTTAGAAGAATCAAAGATGTGGAAGAAATACAAATTGGTATACACGGGATTTACATGAAAAGAGGTGGTTCAAGCGGGCTGCTACTGCCTCAAGTAGCAACTGAATGGGGTTGGGACCGGACCACCTTTTTGGAGCACACCTGCACCAAGGCTGGGTTGCCGGAGGACGCCTGGAAGGACAAGAAAACAGAGATTTATATCTTCTCTGCTGATGTATTTTCACCCGGTGATCTATGAGCAGAGCTCAGAGGTCGGAGGACAGGCGACAGAAGACAGAAGTCGGAGATCAGAGGGCAGAAATTATTGGATACAGAATAACAAATAACATGTCATACCGTTTTCCGTTCACCGTTTACCGCTTACGATATAATCGATTTCAACGGTTTTGGGCAAATGGAAGAAAACCTTAGCAGGCGAGATTTCCTCAAACAATGCAGCCGTTGCGCCCTCCTAAGTTTGACCATGGATTCCCTTTTCTCGATGACCATGGCCTCCCATTCGCAGGCTTTGGACTTGAAGAAAGGTTACCTTGGCCGCAAGCTTTCCCCTTTTTACACTTCCCTTGAAGGTGGTAGGGTACGCTGTGAGCTTTGCCCCCATCTCTGCGAAGTGGAGGAGGGTGAAAGGGGCTATTGTGAAGTACGGGAAAATATTGGTGGTCGTTACTATTCGTTGGTCTACGGTAACCCCTGTGCAGTCCATGTGGATCCCATAGAAAAAAAGCCCTTTTATCATGTCCTTCCCACCAGTCGATCTTTCTCTATTGCCACCGTGGGGTGCAATTTCGATTGTAAGTTTTGTCAAAACTGGGAAATCTCACAGGCTCGGCCGGACGACACCCACAATTACGACCTGCCACCTGAACAGGTGGTGGAGCTGGCCATACAGTACAAATGCCAATCCATCGCCTCCACCTATGTGGAGCCTACAATTTTCACAGAATACATGATCGACATTGGTATTCTAGCTCAAAAGCGGTCCGTCTTGAAGGTTATGCATTCCAACGGATACATTAATTGGGCCCCCCTTCAGGAACTGGGTAAGTATCTGAACGCGGCCTGCATTGATCTGAAGGGCTTTACTGAGTCCTATTATCGAGATCTTACCGAGGGGTCTCTGCAGCCTGTACTGGAGACACTTAAAGGCTTAAAAAAGTTGGGTATTCACACTGAAATTGTCAATCTAGTGATTCCGGGGAAAAATGATGATATGGAACAGGTGGCTGCCATGTGCAGGTGGATCAAGAACGAACTAGGGCCAGACGTGCCACTCCACTTCAGCCGTTTTTATCCCCTTTACAAACTGAAGAGTTTGCCGCCAACCCCGGTATCTACCTTAGAGCGGGCTCGAGACAGGGCTCTAAAAGAGGGACTTCATTTTGTCTACATTGGAAATGTACCTGGTCATCCTGGCGAACACACTGAATGTCCCCGGTGCAAAACCAGGATCATCCAGCGCTGGGGATACAAAGTCCAGGTGCTGCATCTAAAAAACGGCCGCTGTGACCACTGCGGCCAGCCCATACCAGGGATTTGGCAACTTTAGTAAGCCAGCTAGTATATTCCGGCTAATCTACTCCTCGTAAGAATTCGTCGGCCAGGTAAGTGGCAGTGGCCAGGGAATCTGCATTGTGGACAAGATTCCATAGGGTATGACCGAAGGCATAATTTTGGGAGAAGTAAAAAGTAAATCGCTTGAGCAGAGGGAGAGTGTATTCCGGTTCCATAGAGTTTTCCAAGATTGCAATAAAACGCTTAAAGGCATCGGCTGGATCTGGATACTTGTTGTCGTAAAGATCTGGCGAGAGCGAACTGGCTATTTGGCTGAAGAGCCAAGGATTTTTGACCGCGGCGCGGCCAATCATAACTCCGTCGCACCCGGTTAGCTCGAACATTCGCTGAGCAGCTTGGGGGGAATTAACGTCACCGTTTCCGATGACAGGGATATCTAAAAGTTGTTTGATCTTTGCAATATACTTCCAGCGAGCCGGCCTCTTGAGTCTATCCTGTTTCAGTCGTGGGTGCACACAAACAGCATCCACTCCGCTGTCCTGAAGCATAAGACAAAAATCCCGCAGCCCGTTCCAGTTCATTGTCCAACCCAAACGGATCTTAGCGGTGAGCGGCAGGTCAGTGGCTTTGCGGCTGGCTCTAACTATTGCCTCTGCCCTTTTTGGCTCTTTCATTAGGGCAATGCCGCCTCCTCTTTTGGCGATCAAAGCGCTGGTGCATCCCATGTTCAAATCAATGCCATCTGCGCCGCAGGACTCGATCTTCTCTATGGCAGCTTCTAGTTCCTCAGCGTGGGATACTAGTAACTGGTAAGCAAGGGGCCGCTCTTGAGCAGTACCTCGCAGCCAGGGTGACGACTCGGGTGACTCATTGGGAAGAGCCCGGGCGCTGAGCATCTCCGTATAGAAGAGACCGCAACCACCGAATTCAGCCACTAATTGACGCAAAACAGTGTGGGTCAGCCCACTCATGGGAGCCAGAATTAGCGGTGGGTCCACTTTGAGATTTTTGATATATAAAGGCTTTAATTTCATTGCTTCCCTATGATATTTATCGATTATGACTTGGCGCATGGCGCTATGCGATGACAGTTTACGCAGTAACTAACGAAGAGTAAAGAGCGAGGTGTATATGTTTTGGCTTGTTTTGCTGCTGTTATTATGGGTAATGGGTGTTGCATTTACCTATGTGCTTTTCTATTACGAATCTGCCAATAGCTCCCACCTGGAGGTTCTGCGCTCAAAAGGTTCGGTACCTATTATGATTTTAAGGGGTTTCCTCTGGAGTCTATACAGCCATGTGCTCGTCCTCCTGACCACAGCAACTGCTTTACACCGCGACTACTACAGCTTGCCACCTGGCCCGGCCAAGAGAACTCCTATTATTTTTGTCCACGGGCTTTACCACAATCACACGGCCTGGTACCTCTATCTTCGCTGGTTTCGCCGCTGGGGTTGGAGCCATATGAAAGCAATTAACCTAAAGGGAAAGTTTCGATCGATACACGAGTTTGCCCGTATTCTGTCGGAGGAAGTCGAAAAAGTACTAGCTGAAACCCAGAGCGAAAAGGTGGATTTGGTCGGTCAGAGTATGGGCGGACTGGTGATCAGAGCCTATCTGGCGGAAAACTCTGGCCGGGCCAAGATCCGCAGAGTTGTCACCTTAGGAAGTCCGCACCGAGGCTCAAAACTGGCTGTTTTCGGACTTGGTCAAGGAGCAAGAGAAATGGTTCCAGGAAGCGCATTTCTGGAATCGCTGAATCAGGATGTCCAAATTCCACAAAATGGTCGTTTTTATGCTATCTACACTATTGTGGACAATATGGTTCTACCCAACGAATCCGCGATCCTTGCTTGGGATGGGGTGAAGAACCTGGAGACTCGAATTGTAAACCACGTAGGCTTAGCATATTGCAAACATACGGCACGCTTAGTAAAAGAGTGCCTGGATGAGGAATAGGGAGCTAGAAATGGATCGATTCCAGTGCGCCCAGTGCAATGAGATTTTCTACTTTGATATGCAACTAGAGGGTATGGAAGCTAAACCGGATGAGAAAGTGTCTCTTGCCTGCCCTCATTGTGAGCATCAGTGGTCCTACTATAGGCCGGAAGATATTGACAGAGAGGTTACTCTTCACTGACCGTAATAGGATGGACATATAGGCCTTTTGATTGGGGCAGGGTGCACAGTTGAAGGCATAAGGCGGGCCTGCAGAAAATGCCAACAGAACGGGTACCTGAGCCAACTGGTAACATTAAGCAGCACGAAGACGGGTTGAAAACCAGTGTACTTTCTCTTCTTGGAACCTCACCATTGCTTTTTGAAAGGCCGCTAATTTTTCACATTCTCTCATGCACAGTTCTCGATCTTCATCCAGCCTGGGGCAGCCGCGGCAGGGACTCTCAACGGTCTTGATGATCATTTTATCATTATAGTCCATATCCACCCCCCCCTCACCCAAAATGCGAGCTTGGGGTTCACAATTATTTAATCTTTTTTCATTTTAGCAAACCTATTTTTCCTGTCAATAAAAACAGGAGACCAAAAACCACCTTGGCGAAAGTTTAAGTATTCAGTATTCAGGTTTTGGCCTTTATGTTTCTTCTTCCCGACATCTGAAAATTGACACCTAGAAAATTTCTAGCCGAAATCCAAAATGTGATGTCATGGAGGCTTGTATTGTTCGCCTAGGGCAATTTTGTTATAGTGACCCCGCTCTCAATCGTAGTGACTTTGGGAGATTGCACCACCAAGGTCACGGAGAACACAAAAGAAATTTGAGATTTTAGATTGCAGATTTACTTATGTGGAAACGAGAAGATTTTGGAATCTACCATCCAGCATCTAGAATCTGAAATTAAAGGTCATTGTATCCTTTGTGCTCTTTGTGGTTCAATCTTCCCCGCCGATTATTTTGACTGGAGTCAAAAATATGACAAAGTGGCAGCAAAGACTGGCCAGGAGAATTGAGGCGGCTAGGGGTGACAGGCCAGTGGATCTCCTTTTTCGTGGGGCAAAGGTGGTCAACGTTTTTATCGGCGAGTTGGTCTCAACTTCCGTTGCCGTCTTCGATGGCGTGGTTGTTGGCTTTGATGATCGGCAAGCAAAGGAGGTTGTTGAAATCAATGATGCCATTCTCTCCCCAGGTTTTATTGATGGCCACTTTCACCTGGAAAGCACCCTCCTTTTACCAGCGGAATTTGCCAGAGCCGTACTTCCCCATGGGACCACTACGGTTGTGGCTGATCCCCATGAGATTGCCAACGTTGCCGGTGTGGCCGGTGTCGAATTTATGCTCAAGGCAAGCGAAGAAGTCGGGCTTGAGATTTTTTATATGGCCCCTTCCTGTGTACCGGCCACTAACATGGAGACCGCCGGAGCTGAACTGACCTCTAGTGATCTTGAAATACTGGCCGAACATCCACGGGTACTGGGCCTGGCGGAAATGATGAACTTCCCCGGGGTGATTTATGCAGACCCGGCTATTTTAGACAAACTGGAACGTTTTCGCGACAAGATAATCGATGGACATTCTCCGGGTCTAAGCGGCGCTTCACTGGATGCCTATTTGTGTGGTGGGATTGGCTCAGATCACGAGTGTACTCGTTTCGAAGAGGCTAGGGAGAAGCTCGCCAAAGGAATGCACATTATGATACGGGAAGGCAGTCAGGCGCGAGACCTAGAAGCACTGGCTCCTCTGGTAACCCCTCAGACCAAACACCGTTGCATGTTAGTAAGTGACGACTGCCATCCGGAAGATCTGCTCGAGCACGGACACATGAATCGAGTCCTAAAAAGGGCTATTGAGTTGTCCATGGACCCAATAAGCGCAATCCAGCTGGCGAGTCTTAATCCGGCCCGCTACTTTGGCTTGCGCACACTGGGTGCCATTGCTCCAGGGTATCAGGCGGATATCGTGGTGCTCGGATCACTGGAATCGTTAGAAGTGTCCAGAGTATACAAGAAAGGTCAACTGGTTGCCAAAGATGGCAAATGTTTACTACCACAACTTACAGCCGCGAAAGAGACTGAACTAATTTCTATGAAACTAGGGGAATTGAGGGAAGACGACCTGCGTATTCAGGTGCAAGGCTCAAGGGTGAGGGCTATTCGAGTTGTGCCCAATACCTTGATAACCGAAGAGGAGATTCTCCCCGTAGTCACGAGGCAGGGTGCGGCCGTGAGTGAGCCCGGCCGAGATTTACTGAAGATGGTTGTGATTGAGCGACACCGGGGTAGCGGTCGTAGGGGGTTTGCTTTCATCCGTGGTCTTGGTCTCCGCCAAGGAGCACTTGCTTCAACAGTGGCTCATGATTCTCACAATCTTATTGTAGTAGGCGCCAATGACTCGGATATGGTAATTGCGGCCAATGTCTTGAGAGAGCTGGGAGGCGGGCTAGTAGTGGTTAAGGACGGTCAAGTTGCAGCGCAACTACCCCTGCCTATAGCTGGTCTTGTCTCTAATGCTACCCTGGAACGAGTGGTGGAGTTAAAAAAGGAGGTCGACCAAGCTGCCATTGACCTTGGGGCTACCCTGGAACAGCCGTTTATGGCCCTATCGTTTATGGCTTTACCAGTAATACCAAAACTGAAGCTGACAGATCAGGGACTTGTTGATGTTGAAAGTTTCACCCATGTACCTTTGTTCGTGTAGGCATAGGGCATGGAGCGTGGAGCACAGGGAAATACAGCAGGCAGCTCGCAGAAGTCAGAGATCAGAGGTCGGAGGACAGACGACAGAGGACAGAAGTCGGAGGCCAAAAGACAGAATTTCGAATTTCGAATTGCGCATTTCGAATTTGGGATGTGAGATGACAAATGACAAGTACCGTTCACCGTTTACCATTTACCATTTACGTACTGAACGATTTTAACGGTTTAAACGATTTGAACGGTTTGAACGACCTGAACGATCGGTGAATATGCAAAGTTTCGTTGAATTTCTGAAAACAGCTCAACTCCCAGGAGCCCGCTTGGTGCATCATGAGTTCATTCCCAGTCGTAGAGCGGTATATGGTGATGTCCATCCGCCACTGGCCGCGCCGTTGCGTAGTGCTCTTGCTAAGCTAAACATCACCAAATTGTATAGCCATCAGGCGGAGAGTCTTAGCAGAATTCGCCAGGGTGAAAATGTGGTGGTGGCCACTCCCACGGCCAGTGGCAAATCGCTAATCTACAATATAGCCCTAGTAGAGTTGCTTAGTCAGGAAGGTGCTGGCCACGGACTCTATCTTTTTCCTCTCAAAGCCCTAGCACAGGATCAATACCAGGCCTTTGTCGCGCTCAATCAAGCACTGCCAGACGAACTCCAATTACAAGCTGCCGTTTATGATGGGGATACGCCTTCGAGTCAACGGCGTAGAATTAAAGAAAAATTACCCCATTTGATCATTTCTAACCCAGATATGCTTCACTTAGGCTTTTTGCCCTTCCATCAACAGTGGGAGAACTTTTTTCGTAATCTCCGCCTTGTAGTAATCGATGAAGTACACACATATCGGGGCATTTTCGGCTCACATGTGGTGCAAGTTCTGCGAAGGCTGCAAAGGGTCTGCCAGCTTTATGGATCCCAGCCCAGGTACATCTTGCTCTCTGCTACCATCGAGAACGCCGGAGATTTTGCTAGTCGGTTGACCGGCATGGAATTCCAGGCAGTGGAGCAGAATGGTGCACCCCAGGCAGGAAGGCACTTCTTTTTCGTCAATCCTGAGATAAGCGCTACTACTGTGGCAGCACGCCTTTTCGTCAAAGCACTGAAGAGAAACCTCAAGACCATCGCCTTCACCCAGGCTCGCAAGCTCACCGAAATCATCCACATGAACGTGGCTGAAGCCATTCCGGAGCTTGCCTCCAAGGTCAGCTCATATAGGGCTGGCTTTCTCGCTGAAGAGAGGCGAGATATAGAACAGGGCTTGGCTAGCGGCTCAGTGGCTGGAGTAATTTCTACTAGCGCTTTGGAGATGGGCATTGACATCGGCGGTCTGGACGCCTGCATTTTAGTCGGCTATCCGGGCACTATTATCAACACCTGGCAACGTAGTGGCAGGGTTGGGCGAGGGCAGAGTGATTCGCTGGTGATCCTCATAGCGCAGCCAGACGCTCTGGACCAATACTTTATGCGTCATCCTCAAGACTTTTTCCAACGTTCTTTCGAGGCGGCAGTGGTTGATCCAGATAATCCTGAAGTTCTGGACGCCCATTTACCTTGTGCTGCAGCAGAGATTCCCTTGCATAGGAGTGATGATCTCTACACTAATGGCGGTATCTTAGCTTCCCGGGCGCCGGCACTTGAGGAAAGCGGAGCATTGCTGCGAAGCGCCGAGGGCGATGTTTGGTATGCAGCCAAGCAAAGACCCCACCGGTTGGTGGATATCAGGAGTGTAGGCGAAGGTTATGTCATTCTTGCTGGATCCAATGACAAAGCGATAGGCAAGAATGACGGAGTGAGGGTCTTCAAGGAGTGCCACCAAGGGGCTATTTACCTCCACAGAGGCCAGCAGCACCTGGTGACCCATTTGGACCTAAAACGTAAGAACGTTTTCGTCAAGCCCACCAAGGTTCGCTATTATACCCGCGCCCTCAGTGAGAAAGAAACCGAAATATTAGAGGTGCAACGTAGCCGACCGGTTGCCAATTTCATTGCTCGTTTGGGTCGTGTCCGAGTTACCGAGCAGGTTGTTGGGTACGAAAAGCGTAATCTATTCAGTGGAGAACTTTTGGATAGCATTTCTCTCGACCTGCCTTCGCAGAGTTTTGAAACCATCGGTATCTGGCTAGAAATCGAAGATATTCTTCAGGAGATGGTTCGGGAGCGGCAGCTCCATTTCATGGGGGGCATCCATGCACTTGAGCATGCCCTGATTAGCATGTTTCCCCTCTTCGCCCTATGCGACCGCAACGACATCGGGGGGATTGCCGTACCCCGCCATTTGCAGCTGCAAAAGAGTGCTGTTTTCATTTACGACGGATACCCGGGTGGAGTGGGTTTGGCTGCCAGAGGATTCGACCTCATAGAGAAGCTCCTACAAAAGACTGTGGAACTTATTGCGGCTTGCCCGTGTGATCTGGGATGTCCTTCCTGCATTCATTCACCAAAATGCGGTGCCGGCAACAAGCCTCTGGATAAGGCCGCAGCTTTATTTCTCGCCAGGGTTCTCCTTGGCGAGCTTTCCCTTGAACTAAAAGCTGAAGAAACCAGTCAGTTGATTGTGGTCAATGCAGTCGGGGCAGAAAAAAGCAGAAGTGAACCGAATTTGGCTTTTTTTGATCTTGAAACACAACGGTTGGCTGATGAGGTGGGCGGGTGGGGAAACGTCCACCTTATGCGTTTGGCGGTGGGGGTACTTTACGATAAAAGTTCCAATGGATTCGAAGTCTTTGCAGAGGAGCAGGTTGAAAATTTGATCGAACGGTTAAGGGGGTTCGATCTGGTGGTGGGTTTTAATATCAAACGATTCGATTATCGGGTGTTGGCAGCTTACACGAACTTTGATTTCCATGAGTTACCCACCTTCGACATCCTGGAAGATATTTACCAACGATTGGGGTTTCGTCTGAGCCTGGGCCACCTGGCTGAACAGACTCTTGGCAAAACCAAGACTGCCGACGGTATCCAGGCAGTTCGCTGGCTCAGAGAAGGAAAACTTGATGCAGTAATCGACTACTGTAGAGATGATGTAACCATTACCAAAGATCTCTTCGACTTCGGTCTCAGCCACGGATATTTGCTCTACCTGACAAGAGACGGGCAACCGGTTCGACTACCGGTGAATTGGAAATTGGACAATATTCTCAGGGAAGCAATTCGGAGGTGAGCCTCTCAAAAAGGAGATCTAAGCACCATCACCTGGGGCAGGCGGGAGTCCACTGCCAGGCCGGACAACCGAAGATAGCAAACCAAAAACCATTACGGACCATCCACTGGCCATGGGTACTCCAGTCAGGATGGCCCTGTGGATTCTCCCGATTAAACATCTTGAAATCGTACTGGTAATCCGTCTGGCCGTTGTTGTGAAAACCCTCGTTGGTCCTCAATGAGAATAACAGGGTCTGGGCGAATAGCTCCGGTGTTTGCACATTCGCAGACCTGATCCTGTAACCACGATGACTGTCAGGTTGGAATCCCATGGCAAGCTCTGGAAGTAAATATTTACCAGGGGAATCGGGGCGTTCAGATGGGTTCCAGCCGATCTCGATTACCACCCCTGCTTCGCTGGTCTTTTCACCGGATTTGAGAGGATAAAAGTTTTTATTGTCAAGATAATACATCTCCTGTGCCCTTAGAAATTCAATAACCGAAGCGCGGCATTGAATCTTGCTCTGCCGGAGGGAATAGGCGGTGATAGTCGGCATTGCCAGCGCCACAAGCAACCCAGCCACTCCCAGGGTAATGAGGAGTTCCAATATGCTAAAACCACCGCTTCTTTGGCACCAAAGCTGTTTACTGGACATGGTGTACTATTTTTCTCCCTCCACCGGATAGATATCCAGTTCGGTGGCAAGGAGATTTTCTCCCGATATAGGTGAATTCGGCTTAATTCGGAGCAGGTAACCTTTTTGCTCATCGAGATTGTATTCAAAATGCCGCAAGACCGCCCTATTTCCTCCTAGATCAGGCAAATAGGTTGGCATAAGCTCGTAGAGGTTGTCGGGATAACTATGGCCGTGATCAACTGAGTAGTGAGTTAGTGTTTGCTGCAAAGCGGCAAGAAGTTCCACCGGGGCCCTGGTTTCCAAAGAAATCTGGGGCATGGTTTCGGCCTGACTCCAATAAAATCTTAGGCCCAAGAGAACCAATATCCCTGCCAATCCAATGGCGAGAATTAAATTAATATAAGTGGGTCGCCACTTCTTCTGCAGACCGACTCGCCGGTCCTCCTCTTCCTGCTCCCTTAAAGTGGTTTCACTTTTCACATCCTCAAGAGAGACTGCCAGCATGCACCTATGACAGAAGGTCCGGCCGTCCTCTAAGCGGATGGTGCAGCCTTCACAAAGGGCTGCTTCACAATGATCACAGAATGCAGTACTGTCTTTACTTGGGTGATAAACACAGGTCATAGGTCTGGCCCCTAGGTTCACAATGTATAAAGCAAACGTATCTGGTGCTAATAGCAAATATTATTGGTAAAATCAATAAGTTGTTCGATCGGCTGATTTTCTTGGGCCAAATCGTCAAACTGCATTAGTCAGGGCCTGACTGCGAGTTTAGGGCAAAGGCTAGTCTTTGCAAGTTGCAAGCCAGCGGGGTCAAAGACCAGCTTGCAGCAGACAGATTGCAGCTGGCAGATAGTCATTTCGTAATTCGGATTGCGCATTTGTCATTTATCGTCTTGCACTGGATGGAGCTTGTTCCAGAGGAAATTTCAAATAAGTAATGAGAAATGCTAAATGAACAATGTCAAATTAGAAAGGTGCTTAGTGACTAGTGGCAATAGCTGCCCGCTGTTTGCTGCCAGTTGCCTGCTGGTTTTGCATGGGGCTAGGAATAGATTAAATACTGCCTACGGAGTTGGCGAAACTCCTCTAATTGTGGCTCCCAACTTTGCTCCAACTCCTCTATGGCCACACCTGCTTCCAACTGCCTGTGCAAGTTGGTGCTACCGAGGATGATCTCTATGGGAAGGTGGTTGAATTCATATTCATAAGGGGGTGAGGTCCAACGGAATTCATTCTCGTGGCTAAGGGCAACTGCCTGAAGCAGGGTAAGCGAGGTCTTGAAGGGGCGGTAGATTTCAGGATCGCTGATATGGATCTGGAACCCGAGACAACTCTCACCTTTCCATTTGTCAAAAGATGGAGTAAAGCGAGCAGGCCGCAATACAAGGCCGGCAAGGTCCTTATGGACGAGAAATTCTAGAATCTTTTCTAACTTGAGATACGGTGCACCCCACAGTTCGAAGGGGGTGGTGGTGCCGCGGCCTTCTGAAAGGTTTGTTCCCTCCAGAATAACCTGGCCTGGATAAAGCAAGGTTGACTCGGGGGTAGGCAAATTAGGGGAGGGAGGCACCCAATACAAATCCGTCTGGCGATAAGACATGTCACGTGTCCAGCCCTGCATGCTAAATAGCTGCAAAGGAGCGCCAATCTCGAAAGCTTCATTGTAAAGACGTGCCATTTCGGCCATGGTAAGGCCATGGCGCATGGGAATTGGGAAATGGCCCACAAAGGAGCGTCGCTTGAGATCAAGGAGGTTTCCTTCACAATGGTGGCCGCCAATGGGATTTGGTCGATCAAGAACTGCCAACAAAACGTCATGGCTCCGAGCAGCCTCCATGCACAGAGCCAAAGTGGTACCGAAAGTATATACTCTGGTGCCTACGTCCTGGAGATCAACTACCAAGACGTCAATGCATGAGAGCATAGCCTCCGTGGGTTGACGGGTCTTGCCATAGAGGCTGAAGACCGGTATGCTGAGGTGATCATCAATGAAGTCATCCGATTCTATCATATTGGCCTGCTGCTCACCGAAATAACCATGCTGTGGGGCAAAAAGTGCGGTGATTTTTGCCCCGGCTGCGAGCAGTCTGTCTCGGCTGTGCCGCAGACGGTTATCAACCGAGGCCTGATTGGCAAGCAGGCCAATCCTGGCGGTTTTTAGCCAGGCCGGCTCAATTGCCAGCAGGTTATCTATGCCGAGTTGGACAGATGCCATCTGCACGTTCCAAGTTCAAGGTTCAATGTTTCAAGTTCTATTACTCTGGCCAGATGAAAAATTTAAAGGCTTAGATGAGAGGTCGTCGACTTCGCTATGCGCTATATTGAGTTCAGGTCATTATAGGGAAGCTGACCTTCCAGTCAAGGGTAGCAATTCAAGGGGGGTACTACTTGACCTTTGTGGTGTTATCTAGTAGAGTCGCCTTTGTCTCAGGGATGAGCTGAGTGGGCCTCTGAAAAATACCACTATTTGAGATACTCCTCCAAAGCATGTCTGATTGGAAGTATGCATGGCCCGCAAGTCGACCTATAACATTCTTATGTATTCCCACGACACTTATGGCTTGGGGCATATTCGTAGGACTCTAGCCATTGCCTCCCATTTGCGCAGCCCCAATGTTAATATCCTCATCATCACAGGATCCCCGATAGTTGGCCGATTTTCCTTTCCCCCTCAGATCGACTTTGTTCGCGTCCCTGGCATGATAAAGATGACCAATGAAGAATACCTGCCCCTTTCCATCAAAATAAACACCCGGCACGCCCTTAAAATACGTCAGACTATAATTACCAGTACTGCCAAGGCCTTCCAACCACGACTCTTTATCGTGGATAAAACACCTTTAGGTCTCAAAAGGGAGATTATTCCAACCTTGCAGTGGTTTAATCGCTGTCATGGGCATACTAAGGCTGTCCTCGGCCTCAGGGACATCATGGACGATGCCGCTAGTACCAAAAAGGACTGGGAAGACAAGGGTGTCTATGAAGTTCTGGATCAGTACTACTCGGAAATATGGGTTTATGGCAATCAGGATTTCTATGACCCAATCCGTGAGTACGATATCCCTGAAGAGATCAGTGCGAAAATGATCTTTACTGGATACATACCTCGAGCAGTACCCAAGACAGGAGAGATAAAGGAGGTGAGGAGGGAACAGCGTCTTGACAGCGAGCAAAAGCTTGTAGTGGTCACCACTGGAGGTGGTGGGGACGGTTATGACCATATGGATGCCTATCTCAGAATGCTTGAGGAATGGGGAGATTCGCCTCCCTTTCGAACGGTCATGGTTACGGGACCCTTCATGCCCAAAAAGAAAAGGATGGAGATTTTCAATAGAGCCAGGCGAATTAAGGTGCGGACTTACCGGTTCTATAGAAGAATGGAGAGATTAATAGGGGCTGCCGATGTTGTGGTGTGCATGGGGGGATACAATACGGTTTGTGAGATTTTAAGCCAGGGGAAACCTTCGCTGATCATTCCCAGGGAACAACCCCGCCGGGAGCAGTTAATTCGAGCTCAGATTTTGTATGAGCACAACTTGGCAGATTTCATTCCCTGGTATCAGGTGAACCCCGATCTATTGAGAAATAAGCTGCTTGCTATGATCGAGAAGCCAGAAACCTATCATCAAGCAATAAAAAATTTCCAATTTACAGGTCTAGAAATAATGAGCCGACGATTGGATGAGTTCCGCGGCGAGGTTTCTAGGGAGAAAAAGGTATTACATCTTTAGTATTTTTAACACTGAAATTCTAACGACTTATAAATAGCCAACTGGGAAATATAGTCCGCCGCCGCGGACTTTTTTCATTGGAGTCAAGATATTAGAGTTCAGCGTTTGCCGCTGCCGCTTCGCTTCAGACGGGTTGCTCGACAGGTGTCAGGTTTTAGATTCTATTTTTTTCTTTTGAGAGCCGAAACCTGACACCCGCCTGGACTGGACGAGGTTCTGCGTGATAATATTCTTCATCCATAGATTCGTAAAGATACTATACCCTCCGAAGGAAGCAACTCAGATGGTCCATGTAGGATACGAGATGTAAGGTATGAGAAAGGTCAAGAAAGTTGAGGAAGGGCCAAAAGACAACTATCGGGTACATCCTCAAGGGTTACCCCCGTATTAGTGAAACCTTTATCTCCAATGAAATATATTTGCTGGAACAACTCGGTTTCTCACTTCATCTTTTTTCCATGCGCGAGCCCCGTGAATCTTTCACTCACGAGAGTGTCGAGCAAATTCAGGCAGGGGTGGACTATCTTCCTTCTTCTCTCTTGTTGCCTTTACCTCGCCTGCTCTACCACAATGTTAAACTGGCGAGACAGCGCCCTGAAGAATACTCAGGGGCCTTCCGGTTGATGATCAACCGCTTCCGGCGGACTAGAAAAATCGCCACCATTAAACATTTGCTCCAGGCAGGCTACCTCGTCCATGCTCTGTTACCAAGTACAGATGTCTGCCACCTCCACGCTCACTTTGCTCATTCACCCACATCGGTGGCATTGTTTGCCCACAAGCTAAGCGGTCTGCCCTTCAGCTTCAGCGCCCATGCCAAGGATATATATACTTCCGACCAACGGCAGCTCCGGGAAAAAATTGCTCTGGCCAAATTCGTCGTCACCTGCACTGACTACAATCGTCGTTTCCTGCAATCATTGTCTTCAGATGGGCCCTCTATTCACCGAGTCTACCATGGCATCGATGCCGGACTATTTTCAGGGCCATCTGACTTTCGCAAGCCTTCACCTCCTTACCGAATCCTCAGCATTGCCCGTCTAGTTGAGAAGAAGGGTCTACCCACGGTATTTCGTGCCCTGCGCAATCTCCTCGATCAGGGATATTCGTTACGTTACACTCTAATCGGCGATGGAGAGGAGAGGCGATCAATCTTGAATCAAATAGGTGATCTAGGTCTTGAAGATATTTTCACTTGGTTGGGCACCCAGCCTCACCACAGGGTCATCGATGAGTACAGGAAAGCTGACCTTTTTGTCTTGGGATGTGAGGTGGCGCGCAACGGTGACCGGGATGGTATTCCCAATGTTTTTCTGGAAAGCATGGCCATGGGAGTACCAGTTTTGGGCACCCGAGTCTCGGCAATCCCGGAACTTGTGGAGGAGGGTCGCACTGGACTTCTAGTAGACCCCGGTGAACCCGAGGCAATGGCTCAATCCATGGTTAAGTTGCTTGGAGATGCAGAACTGCGGCACAGGATTATCGACTCGGCGCGCCGACGGGTCAGGGAAGAATTCAACAACCGAGAGCTCATCCAGAAGCTGGCTGAGATATTTGAAGCGGCAGGACTAACAAGAACAGAAAAGGGAGAGTAATTCTTTTTTCATCGGAGGCAAGCTTTGGACCCCGAACCATCCGGTGCCCTTAAGGGCAGGACGCATGCTTGTATGCGGATTGCCTTTTATGCCCCTTTAAAACCTCTGGACCATCCCCACCCTTCTGGTGACTTGGTGATAGGCACTGGCCTTTATCACTTCCTCGAAGGGCGCGGCCATAGGATAGACAGAATAACCCGGCTCCGCGCTCGCTGGATTTACTGGAAGCCTTGGCTTTGGCCCCAGGTTGTGCGAGATCGCAAACGGTCTCTAGAGCATTGCCGCAAAACGGCAGCTGATCTTTGGCTGACCTATCACAGCTATTACAAAGCACCAGACCTACTTGGGCCTTACTGCTGCCGCCGTCTCGGCCTACCCTATGTTATCTTTCAAGGCATTTACTCAACCAAACGGCGGAAGCACTGGACTACGTGGCCTGGCTTTGTCTTGAATCGGCAAGCACTTCTAGCTGCGCTCCACGTTTTTACCAACAGGAAAGAGGATCTGGTCAATCTGGCAAGAATAGTGCCGGAAGAAAGTCTTACCTATGTGGCGCCTGGTATCTTTACCGAACAGTTCTCTTTTGATTCAGAGTGGCGCAAGCAGCTCCGGTTCCAAATGGACATTGCTGACGGCGTAGTCGTAGTCACCGCTGCCATGTTCCGACCAGGGGTGAAAAGCGAAGGAATTTCTTGGGTAATTCGCTCATGTGGCGAACTTTTCAAAAATGATGTTCCTTTGTATCTGCTGATAGCTGGCGACGGAAAAGAAGCTCCCCGTCTTCGCCAGATGGCAGAACACTTGCTCCCGGGGCGAGTTCGATTCCTTGGTAAGGTGCCACGGGAGGAAATGTACCGTTTTTACAGCGCCGGAGATTTATTTGTCTTTCCCGGTATTCGTGAGTCCCTGGGCATGGTGTACTTAGAAGCTCAGTCCTGCGGTCTACCGGTAGTGGCCTTTGCTGATGGGGGTGTTCCGGAGGTAGTTGCAGATAAAGTGAGCGGCTATCTGGTGCGGCCCTTCGATGTCAAGGGATTCAATCAGGCTATGACTCGACTAATGGATGATTCCTCCTTGAGAAGGGAGATGGGAAAAGCTGCGAGCAACTATGTGCGCAGTCGCCATGATCTCCAAAGCAATTATCGAGTCGTGGAGGATATTTTGCTGCGCCTCGCCCAGAGAAAAAACAGGTAAAGCGCATAGGGCATAGAGGAAGAAAGCTGGCAGCACATTCAGGTCCAAGGTTCCAAGTTCCAAGTTCCGAGTTAGGATTAGTTATGGGCTGAAGTCCTCTGTATAACGGATAACGGATAACATCTCGTACCGTTCACCGTTTACGACTTCAACGGCATGAAGAATTGAACGAATCGACGAATTGACCCGTCGACGATTTGACACTTAGCAAGGAAAAGTGAGCCAGATGGTTACCCGTTTCGCCCTGCTGCGTCATGCTGAGACCGCCTGGAACCGAGAAAAACGCATCCAGGGGCAACAGGATGCCCCCTTGACATCACACGGTCGACAGCAGGTAAAGCGCTGGGTCTTAGCTCTTGGGCGTTACCAATGGGATCATATGGTTACCAGCGATCTGGGCAGAGCGAGTCTCACAGGCACCCTGCTGAACCTGCATCTGGATCTTCCTCGCTCCGAAGAACCCAGGCTGAGAGAGCAGGACTGGGGCCGCTGGGCAGGTCTCAACTTTAGCGACCTGCTCAAGCTTAGCGAACTGAAAGAGCAGGAAAGAATGGGATGGCATTTCCGTCCCTTTGAGGGTGAGAGTCGCTTGGAGGTCCTCGAGCGTAGTCGTCAGGCATTGGTTGATGTGGCCAATCGCTTATGGGGCCGACGGATTTTAGTAGTTACCCATGGAGGAGTTATTAAATGTCTGCTTTACCGGCTTTCCCATAGAGATTTCCTGCCGGAAGAGCCACCCCTAATAGAGCCATATCGATTGCATTGGCTGAGTTACGATGGCGAGGATTTTAAAATTGATCGGTTGAATGAGGAAATTTGAGAGAGTCTTCAACGGTGTGGGGTTTTTGCATTCTTGGCTCATACATATGAGGGTGTAAGAACCGAGTTCATACGCCCATGGAGTAATGGAATTTATGAAACCCCAAGCACCAAGCACCAAATTACAAACAAAGCCTGAATTCCGATATCCAAAGACCGAAACAGGTTTGGAATTTTTAGTCTTCATCAATACTCTAGAGATTTTCAACCATGTTAGACCGGTTGTTCATCCATGCGAGGGAATAGAAGGAAGCGAATGAAGATCGTCCATTACTGCCAACATGTCTTGGGCATTGGCCACTATTTTCGTAGCCTAGAAATTGCCCGGGCTCTTTACCGTCATGAGCTTGTTCTGGTGACCGGTGGTCCTCCAGTGGAGGTCCGCTTGCCACCTCATGTAACTGAGTATAGGCTGCCGGGATTGCAAATGGATGGGTCTTTTACTGTTGTCTCACCAACCGATAAAAACCGCAGCTTGGATGAGGTGAAGGAGGAGAGGAAGAAGCTTCTTTATTCATTGTTCGAAAGAACTGCACCTGATATTTTTCTAATCGAACTCTATCCCTTCGGGCGGCGCAGCTTTGCCTTCGAGGTGGAACCTGTTTTAGAGGCGGTTCGTCGGGGTGATTTTCCCTCTGCCAAGATAA
The DNA here is from genome assembly GCA_022340515.1 of Deltaproteobacteria bacterium. Lineage (GTDB taxonomy): Bacteria > Desulfobacterota > Syntrophobacteria > BM002 > BM002 > BM002. Next base: position 19,302 of record JAJDNT010000039.1, read on the forward strand.
TCTGCAGCCTTCGCGATATTCTGGTGGAAAAGAAAAATCACCAAACTTATGAACAAAGGGTCTTGAATATCCTTAATAAATATTTCGATGGACTTTTAGTGCATGCCGATGAAACTCTGGTTTCTTTGAGTGAGACCTTCGAGAGCGCAGATAAAATCAGGATTCCTTTGGCTTACACAGGCTTCGTCACTCCACGGCCTAGCGCCGATGGAGGGAGAAAAGTCAGGACTCGCTTGGGACTGCAGGGGAAAGAAGCCTTAGTTGTGGCTAGCGCCGGGGGGGGAAGGGTAGGGCATGAGCTTCTCAGGGCAGTAGTCGAGGCCCATGCTTGCCTGGCCGGCAAAAGACCACTACGCCTTTGTGTTTTTACCGGACCCTTTATGTCAGAAGCGAATTTCTCCGACCTTTCGGACCGGGTGGCTTCATTGCCCGGTATTGAGGTAGCGAGATTCACTGAGGATTTCCTTGCATATCTGTCGGCGGCAGATCTTTCTATAAGTATGGCGGGTTACAATACCTGTATGAATATTCTGGCAGCTGGGGTTCCCTCCCTGGTCCTTCCATTTGCCCAGAATAGGGAACAGCGGATTAGGGCGGAAAAGCTCGCCGCCCTTGGAGGTTTGAACCTGCTCAAGGAAGAGGATCTGGAGCCTTCACGTTTGGCGGCCCTTATGACTAAAGTGCTCAGTTCAGGAAAAAAACCTGTCAAGGTGCCAATCAACTTGGATGGAGCTCGAGAGACAGCACGGTGGATTGAGCACTGGCGAAAAAGTGCATTCTCATGAATTGGAACAAAGATTTTGCCCCCCTATGGCGCCAGGTCCCTTCAGACATAGAGAAGCTTTTAGACAAATGTCTGGAGGAAGCTGCTGCCAAACTCCAACCTGGTGGAAGTGTTATTGTCTTTTTCAGGGCGGATGACATTGGAGTGCCTGGAGAGGGTTTTGCCAGACTAGTTAACCTTTTTCGTCATCACCGAGCTCCTTTGACTCTCTCTGTAGTCCCGGCCTGGCTTACCAGACCTCGCTGGCAACAGCTGCAGAACCTCTGTGGTAAAAACCAACGGCTGTGGTGCTGGACCCAACATGGTTGGCGCCATTTGAATCACGAACCCCGGGGAAAGAAAATGGAATTCGGCCCTAGCAGAAAAGCTTCCCTAAAGCGCCAGGATCTGTGGTTGGGTTATCAGCGGCTGCGTAAACTTATGGGAGAAATATTCGTTCCCGCCTTTACTCCACCTTGGAACCGATGCGACCTAGAAACCCTCACTACTCTCCAAGACTTGGGTTATCAGGCTTTATCCAGGAGCTTGGGAGTGGAACCAGTTGCTCCAGTCAAACTTGCTGAGTATCCAGTAAGTGTGGACCTCCACACTAGAAAAGAACCGGATGCTTACGGGGGCTGGCAGAGCCTTTTGCATGAACTAAAAGAGAATCTTGCCGTCGGCTTCTGCGGGGTCATGATTCACCATCAGAGAATGAACCAGGCAGCTTTTATTTTTTTGGACCTACTTTTGAACAAGCTCAAGCGCTGGCAGTATGGGCGACTTGTCCATATGGGCACTCTACTCGAGGCAGATTGCAAAGTGCTTGAGGGCAGGTGTTGATTCGCAGTTTCCCCCTTATCCCATTTGTGCTATTTTGAAAATCTTTGATTTACAAGTTCAAGCAAGATAGTGGCAAAGAAGTCATGTTAAATACAGGCAAAGAAGAGAAAACAGAGATCTCCAGGCAGGTTGTCCTGCCATTCAAAAAATCTCTGGAAATAAGCTTTCAAAGTATCAGGGTTAGATTCTTTCGCTCTATGATAACCACCATGAGCCTGGTGCTGGCTGTTTCATTTCTAAGTTTTGTGCGGGTTGGTACGGATGCAGCCAATGGCCTACTGGCAACGGGAGATCCCGAACTGCATCAGTCTCTGGTAAATGCTGGTTATGATTTGGAACCGGGAGCCACGGCCACAGGCAGCAGTGCCAAGGAACGTTGGATTGTTATTCTTTCACTACTCGTCTGTGTGGTTGGTATTATTAATGCCCAGCTCATGGCAGTGACCGAACGCTTTCGGGAAATTGGTACCATCAAGTGTTTGGGAGCATTGGACAGTTTTGTCTTACGCCTTTTTGTTTTGGAAGCAGGGATGCAAGGTTTGGCAGGAGCTGGTCTTGGTTCTCTGCTGGGGGGTGTGGCTGCTTTGTTGAGTACCCTTATACGCTTCGGATTTCCGGCTTGGCAGCATATTTCCTGGTTGGCGGTGGGTCAGTCCATTGGTTTCGCCACAGTTATAGGCTGCCTTCTGAGCCTGCTGGGCGTCCTCTATCCAGCCATGGTAGCCGCCAGGATGCAACCAGTGGAAGCAATGAGGGTAGAACAATAATCTGCTAAGGCTTATTTGCCATGGGCTTTTTTTAAGAAGTTGATCAGCTTAGGAATATAGAGGAGTAAATCCGAAATCCGAAGCACTAAATTCTAAACAAATTCAAATTATCAAAATTCGAATTACCAAAACTCTTACCGCTTGTTATTATCCTGGAGTCTTTGTTTTGAACATTGAGAAATTTGAATTTCGTATTTGTTTCGGATTTCGAAATTAGATATTCGAATTTTTTAAGTCGCAGCCTGGCCAAGATTGCTGGACAAAATGGATAATGGCGGTCAATGGATATGACTGAGTTGCACAACATAGTTCGAGTTTCAGGAGTTACCAAAGTCTTCACACTGAAAAAGCACAAGGTGGAAGCACTCCGGGGTGTTGATCTAGAAATCCGGTCCGGCGAGTACCTATCTATCATGGGGCCTTCGGGATCAGGTAAAAGCACGCTTTTCAATATGATCGGAGGCCTGGACAAGCCCACCTCCGGTAAGGTTTTTATCGACGAAGTGGATATCGCCCAACTCGATGCTTACGAGTTAGCCTGGCTGCGCTGTCGAAAAATTGGCTACATTTTCCAAACATTCAACCTGATCCAGGTTATGACTGCGCTGGAGAATGTCACTTTACCGATGATTTTTGGCGGAATGCATAATGATGCGGCAGTACAAAAAGGTCTAGAGTTGCTGGACCTGGTGGGCCTAGGAGAGCGATTCAGACACAAACCCTCTGAGCTGTCTGGAGGCCAGCAGCAGCGAGTGGCCATTGCCCGGGCAATGGCCAACGATCCAGCCATTATCTTGGCGGACGAGCCTACGGGAAACCTTGATCTGAGTACAGGTGAAGAAATCATTGAATTGCTGAAAAGATTGAGTGAAGAGAAAGGTGTTACTATTATTTCTGCCACTCATGATTTCAAGATGCTCAGCGTCTCAGATCGTGTCGTCTGGATACGAGATGGCCGGATAGATAAAGTCGAAGAGCGAGAACAACTATCCATTTCGGTGGGAGAAATCGCTCACCGCCTTTAGTAGTTGCACGAAGGGTATTGAAGCTCCTCGCAGGCCGGTAGCGGGATCTCCGCTTTTCTCCGACAGGCTCTAGTCCGGTTTGGTCGAATCCGAAATGTAAGGAAGATATCCCTTTTATTATAGTTCGCTCGCTAGCCCCGCAGACCGCCTTCGGCGGACGGGAAATGCGCTCGCCCTGTTGAATTTCCCGAAAGGAATTCTATTCCGCAGGGCGCGCTGGTGCATTTGCATCTCTGACCATCATCCATAAGCGTGAGTGCTCCCGGACACCAATTAGTATGACATGGTCATGCCATAGGAAAGAACTCACTGAGAGAATTAGCAGGCCTAAGCTCTGGCGCACAATCAGGGTCTTGCTTTTCCTTGTTGGCCTTTGGTGTTTTACTTCGCAAGTTGTCTGGGCCGCTGAGGTTGGTAAAGACCTGATTAGAGAGCTATCTGCACTGGAGGACCGGAGTACTGGAACTCCCGGCTGCAGTAAGGCGGGAGATCAAATTGAGGAAGCTTTTAAAGCTCTGGGGATTGAACGGGTCGGTCGGCAACGCTTTCTGTTGCCGGTCACCCAATACCAGCCTGCCTATCTTACCATAGGGGGGCAACAACGAACCCCGGTAAAACCACTCAGGCTAAACGCACTAAGCCCCCAATCTACACCGGCAGCGGGGATCGAAGGTCCCCTCTATTATGTGAGCAAAGGTAAGCTTGAGGATTTCAATTCCATCAAGGTGGAGGGTAGCATCATATTGATGGAGTTGGATTCTGGTAAAAATTGGCTCAATGCGCCGATGCTGGGAGCAAAGGCGCTAATCTATGTAGACCGAGGGCCAACTTCAAAATGGTTCTTTCAAGAAAAATTTGAACTTACCTCACTGGAATTCCCTCGTTTTTGGATGCCACTTTCCCAGGCAAGATCATTATTTGGCTCTTTTGAGACGGCAGCGGATGGTTTGCTTGCTTCCCGGGTCTCCCTTAATTCCAGTGGGGGATGGCGGCGGGTTCAGGGAGAAAACATCTACGCTCTCATCGAGGGTAAAAACCCAGAGCTCAAGGATCAGCTGCTTGTGGTGGAAGCGTTTTATGACAGCACGGCATTGATACCAGGGATGTCTCCTGGTGCAGACGAGGCGAGTAGTATCCTTTCCCTGCTGAATCTGGCCCGTGCGCTGCGTGATAGCCCTCCAGGCAGGTCGGTACTTCTATTGGCTACTAGCGGGCATGCCCAAACCCTTGCCGGCATGAGAGAGTTTATTTGGCCCCTTCGCTCCAGCCGAAGAGAGCGAAAAAAGGTGGAGGATGAACTTAAAAACCGGATAAAGCAAGCCCAGGAGGCTCTGGAAGCCCTGGAGGCGCCGCTGGTCCCCGAAGAATCGAGTAGAGAGGCCACTGATCGCTTGCGGGAAAGTTTGGTAGAGCAGATAAAAAGCGAGGTTGATTCCCTCAGTCAGAGGCTCATGCAGCTTCGCCTCGAGAAGGGTGGGGAGAAGAATCAACGGCAGATAGATGAGCTGGCCAGACGGCGGCTTCTTTTGCGCCGGCTGAGCTGGCGCAGTTCCTACCAGGGTATTGAGGGTGAAGAGCTAAAGCTACTAGAGGAATTGATACCGGCGGCAATCGAGGAAAACAAAACCATTCTGGAGGATGGTCGGGAGCAAATGAAATGTATGCGCAGCAATGCTCGGTTGCGCGGATTTATGAGTAATTTTGAACTCACTGCCTTCATTTCACTGCACCTTTCCAGCCATGGTGAGGGAATTGGCGCCTTCAACTACGGTTTTATGTATGACTTGAAGCCGCAAATTAGTCGCACAGGTATCTACGCACCCATCAACCGTATATTGAATCGTCTGGGTAAGGAGGTTGAGAAGGAGCTGGGCTTTAGCAATTTCTTTCAAGACACCCTGCGGCCTAACCCATTGCGCCCTTGGCAGAGCTATCTTCCCGACCAACCTGCCCTGGGAGGGGAGGTAACTGCACTGGCAGGATTTCTGGGAATTACCCTGGCCACCCTGAACGATGCCCGCCCATTCTGGGGAACACCCTATGATAGGCCAGAGAAGCTAAACTCGGCTTATCTAGAGCAACAAAGTAGACTAATTTCTGCTCTGATTGAGAAGCTTACCCACGAGCCGGAGCTGGTTTCTGATCGTTTACCCCTGAGGGGCTTCTCGTCCCTTGCGGGTCGAGCAAACTTCATTCGCCAAGGGGAAATTTTCCCTGATCAACCTGCCCCGGGAACTCTCGTTCTTGCCTATCAAGGACCCAGCCTTTTTTATACCATGGTAGACGCTGGCGGTTTGTTTCATGTGCGAGGTCTTGCCGACCGCAAACACACGATCCACAAAGTTATTCTGGAAGGTTTTCGCTTCAGCCAAGACAGTGGAGAGATCATTTGGGCAATTGATAAGGCTATGACCGGTAAAGACGCTTACCGAATAAAGATGACACGAAGCTTCATGGAGACGGATCTGGTGATGTTTGCTTGTCGGGCGAGTACCTTGTTCGATCTTCTCGAACCCCGCACTTTCAGCTATATGACAAGGATCAATTTGATAGACGGCAGGAGTGAGGCCAAACCACTGCGCTACTGGTGGAGCAGAATCGATACCCGCGCCTCCACTCTGGCAAACATATTCTTGGAGCCTATCACACCATTCAAGTTGACCCTTTCGGATACAGTGCTCAAAAAGAAACTTATTTTGCTAAATTCCGATGCCGCCAAACCAGAAGGAAGAGGATATCGGGTTGAGCAGTGGCCAATCATCCCAGCCACAGAATATCGGGTTGCACGAGATATGTGGAACCTTCTGCTGCCACGGATAACCAATTTGGAGAATCACGGTATCAGAAATAAACGAATTCGCGTACTTCAAAAGGAAGGCATTGAGGCTTTGGGGCGAGCCGAGGGAGCACTGAAAAATTTGCGCTACGATCGTTTTATGGAAGAAGCCAGAACCTCCTGGGCTTTAGCCAGCCGCATATACAACGATATAGAAAAAACACAGAAAGACGTGCTCTTTGGGGTGCTTTTCTACATAGCCCTTTTTGTTCCTTTCGCCTATTGCCTGGAACGTTTACTTTTTGCTTTTGTTGATATCCACAAAAGAATCGTTGCTTTCTTGTTGATTCTGTGTCTGATTATCGCCGTGATTTACGAGGTCCATCCGGCATTTCGCCTCACTTATAGCCCTTTGGTGGTAATACTTGCCTTTTTTATCCTTGGTCTTTCGTTGCTTGTGGCCCTCATTATCATGAGTAGATTCGAACAAGAAATGGTACTGCTCCAGCAGCGAGCCCGCCAAATGAGAGGTTCAGAGATAAGTCGGACAAAGGCATTTATAGCTGCCTTTGTCTTGGGTGTTAGTAATTTGCGCCGTCGACCTATCCGGACACTTCTCACATGCGTCACCTTAATTATCCTCACCTTCACTATTATGAGTTTCACCACGGTTAAAAGTTTGCGTCATCGTGGTAGCCTTCGTTTGCAGGAAAGTTCTGCATATCAAGGCTTACTTATGAAGATCCTCAATTGGGACAGCCTGCCGGCTGAAGCTCTTGCTACAACAGAGAATAAATTCAAGGACAAGGCCCTTGTGGTGCCCAGAGTCTGGCTGGAGAATGAGGATCGCACTCAGGCGGCGGTGGTTCCCATTCGATTGGGTGGGAAGGAAATCTTGGCAAGAGGGGTGGTGGGTCTCAGTGCTCGAGAGCCGAGTGTCAGTAACCTGGGGGACACACTCAGTCGCGGGCGGTGGTTTAAACCGGATGAGCGGCAGGTTGTGCTTCTTCCTGAAAGACTTGCAAAAATTCTTGGGGTCTCGCTAGAAGATCCGGAGAAAGCTAAAGTGTCAATTTGGGGTGCTAATTTTCGAGTGGTGGGTTGTTTCAGGGGTGAAGGATTGGAGAGTCATCCAGATCTAGATGGTGAGCCTATTACTCCAGTGACCTTTCCCAGCGAGGCGGTGATGGAGGTCACCGAGGTGGAGATGGAGGCCATAGAGGCCGGGGAGGATGTACAGACCTTTCAAAGCCTTTATCAACATATTTCTGCTGATCTGATACTAATAATGCCCTTTGAGACTCTTATGGCTTTAGGCGGCAAGCTCAAGGCTCTCGCTATCCGGCCGCACTCCTCTGAGGTTATCAGAGGACTCGCCGAAGATCTGGTGGACCGTTTCGGCTTGACCCTTTTCGCTGGAGAAAAAGAGGGCACCTTTATGTATTACGCCTCTGATACTCTCACTTACAGCGGTGTACCCAACATCCTCATTCCTTTATTGATCTCCGTGCTTATAGTGCTCAACACCATGATCGGTAGTGTCTACGAGCGGAAGCGAGAGATTGCCGTTTATACCTCGGTAGGCCTGGCACCCTTTCACGTTTCTTTTCTTTTCATCGCCGAAGCACTGGCATTCGCTGTGCTCAGCGTGGTTTTGGGTTATCTGCTGGCTCAGACCAGTGCCGACCTTTTTGCCAGTACTTCTCTCTGGCAGGGAATTACAGTGAACTATTCGTCTCTAGCCGGAGTAGCAGCCATGATGCTGGTAATCCTGGTGGTGTTGGTGTCAGTAATCTATCCATCTCGGGTGGCGGCCTCCATTGCCATCCCCGACGTAACTCGTGCTTGGACGCTGCCAGAACCTGAGGGCGTGAAGATGAAGCTCACCCTTCCATTTTTGCTGAAATACAGGGAGCAACTGGGAATTGCAGGGTATCTGCGCGACTACTACCTTGCTCATCAGGATGTGTCACACGGGCTCTTCACCATCGATGACATCTCCTTGGAGTTTTACTGCCCCCGCAGCCAACTTTCTGGGCTCGGCGGCCCAGATCACTGCGAAAAGGACTGCATCCAAATTAAGTGCAGGGTCTGGCTTGCACCCTTTGATTTCGGCGTAAAGCAATTTGTTCATCTAGTGTTTTGTCCGTCAACAGAGGACCCTGATAACTATCTAGAAATTCAGGTAACCTTGCAGCGTGAAGCTGGTGAGGCCAACTATTGGAGACGGATTAACAAAGCCTTTTTAAACGACTTAAGAAAACAATTACTGATTTGGCGATCCCTCGACAATGAAGCCCAGGCCCACTATGCTAAATTACTGGCCACAGAATACGCTTCTGAGGAGATCGCTGCCCTGAATTGGACCTAGTTTTGAGTAATCGACGTAGGACCGTTTGGCTTACTGGAGGTAACATGCTGCTGAAAAAAGTCTAAGGCAGGTTTTATTATCCCACATCAAGCGGCCACCTTCTCGTCCTTGATACATGCTTAGTGGTTCCTAGTTTAGCCTACAGGGACCCTCTCGTCTGTTTGTTGAAGTGATTGTTACTAGTAGAAACAGAAGTGAAAATGGATAAGAATAGGGTAAGACTAAGGGCAATAATTCTGGGCGTTCTTCTGGGAACTATAATTTGCGCCCTTACCCCTTATAACAATGCCTACCTTAATGCAACTCCTCTTGGAGGCGGACATTTTCCCCTTGCTGCGTTTTTTGTTTTTTTCTGGCTTTCCATGGGAATTGCAGCCCTCGGGAGATTTCCCTCTACTGCCAACTGGTTAAGCGGTCGCGAACTCTTGGTCGTCTGGGTTCTAATGGTAATAGGTTCAGGGATTGCCTACACCGGCCTGGTTCGGACTTTCTTCATCAACCTAACAGCTCCCTACCATTTTGCCAGCGTCGGCAATCGCTGGGGCGAAGTGATTCAGCCCTTACTGCCTCGAGCCTGGTATCCAGGTGATATGAGCTCCATTAGTCTTCTTTATAACGGACTGGAGGGAGGCAGTCAGATGAGCTGGTGGCAAGTTATCCAGAAGATTCCCTGGGGTTGCTGGCTGCCACCCCTCCTTACCTGGACGGGCTTTGTTCTCCTTTGCTATTGGGTGATGCTCTGTCTGGTTGATATTTTTAGTGAGCAGTGGATAGCCAACGAGAAGATGAATTTCCCTCTTCTTCGAGTGCCCCAGCTCATGGAAGAGGCTCTGGCCGAAAAGAGGCTATTACGCTTCCTCGCCAACCGTTTTCTCCTTGTGGGGTTGCTGGCTACTTTTACCCTCCATCTCATTAATGGACTCCATTTCTATTTCCCTTCAGTGCCCCAGATTCCGACGTTGATTCTTGCCGGTCCGTATTTTCCTAAACACGGCCTGTTTTCGGGTTTTCACAAGCTGAAAATCTTCATCTACCCGGCCTTTATCGGATTTTCCTTTCTAACCTCCCGGCAGATCTCTTTCAGTTTCTGGTTCTTTTTTTTCATTGGCGGCCTACTATATGGCTTGCTGGCTGTTTTAGGTTACAACATTCCTGCTGCTGCCTTGGGGGTAACCTTTGGTCCTGCCCTCTCACGCCCGGAAGAAACCCAGGTAATTGGTGCTTACGCTGTCTTCTTTATCTTCATCGTCTGGTTGGCTCGCTATCACCTGCTGGATGTTGCGCGGCAGTGCTTTTTTATTGGCAAAAGGAAAAAATCCGAGGTGGCGTGGTCTTCTCCGAGGATTTCCGGTTGGGGATTTTGGCTGGGAACAGTGGTACTTGTCTTTTGGTGTGTAAACTTCGGCATGCCTCTAACGGTGGCAGTCCTCCTTCTCGGTGCTTTCTTTTTTATTATGTTGGTGTCCAGCAAGGTGATCTGTCAGGGGGGTATTCCTTATTTTACCCTCTCAGCTGCTCCCACAGATGGTCTGCTGTCGTTTTTTGGCTCCCGCTTCTTTACCAGTCTGGGGCTGGCCATGGCGGCGGTTATGCAAAAGGTGATGTTTGTAGACTTGCGGGAATCCATCATGCCTTCGCTGGTTCATGGCGCCAAGGTAAGCGAAGGCAGCCGCAACAGGCGAATGATCTTCCTAGGGATCATTCTGGCGATTATTGCTGGGGTAGTGGTCTCTTTTGTGGCCATGCTCGCCCTCTGTCACAAGTACGGAATCCGCGGTCTCCAGATGGATTGGGCCACCCGCACTACAGTTGGTGTCTACGAGAATGTCCAGCGTCTCCTGGATGCTCCCGGTGATCCCCGTGAGTGGGTGCTGATATTTTCAGCTGTTGGTGCCGGTATTATGCTGGTTCTGGTCATTCTCTATCAACGTTTTTACTGGTGGCCGATCCATCCCATAGGCTACCTGACGGCCTACAGTTCGGCAATGCGGATACTCTGGTTTAGCTTCGCCCTGGGCTGGCTCTGTAACCATTTGAGTCTTAGATACGGGGGAGTATCACTGTTCAAGAAGGTGCGATTCTTTTTCATTGGCTTAATTATAGGAGATTTTCTCATGGCAGGATCCTGGGCCCTAGTGGGACTCTTCACCTTTGCGAGCTATCAGGTTCTGCCCACCTAATTGACGCAAAGCGCATAGAGCATAGCGCATAGCGTGACTGAGCAGTACCAAGAAGTATAGCAACTTATCTATTGCTTCTAGCAGGACTGTAACTCGTGCCCGATAATTTTACGGTTCTACCCTAAACACTCTCTGCGCTCAGCGCTCTGCGCTCTGCGCTATGCGACGTGAAATGTACGACGATAAAGAGCTAAAAGAGTATCGAGACCTCTTAAAAGTGCCGGATCATTTTGAGGAAGGTTTCGACTGGAAAACAATTGTTGGCGCCATTTTCATCGGTTTCCTCATGATGCCAGGCAGCATGTACCTGCAGCTTGTAATCGGTACTGGCATTGGTCCGGCGGCTCGTTGGGTGACCATAATTCTTTTCGCTGAACTGGCCAAAAGGTCCTACACCGAACTAAAAGAGCAGGAGATTTTTCTCCTTTATTACATGGCGGGGGCTGCCTTGGCATCACCCTTTCAGGGGCTGCTGTGGAATCAGTATCTGGTCCAGTCAGATGCGGCCAAAATGTTGGGACTCACCGAATTCATCCCTAAGTGGGTGGCACCAGCCATAGGTTCTGAGTCTCTCCTCGAACGCACCTTTTTCCATCGCGATTGGATGATCCCCATTTTACTTCTGGTGGGGTCACAGATCATTCAACGTATCGATCATTTTGGTCTAGGCTATGCTTTGTTCAGGATTACCTCCGATGTGGAAAAGCTCCCCTTCCCCATGGCGCCGGTGGGAGCCTTAGGGACTATGGCCCTAGCCGAATCCACAGAAGATAAACAAAAAAGTTGGAAATGGCGTGTTTTCTCCATCGGTGGGGTAATTGGCTTGGCCTTCGGCTCCCTGTATGTGCTTTTGCCTGCTGTTTCAAGCTTGCTGTTGACGGAACCAATCCGTCTTATTCCTATACCGTGGATTGACTTAACCCGACACACCGAGGATGTATTGCCAGCTGTAGCCACGGGCCTGCAATTAGATCTGGGACTCATATTTATTGGCATGGTATTACCATTTTGGGCGGTAATGGGCGGACTGGCGGGGTTGATCATCACCGTAGCCGCTAACCCGGTTCTCTACAAACATGGGATACTCCACCGTTGGCGCCCAGGTATGGGTACCGTTGATACCGTTTTCGCCAACAATTTCGATTTCTATATGAGTTTCGGTATCGGCCTGGGGCTCGCCATTGGCCTTATAGGTGTGTGGTATGTGGTGCGCTCTTTTTGGAATGGCGGTGGAGGGCAGCGGGCTAGCTTTAAAGCGCTTTTCAAGCCTCCACCCGGAAGGGGTGATTTCAATTTCTGGATCTCCATCGGCATCTATGTTTTATCTACCTTGGCCTATACGGGCCTCTGTGTTTGGTTGGTTCCCAAATTCCCCTGGATCTTTTTCCTTGGCTATGGCTTCATCTATACTCCGGTTATCTCGTATATTACCGCCCGTATGGAAGGCATTGCCGGACAATTCGTCAGTTTACCCCTAGTGCGGGAGGCGAGCTTCATTGCAGGAGCAAAATTCTTTGGCTACCAGGGAATCGAAATCTGGTATGCACCGATTCCCATTCACAACTATGGGGAGGCCACTGTCCAGTTTCGCAAGATAGAACTTACTGGGACGAGCATACGGGGTATCATCAAGGCAGAGATTGTGGTTTTCCCGGTTGTTATGGTGGCAAGCCTTCTCTTCTCTCAATTTATTTGGCGTTTAGCGCCCATACCCTCCAGTAGCTATCCTTATGCTCAGGAGCTCTGGCATTTACAGGCTTTAAACACCTTGCTGATGCAAACTTCGACTTTGGAGGGAAATTCCCTTTTCTTCCAGGCGTTGAAAGCAAGTTACGTTTTGGGTGGTTTGGGCTTTGGCTTAGTAACCTATATCATACTGAATGTCTTGGGCTTACCAGTACTGTTGGTGTACGGAGTGGTTCGTGGTTTGGGTCAGTCTACTCCCCATGGCATGATCCTGGAGGTGGTGGGAGCATTTCTAGGACGCTTTTTTTTCCTCAAGCGTTACGGAGCAATGTGGCGCCAGTATGCACCTGTTCTGTTGGCGGGATTTTCCTGCGGAATGGGTCTTACTGGTATGTTCGCCATGGGCGTAACCCTTATTCTCAAATCACTGGGTAAACTTGCTTATTAAAGCAAGTACATGTCGTTCAAATCGTTAAAACCGTTGAAGCCGTTCAAATCGTAGAAATCGTTGCATTCTTAAATGGTAAACCGTGAACGGTAAATGGTGGAAACCGTACATTCTCAATTCCAGACTTTGGACTTGAATGTGCTGCCAGCTGCTCCCTGCCAGCTTTCTTCCCCTATGCCCCATGCCCTATGCGCCGAGCGCTCTGCGTTCACCACGCATGCGGTTGAATCCAGCTAATAAGAGCTCCCGAAGGCTGGTAACCCTCGAGCCGGCCAAGTTCTTTACCATATTGGAAGAGGACTAAAGTAGGGGTTCCACCCACTCGATATAAAGTGGGGACATGTTGATTCAGATCAACATTGAAGGAGCCAACTTTGAGGCGACCCTGGTAATCTCTAGCTATTTTGTTGATGGTAGGGCTCAGTAACTTGCATGGACCGCAATTAGGTGAGAAGAAGTTGACTAAAAAAGGCAAGGGTGAACGCAGTACAGTGTCAGTAAAGTTTTGATCTGACAGCAGCAGAGGTGTAGTCTGGGTAGAAAAGTTGAAGGCAAGGGAAGATTTACACCTCCCACAGATGGGCTGGTCTCCAATTTTATTGAAAGGGATTTTGTTGCTAGTTTGGCATTGTTTGCAGGATACGATAAATGTACCACTGCGAAGGGGTGATGACTCGGAAAAGAGTTGTTCTTTGCACTTACCACAGTTAGGACTTTGGCCAAGCCTCACTACTGGCAGCTTATTTTTTGCGCCGCAATGAGTACATAGAATGTAATAATCTGTGCTGTCCGGCATATTTATGAACCACCCCGAGATCCCGGTAAACAATAAAAGGTGAAGGAAAAAGCGATCTTTCGCTGTTTGCCTAACTGTTCACTGTTTACCCTTTCCTCTGTTTTTCTCTAGGCGCTCTGCGCTGAGCGCTATGCCATCTTATCTAGACCAAAGGACCAGGTTTCCGGGATTGTAATCGAACATGATTTACATTAAGAATGAGATTGGTTCTGTCAAGCAGGGAAGGGGAGGGGATTGCGGATTTGGGATTGAGAACTTTAGTCTCAAATCCGCAATCCACAATGTTAATCAAGGTCCAAATCGGGCGGTTGGGTCTTGGCGTACTCTTCGTCTTCTTCCGGTTCAGCCTCAGGCTCATGACCGATGTTCTCTTTGACATCATCGGGCAAAGCACCATAGTTGATGCGGAGATAAGGAGCACCTATACCGGGCGGGCGGTTCTTATCGTATTTTACTAACTCTCCAGGTTGTTGTTCGGTGGTGATGATCCTAACTCCCTCACTTCCACCTGCCACACAGACTGAGATCTGGTCATCGGGAAAGCGGGCCCAGAAGATATTTACTTGAGCTGGTCCCTCTTTAGACCAACCAATGACACGACGCTCCTTGTGATCTTTGCTGAGTATCAGCCAGACTTCATCACTTTTGTGGATATCGGACAGAAGACGAACCTTTTCCTTTTTCTCCTTTCTGGAAGTATCCACTCCGACGTCGTAGAAAAAGGTGTTGACAATCTTGAGAACATCGGGAGGTAGGTCCCGTGGCTCAAGAGAGATGTGACTCACCATCCATCCAGGTGGAAGGTCTTTTTCTTCCGGATTGAAAGGAACAGTTTCCTCCGAGTTGGCCAGGATGCGAAGTCCCGAGTCGCCGCCGACCACCAGAAGATCGATGAAGCCACTAGCCAATTCAGCCCAAAACACGCTTAGGTCGCAGGGCCCGGACTTGGCCCAACCAACCACAATGCGGTGGAGTCGGTCTTCTAAACTTGGAAGAATAAGGTATCTAGTTTTATACGCGTTTGAAACCGGGAAGATAATTTCTTTCGCCATTGCCCACAACCCATCGGGTTTGATCAGACCGAAATACTAGCAGAGGTTAGGAATTTTAAGCAACAGGTAAATAGCCGTCTCTCGATTCGTTTGCAATGCTTGTGCCAGTCACCATAAGGTAAGGCTTAATATAACTTTATTTAGTCTGAGAAAACATGGTCCTTTCCCCGCACAGTGGCATTTTCCATGTGCCAGGTCAAGTTTCAATGGCTATGCCGGTAAAGATGGCGAGCGCTTTGGGAGTATTTGAGTATGAGAAATTCCGAATCACAATCACTAAGGTGTCAGGTTTCGGGTGTCAGGTGTGAGGAAAATAAACCCAAAGACTAAAAGTTGAAAGCTGAACACTGAAAACTTAAACCCGGAAAATTGGTCTTGGAGTTTGGGATTCCATTATTTCTCCAGGCCGACATAGCGCAGCATGAGCGAAAAACCTTGGCAGCATTCCCCCGGGGCTGGCCAGGACCCGGCTTGTGTATTTAACTCTTGCTCTTTGCCGTATTCTGAGGATAAATGTAGGGCGACGCCCAAGGCGGACAATTGATTAATTGACGGTCTGGCGTGACTGTGACCACCAAAGTGCGAGTCTGAATAAAATGCTTAATGCTTACTTTCTGGTAGCTTTTATCTGATCTTTGGGGCTACAGCCTCGGCCTAATAGGACACGGGTCCGATGAATGTTGAGAATTTGGAGTTGTGGAAACGGGTGGCTTGGAACGGAATCAGTATGCGGGTGCCTTCTCAGTGGGAGGTAAGCTCTTTGGCAAAATCTTACCTTCAGCTGGACGACGGCACGGGCCCCGTACTTGAACTGAAGTGGCAACAGGTGAGAGGTGTTTTTTCCCACCAGGATCATTTGAAAAAGCTGGCTCGCCACTCCAAAGCTGTTCCTGGACTTAGTTTTCAGCAAACTTCACTGCCTGAGGAGTGGCAACAAGCTCTGCGTCATTTTGAGACTCAATGCTTTGAGTGGCAGGGCGGGGAAATAAATGGGAAAGGGGTTGTTTTGTATTGCCCGGCAAGTAAGCAGGCCAGCCTACTGCAGTTTTATCAGACCAGGGGTATAGTAGACTCTAAGGTACAACTGGGCGTGCTGGATTCATTTCGGGACCACTGTGAAGAGGACATGGTAAGATGGTCGTTGTTCGGCCTCAATGCGCTTATGCCTAAATCATTTGACCTAGTACGATATCGTTTTGAACCTGGCCACTACCAGCTTGAGTTTCAAGATCGTCGAGATTGCGTTGACCTTAATCGCTGGGGGCCAGCTGATTTGCTTTTGAAAAAAAGTGATCTTCGCCACTGGTTCGAAAAGAAGTGCAAGGAATTAAACTGGTGTAGGTCGACATCCATCCAGGAAGATTCTTACCACGGGAATCCGGCTCTTTATGGAAAACGGCGAGGTTCGGATAGCTACTCAGTGAGGCTTTGGGCAAAAATATCCAGGAAACTACCTAATGTGTGGATTCGCATCTGGCACCTTTATTCTCAGAACCAGATTATGGCGGTAGGTGCACGTAGCTTGAAATCTTTGGATGAACAGTTGCTCGAGGAAATCTGCAGAAACTATGATATGGCCTAGAAGAAAAAAGCTGCAGAAACGTCACCTCAAAGGAGAACCCTCCACTAGGACTGAGGCTTTTGCCTGTTGTCCAGTGAAAAATAGAGAGGTGCTCGAAGAGGAGGTGGAGGGGGGTGCAGTGGTGCTAACCTATCCGCTGGTGATACGGCCTTGGCTGGCAGCTGTCGCTGAGAGGCTTGGGCTGAGGTCCAGAGAACCTCTAACCAGAAGGCTTCAGCTTGATGAGATGGGTAGTCTCACCTGGAGCCTCCTGGACGGTAAACGTACTGTAAAAGATGTTGTGGACTTCCTATGTCGCCGCTATAAGCTAAACCGTAGAGAGGCCGAAGTTGCAACGACCGGATTTCTTCGTGAACTGGGAAAGCGGGGCCTTGTTGGACTTCGATCACCCCATGAGGACAATAGAGAGAAATCTACTTGACAAGAAGAATTATTTCCCAGCAACATTTTGGATAGGAGTCACGATTATTACTAAGCATGGGGCATAGGGCATGGAGCATAGGGAAAATTCAAAATCTTTCACTCTATGCCCTTTGCTCTATGCTCTTTGCCTAAGGGAGGAGGTTTACAATGCGGGTAGTATTGATTGGGCAGGCGCCCTTTGGTGCCAAAGTACTGGAGGGGCTGTTGGAAAAGGGCGAAGAAGTGGTGGCAGTGTATACCCCACCTGACAGGGGGAGTAGACTCGACCCCATCAAGGAAGCGGCACTTGCCAAGGGCATTGCGATTTATCAACCACAAACCTATAAGGATGATCAGGTTTTCGCCGAATACCAAAAACTAAAACCGGATCTGACAATTTTGGCCTTTGTAACTGACATTATACCCGAAAAGTTTTTCACTGAACCCTCTCACGGCAGCATCTGTTACCATCCTTCTCTTCTCCCCCTGCACCGTGGCGCTAGCGCCATTAACTGGGCGATCATTATGGGTAGAGCCAAGACCGGTCTGACCATTTTTTGGCCGGACGGCGGAATAGATACAGGGCCAATTCTTCTTCAAAAAGAGGTGGAGATTGGACCAGATGATACCACTGGGTCCATTTACTTCAACAGTCTTTTTCCAATGGGAGTTGATGCCATCCTC
>JAJDNT010000061.1 GCA_022340515.1 Deltaproteobacteria bacterium
CTCGATATTATGCTGCCCGGTATGGATGGCTACAAGGTAGCTCGTCTGCTGAAGTTCCAGAAGGAGCTCAAAAACATTCCTATTATTATGCTTTCAGCCAGGGATAGAGATGAAGATCGTCTCATGGGTGAGCAAACGGGTGCGAACTCTTACATAGCAAAGCCCTTTTCCATGGATAAACTCGTCACCACAGTGAAAGGTTTTTTGGGTGATTGAGACTATCATTTTATGACCTTGCCTTGCATTAAATCATTCGCCTTATTTTGACTAACTCTGCTCAATTGTGGTAATTTGTCCCACCCTAGATCATCAACAAAGTAGACATAGGCAGGATGTTTAATTAATTGCTGTTGAGAGAACATTTTTTGGATAGATCGGATGTAAGTCAAAAAAGGACCCTTGCACGGTCAGGGAGAAAGTTAGCAAGAATCGTGGATGACTCTAAAGAGAAAATGGATCAGTAATAAGTAGGGGATGATTATGATACGCAAACTATTTGTAATCTCAGTTGTTTTGTTGGCCACCGTTTCACTTTCCCTTGCCGGTTCAAAGCCGAACATCAAACCAGGCAAATGGCAAGTGACTACGAAAATGGAAATGCCAGGAATGCAGATGAACATGCCAGCCATGACTCACACCCAGTGCATTACGGAAAATGACTACATTCCCCAGACCAGCCAACCTGGAGAGGAATGCAAAATCACCAAAACCAAGGTGTCTGGAGATACGGTAACCTGGACTATTCATTGCCGCGGCCAAGGAGGTGAAATGAATGGGACCGGTTCCGTTACTTACCGGGGTGACAGTTTCGAAGGTAAGGTCACTATGTCCATGGCCCCATCCGGTATGTCAATGACCATCTACACAAATGGCCGTCGTATCGGAGAATGTGATTAGTCTAGGATTAGTGGGGCAAGGAGGCTCTACCAGGGAATTGCAGTGGCAATAAAGCAGCCACCACCGCCGCCACCACTGGAGGAAGAATCCCCTGATGAACCTAAGCCACTCGGGTCGACTATAACACCGTTAGCCATGCCATCAGCATCACCGTAACCCCCATCTTGTAGCTCCAGAGTGACAGATTTTCTATCTGCGCTGAACCAGGAGTGGGCTGAATAATCCTGCCATCCGTTAGCAGAGTCGTATTTATACCACTTGTCTTCAATTTTGGCTGGTGCGGACAGGTAGACGCTTACTTCAGCTACGTCGCCGGGATTTGCAACTGTCAGGGTGAAGCTGAGAAGCCCGAGAGGCAGGCTCTCAGGCTTGTCAACTTTATCAGCAATAGTATCTGGATCGACAGACAGAAGAGTATCGATCCTTATAACATTTATTTTACCTTTGATTCCTATTTGCTCGCCATCGTTAACTGTATTCACCCACACCACCTCATCCGATATCTCAGAGACAAATTTACCGAAGCTGTATGGATCTGCGCCTACGGGCACCAGATCGCTAACAAGGTTATCTGCGGTCCTAATGACTGATACAGTGTCATCGCCGATGTTTGACACATAGACATAGTTACCTTCGGGACTGACAGCCAAACCCCAGGGCCAGTCGCCCACTTCCACCGTTGCGGTGACGCTGTTATCTGATGTCCGGATTACAGTCACTGAGTTGTCACGACTGGCAGCGACATAAACGTAATTGTCGTCAGGCGTCACCTCGATGCCTATAGGTCTGATACCGACATTGACAGTATCAATTATCGTGTTGTTAGAGGTGCGAATTACGGATACAGTGTTGTCATGAGTGTTGGACACATAGATATGCTCACCACTGGGACTCACGGCCACGCCGTAGGGCCATTCACCCACCTCCACGGTTGCAATAACACTAAGATCGGTTGTCTGGATCACCGATACAGTTCCATCACCCGTGTTTACCACATACAAATGCTCCCCATCAGGAGTTCCCACCAGCCCCTCTGGCCACAAACCCACATCAACAGAAGCGATGACCGTATTACTGGAAGTATCGATTACCGATACGGTGTTGTCGTCGTTATTGGCTGTGTAGACATATGTACCATTGGGGCTGACAAAAACGCCCCCAGGTGACCTGCCCACGCTTACGGTTGCGCTGACGGTGTTATCGCAGGTTCGAATCACCGAGACCGTGTCGTCACCGGTATTGCTAACATAAACGTACTCTCCATCTGGACTTATGGCCACGCCGTATGGCCATTCCCCAACAGCAACATTTGAGATTACTTCGTTGTCGGTGGTGCGTATCACCGATACAGTATTGTCGAATGAGTTACTCACGTAAGCATAAACAGATGCGCAGCTCTGACTCGCAGGCCCAAGAGCAATTAGAGCCCAAAGGATGGTAAAAACCGTGAAGTTTGTCTTTAAAAACTTGAGCATCTTCCTCCCCCCTCCAAGATGCTGACCTGAATCAGGTATGGGGTATGAGCAAAGTTGCTGCCAAACAATTATTTAATTGAAAATACAATGTAAAATCAAATCGTTAAGTCACCCTAACGGTTCGAGACTACTATGGCTAAATCACTAGATTTGGCTAAAGGGCCACAGATCATCTGGCCAAAGGTCCATTCCTCCTCCCTATTTTTTATTCGCTCTTAAATTTGGTACGAGGCTTGCTTAAGTCATGGTACCGACAAGGCGGTAGCCATAGGGTCCATCTAATTCTCGGGAGTACTTAGGCACAGCAAAACTATTTCAGGGAGCACTCAGATGAGAACTGCTTGCCTCGAGATCCTCAGCGGTCCATTTCAGGGCCGAAAGCACACATTTCGCTCTCAGCTGACCATTGGCAGGAGATCGGACAACACAATTCGTTTGGTCGATGCCAAGGTTTCGAGAAATCATGCAAAGATCATTGCAACCCGTGACGGATTTCTTATTGAGGATATGGAGAGCAGCAACGGAACTATAGTCAACGGCGAAAAAATTGAGAGTCGCCTGTTAAAATCTGATGACACCATCACTATCGGCTTTACCGAGCTTCGCTTCTCAGTAAGAGAAATCGGTAAGTCTGAGATCAAGGACCCCCTCGCAACCATAGCTATCGAGAGAAGCATGTCAGACCTAAACAGTACCCAGATAGCTGGTCAGGTTGCTGCCACCGGGGGAGACGATTTAACTCTGCAACGTCTTCAGGCAATCATGAGAATGAACCGGGCGATTGGGGGCGATCTGGTACTAGACATGGTGCTGGAGAAGATCCTCGAGGAAATTTTTCTCATCCTTGGCCCCGAAAGAGGTGCAGTGTTGGCCCTCAACGAGGACACAGGAGAGCTCGACATAGTCTGCTCGAAGGCCAAGGCTGGGGGCAATGGACTAGAAACCTCTCTTCTCAGCCGCAGTATACTCAACAAAGTCTTGGAAGATTCTGTGGGTATATTGGTAGATGATGCAACCACGGATGACCGATTTTCCCTGAGTGAAAGCGTTTCTCTCGACAAAATCCGTTCCGCCCTTTGCGTGCCCCTAATCAGACAAAATGAGGTTATTGGGGTAATCTACTTGGATGCCTCCAGCCAGGTTAAGGCTTTTACCGAGAGCGACCTCGAGCTCCTTATTTCAATAGCCGGGCCGGCATCTATACAAATTCAGAACGCCCTTTATTTAGGCCAGTTGAAAAGAAGCTACAGGGATACGATTCGGGCTCTGGCCAAGGCAGTAGATGCAAGGGATCCATACACTGTGGGGCACAATTGGCGAGTCAGTCGTCTTGCCGTGGCTGTTGCCTCCTCTTTGGGGTGGTCTGAGGACGACCTGGGTACAGCTGAATTGGGTGGAATTCTTCACGACATCGGCAAGATCGGCATTCCTGACAGTATTTTTTTAAAGAGCGAAAAGCTGGCAGATGAAGAATGGCAGATTATGAAGCAACATCCTGAAATTGGCGCCAGGATGGTTGCTGGCATAGATTTCCTGGAGCCGGTTCTTCCCTATATTCTTTACCATCACGAACACTGGGATGGTAATGGTTACCCCTATGGATTGAAACAAAAGGAGATTCCGGAGGAGGGCCGATTGCTACTGGTGTGTGATGCCTTTGACGCCATGACCACTACCCGGCCATATAGAAATGGTCTCGATCCTGAACTTGCCATTGAAGAATTGCGTGAAAGAAAAGGAATACAGTTTGACCCTATGTACGTCAACGCCTTTATAACAGCTTGGAAAAAAGGCAGCATTACGGATGCATTAAAGGAGGATCTCCAAGAACAGCAGGTCTCCAGAGCTTTACACTACTCTAAATTCCAGTCGCTCATAATTAGCAAAGATGAAGTTCAGAGGGAGCTAGAGCTTGCCAAAAAAATGAATAACCCAAAGAAATAATATAAAGCTTCCCAGCAGCAAGGAGGGCAGATTGAGAGAAGTAGATTATCACAGTTCCGGAAATCAAGTCCTTCCCCGCCTAGCGACATCTCAGATGGGCCAGATCAGATGGCATAGCGCTCAGCGCAGAGCGCATAACCAGAAGAATCCAAACTCTGTCTTATTTTTACGCTATGGGCCAGGCCTTTGCCCTATGGGTAATGCAAAGCCAGATCCTCCGGGTCAAGATTCTTTACTTTTCAGGCAGCAGCCCTTTCATCTCTCCCTGCAGCTGCCTCCAGAATTATTCTCATGATATTAATGTCTTCCATCCCTCGTTCGTCAAATTCTCCTGGATAGTCCCGAAATTCGAAGTGCCCTTCTTCCCAAGATGAAAGTTCTAAGACTATCTCCCTTATCTGGTGACGAATCAACTCTTTGAGGTCATCCTCTTTTACATAGGCAAAGTCCAGAAGAATTTCACCCAATCGCCTTCCAGTTTTCTTCGCCTCCACTAAAACCTCTTGCAACTGCTCTTGGGAAATAAGCCCTTTGCCACACCCGATCTGACCCAAGCGCAGTCCCTCGTTGCCGCCGGCAGCGATGATGCTACCATCTCTTAAATGCAAGGCCCTTACTTCCTCCCCTTGTCTGAAATACAAGACACCAGTCTTTTCGCCTTTGGAGACGATCTGCAGGACCGTTGAAAAATCGAAGGATTCAAGATCCCCCCTAAGACCCACCTCCCCAAGGGTAAGTGATGAACCTAAGGAATATTGCTCCCCATCTCTGTTAGAAAAGTCTCGCCTGTTGTTCCAGGATTCTATTGCCTTTTGTTCACTGTCCCTTATTGGCCCGGTAGCTCCACAATAGCAAATAACCGCAAAACAGCCATTGGAAGTGGAGACGAGTTTCAACCCCGCACCTTTATCTTTGTCCTTATGAGCGTCACAAAATGGGCAGGATTGGAAGTCCCTCTCTTGCTGTGACATCTATCACCTCCATCCCGGATATTTCATCAGTCACACCCAGCGTGACCGGTTCCGGATTCTAGATATTCAAATCCGCTTTCCACTATGTGCAATCCACCGCCGCCACCTTCTCCAAAATGCAAGCACTACGGCTAGAAGGCTTTTCTCACCTTGTCGCTTTGGAAATTTGTGAACCATCGGATCCTGTTTTATTTCTGCTAGTATCTGGATGGTTAGGGCATCCCTCGCACATAAGAGGTCCCTCATACCACCAAACACAACTGCCGCATTTTTCGCTTGGTCTTCCATCCATAAGCGTATTTTCCGAGATTAGCTATCCAGAATAGTTTCAGAACCCCCCTTAATTTCAAATTGCCAATCGACCGTCTCTGCAGAAGTAATGCCAACAATAGGAGGGAAGCGAAACTCTTTTTATTTAGAACATTTGCAAGTATTCGCTATTTTGCGACATTGCGGATGGTCAAAAAAAATTGGCCTATTGGCCAAATCTTTCCTGGACAAAGGGCCCATTCGAATCAGGTTTGGAGTGGCGGACTTGCAGGTAAAAAAAAGGCGTCTTGTCCAAGTAGGACAAGACGCCCATGATAAGCTTGTTACAAACAACTAAATTTTGGTGACGTTTACTGCGGCAGGACCTTTTTTGCCCTGTTCCACGTCAAAGGTAACTTTGTCGCCTTCATTGAGAGACTTGAAACCGGTCGCGTTGATCCCTGAATGATGGACGAATACATCCGGGCCATCTTCTTGCTCAATGAATCCGTAGCCTTTGCGGTCATCAAACCACTTTACAACGCCAGTGGCCATAGTGGCACCCTCCTTTCGAAAAGATTCTAACGGTTCCAAACTTGAGGTTGCCACTTTTGACAAATGGATCCTACCTCAGAGCGAAACCTGGCCGTCTAACTGTGCGGCCCTCTCATGATGGAAGTGGCCAATGATATTACCTATATGAGAAAAAAGTCAAATCATTTGTTACTATTTACTTGCATTCCTCGCCCATATCTATGCTCTGGCCATTTGACCAATCCCTCTTTGCCTTCTGGCCAAATTTACCGAGCTGGCTAGATATCTCAGTTCGGGTGGCACTGAATAAGACTTCAAATATCCTATGTATTTGATGCCCTCCCACCCTTTGGCACCAACCCTGCACCAGTAGAATACCACGGGAATTTAGAGAAAAACTCAAACTCTCTAAAATTACAACTTTGTGTCAATCTTTTAGGTGGTGGAGAGAGTATATTAAACTTGCCAAAGACTGGAGCCTAAATGGGAGCTAAACCTCAACCCCTGCGGTTGGCCATTGTCCTTCTGCTTCTCGGCTTTGCTTTAGCCTCCCTTTCATCTTGTTCTTACATTCCTCTGAAGAACAAACAACTTGTTTCCGCCAGGGTTAATCTGCCCCAAGCCATTACCTTATGCAACGAACCTATTCCTCTGGAAAGTCCCACTGTTTGGGAAAAGTTGGACCGAGAGTTTACCATAGCTGTTTGGGACAGGCCGCAAGTCATTCTCTGGCTCAAAAGGGCAGGAAGGTATTTTCCTTACCTGGAAAAGAGGCTAGCTGAGGAAGGACTCCCAGACGACCTCAAGTACCTCGCCGTGGCTGAGAGTGCCCTTATCACTAGCATCCGTTCGAGTAAAGGAGCCGTAGGAATGTGGCAACTCATGGCTCCCACTGCAAGAGAACACGGCCTTCGCAAAAACCACCTGATAGATGAACGATTGGATTTTGAGCTTGCAACTGATGCGGCCCTTAACTATATCAAACACCTTCAGGATACCTTCCCTAGTTGGACCTTAGCACTGGCGGCCTACAACTGCGGAGAGTACCACCTCAAAAGGGAAATAAATAAGCAAAAGGTCGACGATTTTTACAGCCTCAACCTGCCATCAGAGACTGAGCGTTTCATCTTTCGCATTACCGCGATAAAGATAATTATGGAAAATCCACAACGCTATGGCTACCATTTGGAAAAGGAACAAATTTACCAACCTTTAGAGTGCGATACAGTTCAGCTCAAAAGCGACAAAAAACTCCATCTCGCCTACATAGCGGCCGCCATAGGTTCAGAATACAGGATTGTCAAAGAGCTAAACCCTCATATCCTTACACACCAATTGCCAGCTGGACCATGCACCCTAAAGGTCCCCCAAGGTTTTCAATCCAGGCTTATAGGCGTTCTTCAACAGCTTGAGAGCAAATCATCTGGAGAAGTTGCCCAGGCATGTCCTAACCATTATGTGGTTCAAGCAGGCGATACCCTGAGCCACATTGCAGTGAGAACCGGGATATCCGTCGCGACCTTGAAAAGGCTCAACAACATCAAGGGATCTCTGCTAAGGGTGGGACAGAGACTACAATTGACTCCCTAGAAAAACCCCTTCACTACGAAGCGGCTTGATTCTGGAGCTTAGCCACCCGCTGCACCACAGGAGGATGACTATAGTAGAAAGCAGCGTAAAGTGGATGGGGGTGAAGATTGGCCAGATTTTCCTTGGAAAGCTTTATTAAAGCATTGGCCAAATCTAGCGGTCTCTCTGTGAGTTCGCAGGCAAACCTATCTGCTTGCCATTCATGCTTTCGGGAAAGAAGGCTCAAAGCTGGCGTGAGGGGAAACATTAACAGGGAACCTAAAAACCCTAGTATGACAACTCGCACATAGAACGAGCCCTCCTGCAAGCCCACCATGCCAGGTAACCCCTCCCAGCTGAGTAGCTTGTAGGCGAGAAAAATTGCTCCCAGTGCCACTGTTTCGGTGAGTATGATCCTTTTCAACACGTGCTTCTTTTTCCAGTGTCCGACTTCGTGGGCTAGGACTGCCATAATCTCACTCTGAGTCATACTCTCCAGCAGGGTGTCGAAAAGAACGATCCGCTTAACCCTACCTATGCCGGAAAAATAGGCGTTAGAATGGCGGCTTCTTTTGGAGGCATCTACTTGAAACACACTGCCCACCTTGAGGCCCGCTTTTTCCATTAAAGATCTGATCTCTTGCTCCAGCCCTTCAGTCTGCACCGGTTCGAACTTGAAAAAGAGTGGTTCAATAACGTAGGGCGAAATATACATGAGAAAGATGCTAAAAAGCAGAAATACAAGCCAAACCCACAGCCACCACCACCGAGGTGTATGCTGGACGAGGTAAAGAGCGGCCGCAACCATGACTGCCAGCAGGAGGGTTGAGATAATAGTAGATTTAACTAAATCACTCAGCCAGAGTTTACCGGTCAGGGTATTGAAGCCGTAACGGTTCTCAATACTGAAATTCTTGTAGAGGCTGAATGGAATAGAAAAAATGATCTCCCCATAAAGAAGGCCCGTAACAAAAATTACTCCCCTCAAAACAAATGATTGAGAGAGAGAAACAATCCAAACATCATATATAGTTATGATTCCCCCGAAGAGAAATGCAATTACAAGTATATTATTGAGAATAGACGAAATAACGGTGAGTCTGCTGGTTTCAGCGGTGTAGGCTGTGGTCTTTCTTAAAGTGTCAATATCGATAGCTCTGCCGAACTCGGGGGGCACTTGCTGGCCCTGCTCTTTGAGATACTTAATATTCAACCACTTGAGCCAGATAGAGAAACCGAAGAAGAGCACATATATCATGAGGACAATTGCTTTCATGCCGCCAATCATACTGTATTAATAAAGTAGAGTCGAGCCCCCATGGCACAAGGTAGCAGGGGAGGTTGAACCACAAAGGTCCCAAAGGGCACAAAGAAAAAAATATACTTTTCAACTCTTTGTGCTCTTTGTGGTGAAAAAGAGATCTCCGAGGCACGGAATTGGCGACATGCTCCTTGCCTTTTCGCTGGGTGAGCTACTTTGACCTCTCCGATTGCTTCTCTTGTTTGGCTTTCCAATAAAGGTCGTAGAGTTCAGGAAAATGCTTCCTCACATGCTGCACTGCCTGATCTCCACTCAAGCCTTCTTTCTGGCTAATGGCTTTGACTAACTGATCCCAGGCCTTCAGCAATCTTTCATTTGTCGTCATAAGTCCTCTCGGGGATTCGGAACGGGAGTGGTGGAGGGACATATTTGTTGTTATATCTAATTTTCTTTTCCATCAGGAGTGGGATGCTCCTCCGTGGCTTTCTCCAGGGCAAAAAGTCTTTCAGCAACCCTGCTCAAGAGTTTTTTCATAGCCCTTTCTGAGATGATTCCAGAGAGGTAGGCCTCCCTGATTCCGTCTTTTTCTGCATGGAGCAGTCTTTCCTCTGCACGGCGCAATTCCTCTGCCACGGCCTCTTGCTCTAAGGCGGAAACCTCATGCAAATCTGCCTTTAAATCCTCTAAACGATCATGCAAGGGTGGTGCCAAGACTTCGTAGTTCCTTTGCGACAAAGCGCCACGGTTGTGCATCTTCTCCAGCTCCAACTGGGCTCTTCCCAAGGCGTAAATTTCACCTTTCCTTTCCTCGTAAGTCTCCAAGGTTGTAATTGGAATTAGCCCTAGCTTCTTGAGCAAAAGCTTCATGCTCAAACCCTGAACTAGCAAGGTAAATATCACTACCGTAAAGATCATGGTTATCATGAGCTGACGGAGGGGTAGATCCCTGGGAAGGCTGAGGGCAAGGACCATGCAGATGGCGCCTCGAATGCCTCCCCAAAAGAGAACACCCCGCCAACTTCCAGGTAGAAACTCATCCACCTTGCTGATAATAGGTGCCGTGACAAACACCGCTGCTGCCCGGCCACAGATCATAGCAGCCACCGCCAATAATACCGCTGCCCAGAGCGGGGCAAAGTCGACTATTTTCACCTCGATCCCAATCATGACAAAAAGCACAGAATTGACTACAAAGGCAGCATACTCCCAGAAGTCTGAAACCGATATTCGGGTAGTTGGCGACATGGCCAGCTTGGTGGAGTAGTTACCGGTCATTATGCCTGCTCCGATAACCGCAATAACCCCTGAGACCCGCAGATGCTCGGCAAGTAGATAAGCACTGAAAGCAAGAATTGTGGTTAAGGTAATTTCGATGAGATGGTCATCCACCAAGCTCATTATCTTTGCCATAACCAGGCCGAGAAGAACTCCAATCCCCCCTCCCCCAACCACGCTTACTGTAAATTGCCGGATAGCAGACAGGATGTTAAAATCGCTTCCTTGAACCATTGCCACAATAACCCCAAAAAGCACTACTGCCACGCCGTCATTAAAAAGGCTCTCACCTTCTATAATCAAGCTAAGCCTTCGGGTAACCCCCAATTCTCTGAAAAGGGCCAGGACCGAAATGGGATCTGTCGCCGCTACTATGGTGCCAAAGAGTAGCGCATGGCCCCAAGATAAGTCCGGCAATCCTCTCCACATCTTAAATCCGAAATAGCTAACAATAGCAGTGACGGTGGCGGCCAGCAGCACACCTGGCAAGGCCAAGATGGCAATGGATCGAGCAGTTTTCTGCAGGTCAACTATGTCTATATTGAATGCTGCTTCAAAGAGGAGAATAGGTAAAAAAATATGGAAGACCAATTCTGGGGTGAGAAGCATGTGGGGAAGAAGATCGAGTGCTCCCATTACTATGCCTACGACTACCAAGGCGATGGTATATGGCAGCCGAATGTATTTGGTAAACATAGCGACGGCTGCTGCAATTATGAGCAACCACAATGCTTGCACTTCAATGCCTGGTTTCATGCGAACTCGTCGTTGTTTTGCTGTTGATCAGGGGAAACAAATGAGCCAGGAGCTAGTGGGCATAGAGCAAGGGGTATAGGGAAAAGCGCTTAAATTTGCCCCCATGCCCCATGCTTGGTGCTGCCAGCTTCTCTCTGGTGGATTCTGACAGTTCAGAGGTTATTCTTCAGTGCTCACCGGCAATGCTGTCTCTTTCCTCCTCACCCGGCCAGCTACGTAGCCCACTATAATACCCAGAACGAAAGTTCCCAGTAGAATGATGGCCCGTGACGCCTGGGCACTCCAAAAGAGAAAGCGCACCTGCACCACCCCAGCATTTTGAATAATGAAAGTTGCAAACAGCAATCCCAACACCAAAAATACAATTCGCTTGGGAGTCATAGCCACCATCCCTCCAACTATTGTTTGTTAATTGCATTAAATCTAGCCCTAATCTCAGAAAACTTTTCTGAGTGCACAACACGGGTTGGAAAATCCGAATATCTAATATCGAAATCCGAAATGGTTCGACGAGCCGTTCGACAGGCTCACGGTCCTGAGCAGAGTCGAAGGGCAAATTCAAATATTCCAAATCCAAATGACCCAAACGTATCTCTCATCTAAATCATTCTCCTTTTGAACATTTGAATTTTAGATTTAGGATTTGTTTTGTGCTTCGGATTTAGGATTTCGGACTCTAGATATTCCCT
>JAJDNT010000109.1 GCA_022340515.1 Deltaproteobacteria bacterium
TGGATGTAGGCTCCGGAAAGCTAAGCGAAGAAGGTTTTTCTGCGGTTCTTGCCGCCCGCGACCGTCAACAAGCGGGAATGACCGCACCAGCCCGCGGCCTTTGTTTGTTAGAAGTTCGCTATTGAGTCGCACTAATGTTGGAGCCCATGGAGCGCCGCCCGAAAATTTGTGAACTGGAGAGGAGCAAGCAAACCACAAAGAGCACAAAGTGCACAAAGAACAGGAAGACAGTTTTTTTGTTCTCTTTGTGATCTTTGTGTCCTTGGTGGTGGAACTTAGCTATGCGACAGGGGAGGTTTGATGATGAAACTTTCTGAGCGGATGTCACAAATCCAGCCCTCACCCACTTTGACCATAAACACTAAAGCGAAGGCTCTTCGAGCTTCCGGAGTGGATGTGATCAGTTTCGGGGTGGGCGAACCTGATTTCGACACGCCTGAACACATATGTCTGGCCGCAGTTGAGGCAATTAAGGAGGGCTTCACCCGCTATACACCTGTTGGCGGCATTGATGAATTGAAAGATGCGATTATTACAGATTTACAAAGAAGCTACGGTCTTTCCTACGGTCGAGAAGAAATCGTGGTTTCCTGCGGCGGTAAACATAGTCTCTACAATCTAGCACAAGTACTTTTTGATCCTGGGGATGAAGTTCTTATCCCAGCTCCTTACTGGGTCAGCTACCCGGACATTGTGAGACTGGCAGACGCAGTGCCAGTGATTGTCCCTACCTATGAAGAGGACCAGTTCAAACTCAGACCGGAGATTCTTGAAAAGGCAATAACTGCCAAAAGCAAAGGTTTGATCCTAAACAGCCCGTCTAATCCAACCGGTTCCACCTACAGCAGAGAAGAACTGGAGAAGCTGGCGCCGGTTGTTTTGCAACATGGTCTGCCGGTTATATCCGACGATATCTATTACCGGATTATGTTTCAGGGGCAGCCTTGGATCAATTTGTCTATGCTTGGTGACGACCTGCGAAAGCAGACGATAATCGTAAATGGGGTATCTAAGACTTACGCCATGACCGGTTGGAGAATCGGATATTTAGCGGGTCCGGCTGAGGTGGTAGGCGCGGTAACAAAGATTCAGAGTCAAAGCACCTCAAATCCCAACTCCATAGCCCAGAAAGCAGCAGTTGCAGCCCTTACTGGTCCTCAACACTGTGTGGACGAAATGGTAGCGGCATTCGAAAAGAGGCGCGACCATATGACTTCGCGCCTGGAAAGTTTGCCGGGAGTGAAAGTAATTAGACCTACCGGGACATTCTATATTTTTGTTAATTTCTCTTCTTATTACGGCCGTGTTTATGATGACCAGGTCATAGGGGGTTCTCTTGACTTGTCTGCTTACCTCATGGATAAGGTACATTTAGCGGTAGTCCCAGGAGTGGCCTTTGGTGAGGATAGCTGTCTGCGGTTCTCCTTCGCCATCTCTATGGAGCAAATAGACCAAGGGTTAGACAGGTTGAGTGAGGCTCTAACTGCGCTCAGGTAAAATGAGAAATTTCATTGCCGATTATGCTCCTGCGATTCTACCATTGATCCCGGGGAGGACGCACAGAAGGGCGACAATATTATTCGCGCTCGCTGCCTTCCCCTCAGTCCCACACTGCACCGCACCGCAAGCGGCATCCACGACAAGCTGCATCTAAGACAAGGGGGTTCCATGTTTCCTGAACCGCTTTAGACGGATTCATGAAACATCGGGGTTAAAAGTTATGCGTCAATTGAAGCACCGGCTGGGCCACCCTGGATGTGTTGGGAATCGCCTCTTCCCAGCGCGGGTAGCTACGTCTTTTTACCATGAGCCCTCGGTCCGCGCGCCAAGGAGTTTTGCCTTGACAAAGAAAAACCATTTGCCTAAGTTTAAATTATCATTAATGATTTCAGGTAGTACGTCGCATTCGCCATATAAAAAGGTTGGGTTTGCTGGCTAGGATCAATACTATGGTCCTTGGTCTATATTTTGCATAAATAGCCCAAGAATGAAGTTAAAGAGATCCTGCCAGAGGAGTTAAGGGTCGGCATATGGCGCAGAAGTTGGGTAATTTCTTAGTGCGTGAGGGTCTGATCACGCCTGAACAGCTGGAGAATGCACTCCAAGAGCAAAAGGCCAACGGGGGTATGCTGGGTAGCAACCTCGTCAGGATGGGATATATCGAAGAGGCCGAGCTCATGGAGTTCTTGAGCAAGCAATTTGGAGTTCCGTCCACTGATCCTTCCAAGCTGGACGTAGATCCTGACGTCATCGAGATGATCCCTGGCAATATCGTCCAAAAATACAGAATAGTTCCCATATCCCTGGAAGGACAAA
This sequence comes from Deltaproteobacteria bacterium, assembly GCA_022340515.1. Taxonomy (GTDB): domain Bacteria; phylum Desulfobacterota; class Syntrophobacteria; order BM002; family BM002; genus BM002. Next base: position 2,317 of record JAJDNT010000109.1, read on the forward strand.
CGCTTACCATAGCAATGGTGGACCCCTCCAATATATTCATCATTGACGACATTAAATTTCTCACCAGAAAGAATATTCGTGTTACCGTCGCCACCGAAAGTTCAATAAAATCTGCCATGGACAGGTTTTATGATGCAGGTGCTGCTCTAGAAGATGTTATGCAGGAGTTCGATGAAGATGGGGTTGATGTGGTGGAGGGTTCTGAGGACCTAGATCTTGGTGAACTGGAGAGCGCAGCCGAGCAGGCGCCGGTAGTCAAGCTGGTGAATCTTATTTTGGTAGATGCTATCAAGAAAGCGGCCAGTGATATCCATATTGAGCCTTATGAAAAAAGTTTCCGGGTGCGCTATCGAATTGACGGTGTGCTTTACGAAGTTATGAAGCCGCCGATGAAACTCAAGAATGCTCTTATCTCCCGGGTGAAAATCATGTCGAGGTTGGACATAGCGGAACGCCGTCTTCCCCAAGACGGTCGGATCAAATTGAAGACCAAGGGCAAGGAAATGGATTTCCGTGTTTCTGTGCTGCCGACCCTTTTTGGGGAAAAGGTAGTGCTTCGACTTCTTGATAAGTCCAATCTCCAACTTGACATGACAAAGTTGGGTTTCGAGCAAAAACAACTTGCTAATTTCAAGGATGCTATATACAAGCCTTTTGGGATGGTGTTGGTGACAGGACCCACGGGAAGTGGTAAGACTACAACGCTTTACAGTGCCCTTTCAGAACTGAACAAAACAACAGAAAATATCTCCACCGCTGAAGACCCGGTGGAGTTCAATCTGGGTGGGATAAATCAGGTGCAAGTACATGAAGCCATCGGGCTGTCCTTCGCTGCATGTTTGCGCTCATTTCTGCGTCAAGACCCGGACATTATTATGGTAGGGGAAATCCGTGACTTTGAGACCGCGGAGATTTCAATCAAAGCTGCCCTCACAGGACACATGGTTTTGAGCACCCTCCATACCAATGATGCACCCAGTACGGTCAATCGTATGCTCAACATGGGGGTAGAGCCTTTTCTGGTATCCTCGGCTGTCAACCTTATCCTCGCCCAGCGACTGGCCCGTCGAGTCTGTCAGGATTGCAAAGAAGAAATAGAAATTCCCAAGGAGACTTTACTCGATTTAGGGGTGCCAGAGGAAGAGGTGGGAAGCTTTAAATGCACTCATGGCGTGGGCTGCACCACCTGCAGTCAAACAGGTTATAAAGGGCGCATAGCTCTATACGAGGTCATGCCCATGTATGAGGAGATCAAGGAATTGGTTCTCGTGGGCGCCTCGAGCACGGAAGTTAAGCGTGAGGCAGTGCGTCTGGGAATGCTAACCCTAAGGCAATCTGGCATTAATAAACTAAAAGAGGGAATTACCACGGTTGAGGAGGTAGTTCGTTGCTCGGTAAAGGATTAGGGAGCAACTAAAATAAAGGCATAGTCTTTCGCCACGAAGTGCACAAAGATCACAAAGAGTTGGAATTTCAGATTGTAAATTTTAGATTGTAGATTGGGATATTCTCTAGTTTCTACTCAAGTCACTCTGAAATCAAAAATCTCAAATCTACAATCTCCTTTGTGTTCTTGGTGGCCTTTGTGGTTTATATAGGTCATCATTGAACTGAGCAAAATTGGTTTAGAGCGACAGCCCTCCGACGTGTGAAAAGGAGCGACCATGCCAGAATACGTATGGAAAGGTGTCAACCGAAAAGGAAGGAAGAAGAAGGGTGAGATGGAGGCCGAAAGCGAAAACTTTGTTCGCCTCACCCTTAGACGTCAAGGTATTGAGCCTAGCACGATCAAACCGAAACCCAAGGACCTGTTTGAGAACGTCAAATTTCTCCAGCCTAGAGTGACCGAAAAGGACATAGTTGTTATGACCCGACAGTTCGCCACCATGATAGACGCGGGTCTGCCCCTGGTGCAATGTCTGGAAATTCTCTACGGCCAGCAAGATAACCGGACCTTCAAGAGGATACTGAAGAACATAAAGGAGGACGTTGAGGAG
>JAJDNT010000137.1 GCA_022340515.1 Deltaproteobacteria bacterium
TTCCTACCTTCCAATCTACACCTGAGGCCCCAAGAGTTAGAAATTGCTTTGAGGAAAGCAATCGACATAGCCAAAGAAAGAAATGAAAAAGTGGTTTGTCTTTATGGTAATTGTCTGCCAGATATGGATAGTTTCTGCCACCGTCTCGGAGCAGTAAAGGTTCCCGGCCTGCACTGCTTTCAAATGCTTCTGGGCAATGAACGATACCAGCATATCATTGAAGAGGTACCCGGCACATATTTTCTGGATAGCGACCTCATCCTGAATTTTGCGGAATACTGTGCGGAGCCACTGGAACTTTATGACGAGGAGATAAAAAGATTAATTTTTGCACATTACCAGAGAGTATTGTATGTATGGCAACCAGCAGATCCCGACTTGGTCTCTAGGGCTCAAAAGGTGGCTGAGTTTTTGCATCTGTCTTTGGAGATCCAGGAGGCGGATTATTCCTACCTGGAACGGATACTCACCGACCTTGTCTAAGTCGGTAGCGCTTCACTTTTAAGATAGAAGTTAGGTCCGGCGAAGATGAAAAAGCCGCGTGACAAAAAGAGCAAGAAGAAGAAACGACGTTCTATATCCTTGCCCCCACAGAGGAAACTGAAGCGAAGACACGTTTGGCTCAAAGTTTTGCCGGAAGACCTATGGCTCAAGGTCCGTCGGGGAAAAACTATCTATGAGGCCCTGCAAAAGACTGATGTGGAATTAGAAGGAGACTGTGGCGGCTTAGGGAAATGCGGCAAGTGTAAGGTGAAAGTTCTTTCTTCTCTGGGCCCCCCCTCAATGGAAGGCAAGGAACTCTTAGGGGAGGATGAGATCAGACAAGGAATGCGACTCGCTTGCCGGACAAAATTGAAAAAGGATTTGACCATCCAGGTAGGTGAGTCTGAGGAGGAAGTCACCTATTATCAGATTTTGAAAGTGGGCCGCAGACCCATTTTCTATCTCGATCCCCCTCTGGACAAAAAACTGGTAACCTTGGATGCCGAGGGAGAGAATAGAGGGCTGGCAGATTTCGAAAGGATCAAACTGGCACTGGGCCCCGAATATCAAGATCTCACGGCGCCACTTCATTGCCTTCGCACCCTACCTGAGATGTTAACAAAGACGAATTATCGTGGGGCTGCGGTTGTCCATGACAAAACAATGATCGCCTGGCAACCTTGGGAGCAGGGAGGGCGTCGTTACGGTTTAGTATTTGATTTGGGTACGAGTACCTTGGTTGGCAAGCTCATTAGCTTGTTGGATGGCAAAGAGATTGCCGCTATCTCTCGTCTCAACAGTCAAAGTAAGTTCGGTGCCAATGTCATCAGTCGTCTCCAGTACGCAAAAGAAAATCGGCAAGGTCTTCGGAGCCTCAATGAGCTTATAGTCAGAGATCTTAATCTCATAGCGAGAAGACTCCTTGAGGTAGCTGGATTGAGTCCAGAAGACATTTTCATTGGTGTCGCTGCAGGCAACACCACTATGCAGCACCTGCTTTTGAGCTTGGATCCTAGTGGGATTGCCCAAGCGCCTTTCAATCCTGTGTCGACGGATGGAATGATTTTGAAAGCGGCTGAGGTCGGTCTTGTTTTTCATCCAGAGGCCCTTCTCTACGTGATGCCCACTAGATCCGGCTACATTGGTGGAGACTTGATCAGCGCTGTCATTGCTTCTGGTGCTGCCGAGCAGGACGATCTCATGATTTTGGGTATGGATCTAGGTACGAACGGGGAGATCTTTCTAGGCAACCGCAGACGCTTGCTGACCTGTTCGGCAGCAGCCGGTCCCGCCTTGGAGGGGGCGAAAATCTCCCATGGAATGATCGCCAAGGATGGAGCGATAGAAGGGGTCACTTCAGGTGAGGAAGATCTTTGGTACAGGGTAATTTCCAATATCAAGCCGAAGGGAATTTGCGGCAGCGGCCTAGTTGATCTGGTAGCAGTACTTTTGCACTGCGGCATTGTTGATTATGAGGGCTTGCTGCAACCCGTAAGCCAAAACCTCGGCGATAACTTAATGTCGAGAGTAGTTAAAAGGTCGGGCGCCTATGACTTTCTGGTGGCGTCGCCAGAGGAGAGTTTCGATGGCAGGCCTATTTACCTCACCCAGAAGGACGTTCGCGAGCTGCAGCTCGCCAAAGGGGCCGTGGCAGCTGGAATCAAAACCCTCATGGATGAGATGGGTGTGAGGGTTGAAGATATTGACCGTGTCTATCTGGCAGGTGCTTTGGGAAATTACGTTCATCCCCTTAGCGCTGAACGTATCGGTCTCATTCCCAGTGTAAGACCTGGCGTTATTCAGTCTCTCGGCAATGCTGCCAGCACCGGGGCATCAATGGTCCTGCTATCGAAAGGGTACTGGCAGATGGCAAATGAACTGGCCCACTCCATCGAGCACATCGAGCTCTCCACCCGAATCGACTTCAATGACTATTTCATCGAAAGCCTGAATTTCCCCGAAAACAATATTTGGTAGAGTCCGTTGTCCGTAGTCAGTGGTCCGTTGTGTAAACGCCATAGGGCATAGAGCATAGGACATGGAGCAAAGTGAGACGGGAGGTCGGGCGGGACGAAGAAGAGAGACAACAGAATTCAGAAGTCGGAGGTCAGAAGACAGACGAGAGAGGACAGAAAATCGGTTTGAACGGTTTTAACGATTTCAACGGGTTGAACGAGTTCGCCGGAGGCGAACGATTGAACGACTTGAACGATTTGAACAACGGACCACTGACAACTGACTATAGTTTAGGCCATTGTCCCACGGTTGCCACGGCTTGACCGTCTCCGAAATGCTCGGTGAAGATCCTGAAATAGTAAAGCTCTTCTTTACTTCTAACCATGGGGTATTTAGCTTGGGCTTCTGCTAGTTCAGCATCGCCAATGACATTTTCGAAATAATTGGGTAGCAGAGCTGCTGAGCCTGAGCCTTGCGAGAACTCTTGCTTTACTCGCTGGGTTATTGCTGCCGGCAGGGACGGCTCAAAGGCCTTGCGAAAAATCCATTTCTCAACCTTGTCGTTGCCCACTGGCTTTTGCTTATACTCTGCAGGAATCGCCAAGGTGTAGCGAAACAGTTCCCCCGATATCAGTGGGGCCACCACCCTGACGGAATTACAATGGTTCATTCGGTCCAGCCTCAAAGAAGCGTTATTGTGCAAAAAGCCAATACACTCCATCTGGCGTGCAAAAAGCTCTTCGGAAGGGAAGTTCTTGAGATATATATATCCGCAGAAGATCTCGTCACCGCCCTCTCCTGAAAGGAGGAGGTCGATGCCTCTCTCCCTGGCGTATTTGGAAATAAGGTAGTTGGATACTGAACTCCTAACCAGA
>JAJDNT010000122.1 GCA_022340515.1 Deltaproteobacteria bacterium
GTTTTGATATAGTATTGATCTTGTATCCGGTCCTGTGCCGCGATTAAGAGTGAGTCGCGGCACCCCACCAAGAATATCCCACAGGTATGAAAAACACCAATAGCTGATTTAATTACTGTTATAGTAATTTTTAAACTTTGATAGGAAATGAGCGAGAGTAGTAAAGTAGTTATTTATATAAAGCTATTTGTGACTGCCATTTTTTGGGGAGGGACTTTTATTGCCGGGAGGGTAGTTGCAAAGGACGTTGCTCCCTTTTCTGCGGCCTTCCTCAGATTCGCCATAGCCTCTATTTTCCTTCTCTTTATTACCTATAAGGTCGAAAACCGGCTCCCTCCGGTGAGAAAAGGACAGGTGCTTCCCCTGATCCTTCTCGGAATGACCGGAGTATTCTCCTACAATGTCTTTTTCTTCAAGGGACTCAAAATCATTTACGCCGGCAGAGCCTCGGTGATCATTGCCAGTAACCCCGTGTTTATTGCCCTTTTTGCTGCTTACCTTTTTAAAGAAAAGTTGAGTTTGACTAAGTTTGCCGGAATTATCATTTCAGTAACCGGAGCAATAGTTGTAATTTCTAGGGGTAATCCCCTTGAAATTTTTGAGGGAAACGCTGGCTTAGGTGAGGTTTTCATTTTTTTCTGTGTCATGAGTTGGGTGGCTTACTCCCTTATTGGCAAAGCAGTGATGAAAAACCTTTCTCCACTAGTTTCGGTATCTTACTCCTCCTTAGTCGGCGCAATCGCTTTGTCTATTCCGGCCTATTTAGAGGGTCTACTTCAGAATTTTTCCCATTACACGAAAATGGAATGGTTAGGTATTTTTTATCTGGGGTTTTTCGGCACCGTCCTCGGGTTTGTTTGGTATTACGAAGGGATAAGAGCTATTGGAGCAACAAGGGCAAGCCAATTTATCAATTTTGTTCCAATCAGCGGTGTTTTACTAGCTTTTTTCTTGCTAGCAGAACCCATCACTTCTTCATTAGTGGTTGGGACGTTAATGGTTTGTACGGGGGTCTACTTGACCAATTCAACTTATGTGAGAAAAGGAATATAATCAGTTTGCCTCCGGAAATCCAAGATTCCCGGATGGAGCTGCGAGCATTCAGCAATCAGCGTTCAGCTTAATATGCTGTATCTACACCAATTTTACTGATGGCTGAGCGTCCCGCGGCGGCGGGACTGATCGCGCTTATCTAATCTGCAAAGGGTAGTTTTAGGATGGTCACTAATTAATTGCTGAGAACCGACTTTTCCTATCATCCCTCGATCTTTAACCTGCTTCTGGAGAAATTGCCGTGAAATATCCCCAGATCAAAAGCCCTCTACCCGGTCCCAAAGTAAAGAGACTCATTGAGGTAGACCGCGAGTTCGTATCACCCTCATACACCAGAATCTATCCTTTGGTGGCTGAGTCTGCTCAAGGGCTCTGGATCAATGACCCTGATGGTAATACATTTCTGGATTTCACTTCCGGCATAGCGGTCTGCGGTACCGGGCACTGCCACCCAAAGGTTGTGGCAGCCATAAAGAAGCAAGCTGAAAAGCTCCTCCACATGTCGGGTACCGATTTCTATTACACTTCGCAAATCATGTTGTCACAAAAGCTGGCTACTCTCGCCCCTGGCAGTGGCGGCTACAAGGTCTATTTTGGCAACTCCGGCGCGGAAGCGGTTGAGGCGGCTTTCAAGCTGGCTCGCTGGCACACTCGCAGAGAGCTAAACTTGGCCTTTTTTGGTGCTTTCCATGGACGTACCATGGGCGCCTTGTCCCTAACTGCGAGTAAGACCATCCAGAAAAAGCACTACAATCCTCTGGTGCCTGGGATAACTCACATTCCATATGCCTATTGTTACCGCTGCCCTTATCAGTTGTGCTACCCCGCCTGTGGGATAGCTTGCGTACACTGGCTGGAAGAAACTCTCTTTCGCACCACCGTGCCGCCGGAGGAGGTGGCCGCCATATTTGTCGAACCCATTCAGGGTGAGGGTGGTTACATCGTGCCTCCCCCCGAATTCCACCGCGAACTTAATAAAATAGCCAAGAAGTATGACATTCTCTATGTGGCGGATGAAGTGCAGTCAGGAATGGGTCGCACCGGGAAAATGTTCGCCATGGAACATTTTGAGGTTGCACCTGATATTATTGCCCTTGCCAAAGGCATTGCATCTGGGTTGCCCTTGGGCGCAATGGTGGCCCGGGCGGACATAATGAACTGGGAAGCAGGCTCCCACGCCTCCACCTTTGGCGGCAACCCGGTCTCTTGTGAGGCAGCTCTGGCTACCATCGAACTTCTGGAAAAAGAGCTTATGGACAATGCCAGCCAAAGGGGTGATCAACTTATGGCTGGACTGGCAGAGTTGCAAAAATCCATTGAGTGTATCGGTGATGTTAGAGGTATGGGTTTGATGATCGGAGTTGAGCTGGTCAAGGACCGCGACACCAAGGAGCGAGCAAGCGACTGGAGAGACCAGCTTATCCAAAAGGCTTTTAACAAAGGGTTGCTTTTACTTGGTTGTGGTCAAAACACCATCCGAATCTGTCCGCCACTTACCGTAAATAGCGAGGAAGTTGAGGTATTTCTCAACATTTTTGAAGAGAGTTTAAGGGAGCTATTCAACTAGCGGGTACAAGGCGCAAGGTGCAGGGCACAAGGTATAAAGTCAAATCTCCTATCAATGAATCATTCTCACTGTATCCAATTGCCTAATTCCTTAAGCCTTGAGCCTTAAGCCCTATCCCTTGAGGCGACTGGATCAGGAGTAACCCATGAAAGATATATTGAAAGATTTGGGCCTGTCAGATGTGAACCCCGGGGCTGGGACGGGAACTATCTGGCTGGAATGCGGGGGAGATATATTGGAGTCAGTCTCCCCTATTAATGGACAGGTTATTGGCAGGGTTAGGCAGGCAGCAGCGGCTGATTATGACAAGGTGGCCGCCAGGGCGGCGGTTGCCTTCAAAGAGTGGCGTATGGTGCCTGCGCCGGAGCGTGGTCATATCGTAAGACAAATTGGTAATGCAGTGCGAGCACGGAAGAGAGAATTAGGCGCCCTGGTTAGCCTTGAAGTGGGCAAGATTCGGGCTGAGGCAGAGGGCGAAGTTCAAGAGATGATAGACATCTGTGATTTTGCCGTGGGCCAGTCACGGATGCTCTATGGTCTAAGCATGCAGAGTGAGCGCCACAGGCATCGAATGTATGAACAATATCATCCACTTGGGCCCATTGGAGTAATTACGGCTTTTAATTTTCCGGTGGCGGTTTGGTCCTGGAATGCCATGATCGGCCTGGTGGCGGGAGACACGGTGGTGTGGAAACCTTCGAGTAAGGCACCTCTCACAGCAATTGCCCTCAGCAAAATCATAAGCAGAGTATTACAGGAAAACGACCTTCCGGAGGGCATTCTGAATGTGGTAATCGGGAGTCGGAATGAGGTGGGAGAAAAACTGATTGCAGATAAAAGGTTGCCTCTCATCTCCACCACTGGCAGCGTGGCCATGGGCCGTCATGTGGGACAGGTGGTGGCTTCCCGCCTGGGAAAATCCCTGCTTGAATTGGGGGGTAACAACGCGGTAATCGTCAGCTCCCAGGCGGACCAGGATCTCGCAGTGAGGGCCATCCTTTTCGGAGCCGTGGGTACCGCAGGTCAGCGGTGTACTAGCATTCGCCGAGTTATCGCCCACAAAGAGATTTTTACTCCCCTCACCGAGGCTCTCATTCAGGCCTATAAACAGGTGGTGATTGGCAATCCCCTGGAAGATGGCGTGCTCATGGGTCCACTCATCGATGGTCAAGCAGTGGAAGATATGCAAAAAGCTCTCGAACAACTTGAAAACCAGGGAGGACGGATACTCTGCGGAGGAGAAATCTTATCTGGGTCAATCTACGATGCCGGCACCTATGTGACCCCATGCATCTGTGAGGCCCGCAACGAGTATCCCATCGTTCAGGAGGAGACCTTTGCCCCCATTCTCTACTTGATTCCTTATGATACTCTGGAGGAAGCAATACAATATCAAAACAGTGTGCCACAAGGGTTGAGCTCTGCAATCTTCACCAATGATCTCCATGAAAGTGAGATTTTCTTGAGTCACATGGGAAGCGACTGTGGTATAGCAAATGTCAACATCGGCACCTCGGGCGCTGAAATTGGTGGTGCTTTTGGTGGTGAGAAAGACACTGGAGGCGGTCGGGAATCCGGATCTGATGCCTGGAAGATCTATATGCGTAGACAGACCTGCACTATCAATTGGTCCGGGGAGATGCCTCTGGCGCAGGGGATTGAGTTTGGCGTTGAGTCAGCCGGCAGCTAGCCGCAAGACTCAGCTCTTATCGAGCTTCGCGTCATGTGCCTTCGGCGTCATTAGGTCATTACGTTTCACTGTCATTTGTTGTAACAACCTAATGACGGCCGTAAGGCCTAATGACGGGCGATAGGCCCGAATGACAACGGAGCGCGCATGCGCGGAGTTTTAATGACTCATGAGTGCCTAGTTGAAAAAGGTGTTCGCAAAATAAACTGAAGAATGAATCATTTCTGAAAGGCTGACTAGGGGAATATGGGCTTGCATTTCATAGACGGCAACCAGGCGGTGGCTATGGGAGCCTTGTATGGGGGCTGCAGGTTTTTTGCCTCATATCCCATCACTCCCGCGAGCTCTCTACTGGCAGCAATGCTCGAGACTCTGCCCGCAGCCGGGGGCACCGTGCTCCAAGGTGAGGACGAAATCGCTTCAATCGGCTATTGCCTCGGTGCATCTATGGCGGGCATGAAGGTCATGACCGCGACCTCTGGTCCAGGTATTAGCCTTTATAGCGAGAACATCTCCTTCGCCATTGCCGGTGAGATTCCAATAGTAATTGTCAATATCATGCGTCAAGGACCATCAACCGGTTCCGCTACCCGAGGGGCAGATTCGGATGTGCAGTTCATGCGCTGGGGATGCAGCGGCGGCTTGCCGGTTATTGTTCTTGCCCCGGCTGACGTCAGTGATTGCTTCACCCTGACGGTGCATGCTTTCAATCTTGCCGAGCGCTTCCGTTGCCCAGTATTTATAGCCTCCAACAAAGAGATAGGGATGACCAGCCAGACTCTTGACCTGGAGAGAGTGGAAAAACCGCCAATCGTAGATCGCACTCTCCATGAATCTGGCCCCTTTTTGCCTTTTCAAGTAAATCCCGGGGAGGACGTTCCTGCATTCCTTCCTATTGGAGGGCCTACCTTAGTGAGGCAGACCTCATCCACCCATGGGCCAGAGGGATACATTACAACTGATCCGTCGGAGATTCAGGCAGGGGTCGAAAGGCTACAGAGAAAAATCGAAGCCAATATAGAATCATTTAGCTACTTGGATCTGGAAGAAAGAAAAGGGGCTCGCACCTTGATCGTGGCCTACGGCATAACAGCCGGAGCCGCGAGAGCCGCAGGTACTGAGCTTTTTGAAAGGCATAACATACCTGTATCTCTCTTGGTTCTAAAGACCTTGTGGCCGGTTCCGGAGCAAGTGCTTCTGAGTGCTGCGGAGGGCCTGGAGCGAATTTTAGTAGTGGAAATGAATTTGGGCCAATACGTTCAGGAAGTCCGTCGAGTACTTTGTAACCAACGAGTTGATTTTTATGGAAAAATGTCTGGTCAGTTGATCGCGCCCAGAGAAATCATAGAGGAGGTGTTGGGTGGATAGCCTCCTTAACCCCCATCGTCCCCCAGTTTTTTGCCCCGGTTGTTCCCACGACCGCAGTGTCCATGTCTTGGACCGGGCTCTCCAGGAGATGGGCCTCCGAGGCAGTGAAGTGGTTATCGTGAGTGATATTGGTTGCTCCGGGCTTTTTGACACCTTTTTCAATACCCATGCATTTCATGGTCTCCATGGCCGCGCTCTCACCTATGCAGCTGGCATCAAGCTGGCGCAGCCGGAGCTCAAAGTCATAGTAACCATGGGTGATGGTGGACTGGGAATAGGAGGAGCGCATTTTCTTGCTGCTTGCCGGAGAAACATAGACCTCACCCTCATGGTGTTGAACAATTTCAACTTCGGCATGACTGGCGGGCAGTTTTCCTGCACCACACCTGAACATGCATCCGTGTCCTCCGGTTTTCTCAATGTTTTGGAAAAGCCATTTGACCTCTGCCATGTTGCTGCTTGTGCCGGTGCTCCTTTTGTGGCGCGATCATCGGTCTACCGCAAAGACCTCCCGGAACTGCTCAAAGAGGCCATCTCCTTTGAAGGTTTTGCCGTAGTGGATGTATGGGGAGGATGCCCTGCCCGCTATATGAAAAAGAACCCCTTATCCCCCAAAGAGATCGAGGCGGCCATAGAAAAACTGCCAACTTATCAAGGGGTTGTGTCTTCAAATGTAAGGAGAGAATACTCCAGCCACTACCGGGAAGCGGCCGCTAAAGATAGGGGAATAGTTGCCTGGCAGGACACTGAAAAGATTTTCGAGCCAACGGTTAGGGAACGGCGGGAGGTTATCTTTTTAGGCAGTGCCGGGCAGCGGGTAATAACCGCGGGTGGCCTTTTGGCGCGCGCGGCCATTTTGGCCGGCATGAATGTTAGTCAAAAGAATGACTTCCATATCACAGTCATGCGAGGGCCCTCTGTCACCGAGCTTATTATATCACCCCAGGCCATCACCTATACGGGGGTGGAACAGCCTCAAGTGATCATCGCCATTGACCGTGAGGGGGTGCGGAGGTGTTGGGGATTATTTGAGAAAATGAAAAAGGGGGGGAAAATCATTCTGGCGGCTGGTGTTGAAATCCCCCCCAGCCCTGGAGAAATCCTGGAAGTAGATTTCAAAGCTGGAGGAATCAAGAAAAAGGAGATGGCTCTGGCGGCCCTTTATCTCCTGGCTCAGCAGCGAGACCCCATCACAGTAGAGATGCTCGAGGAAGCCCTCAAACAGACATTTAAGGGCAAGATGCTGGAGGAAGCACGGTTAGTCCTGGAGAAAGCCGCGGCAATACCTATCTAGCCGCAAAGTGCAGAGCTCACAGAGTCAATCGTTCAAATCGTTGAAGTCGTATTTTCGATTTTAAAATGCGCAATCCGAAATTCTTGTTCCTGCCTGCTGCGAGCTGTCAGCTGCTTGCTGTCTCAGCCGCCTCCTTTGGCTGAAAAGGCATTCAGACCGGTAATATCTCTTCCCACAATTAGAGTGTGAATATCGTGTGTCCCCTCGTAAGTGTAAACCGCTTCCAGATTAAGCATGTGCCTGATGACATGGTAGTCTAAGGCCACGCCGTTGGCGCCCAGGATATTTCTGGCGGTGCGAGCAATCTTCAGAGCCTCCGAGACATTGTTCATCTTGGCCAGTGAAATCTGACTATGGTGGGCCTTGCCCGCATCTTTTAAGCGCCCCAATTGAAGGCATAACAACTGTCCTTTGGTAATCTCGCTGAGCATTTTGACTAGTTTGCGCTGGACCAACTGAAAAGAAGCGATGGGCACCTCAAACTGAATACGGCTCTTGGCATAATCGAGGGCCACATCGTAGCA
>JAJDNT010000212.1 GCA_022340515.1 Deltaproteobacteria bacterium
CTGCTGGACGGTGTTATTGAAGGAGTGCGGGATGGAGGCAACAAAAGCGGCATCCCCACTCCCTACGGCCAGGTGTTTTTCGATCACGGTTACATGGGAAAATGTCTGGTTTTCGTCACGGCCCTGGGACTGATGCCGGCCACTGTCTCAGGTACACCGGGCGAAGAAAAAATAACCAGGGCGGGTGATTTGATAGTTATGTGTGGCGGCCGGGTTGGAAAAGATGGCATCCACGGGGTCACGGCCTCCAGTGAGATTTATAGTGAACACACCCCTGCCGGCCACGTTCAGATAGGCGATCCCTACACGCAGAAAAAGATGCACGATTTCCTTTTGGAAGCGCGGGATGAGGGATTGATTGCTTTCATCACGGATAATGGCGGCGGGGGGCTCTCTTCATCCATAGGTGAGTCGGCCAGGTTCTCCCAGGGGGCCTTGGTGGAGCTGGACAAGGTGCCGCTGAAATATGAGGGCCTGGATCTCTGGGAGATATGGGTGTCTGAAAGCCAAGAAAGAATGACCGTAGCGGTAAAACCGGGGCACCTGGAGCGCTTCATGCAGCTTTCCCACAAGCATGAGGTTGAGAGTACAATTTTAGGTCAATACACAGACAGCGGCAAGCTTCACATTACCTACCAGGGTAATACCTGCGCTTACGTGGATCTCGCCTTGCTCGAGTCCGGTTTTCCTCAATGGGAGTTTGAAGCGGAGTGGGTGCCACCGGAGTATAGAGGACTCAGGGAACCGGTTCTTGGTCCTCCTGAGGATTACCGGCGAATTCTTCTCACTATGCTCAGCCGTCCGAACATTTGTTCCAAAGAATGGATAGTTCGTCAATATGACCACGAAGTACAGGGAACTAGTGTAATCAAGCATCTGGTGGGGGTTGAGAGAGATGTGCCCAACGACGCCGTGGTTTTGCGCCCTCGTCTTGACTCTCTCAAAGGTTTGGCCACCGCCCAAGCCCTAAATCCAACCTACTCTCGTATTGACGCTTACCACATGGTTGCCTGCACCATAGACGAGACAGTAAGGCGGCTATTGGCAGTGGGGGGTAATCTAGAGCACCTGGGAGGGGTAGACAATTTTTGTTGGCCCAACATTCAGTACCATCCCGAAAGCAATCCTGACGGCAAGCTGAAGGCGGCCCAGCTAGTGCGAGCCAACTGGGCCTTGAGAGATTACTGTCTCGCTTTTGGTATACCCCTCCTCTCCGGTAAAGACAGTATGTATGTTGATGGAAATCTGGAGGGATATTTCGGTGAGAGGCACAAAGTCTCAGGCCTCGAGACCCTTCAGTTCACTGGGACTAGCCTTATTGAAGATGTGCAACGGTGCGTCACCATGGACGCTAAAATGGAAGGTGATTTCCTCTACGCTCTGGGATTTAGCCGAAATGAGTTGGCCGGCTCTGAGTATTACGATTTATGCGGATATACCGGGCTCAAGGTGCCGGAGGTTAGGCTTGAGGAGGTACTTCCTCTTTACCGGGCCTTAGAGGAAAGTATGGGAGCAGAACTGATTGCCTCGGCCCACGGCATCTACCGCGGAGGTCTGGGAGTTCATTTGGCCTTGGTGGCTATGGCTGGCGGGCTTGGTTTGGAAGTGGAACTGGCCAAAGTTCCGGCGGAGGGAGTCAAACGGGATGACATCTTGCTTTATTCCGAGTCGGCAGGGCGATTTATCGTGACTGTTGCGCCGGATGACAGGGCGCGGTTCGAAGAAAGATTCAAAGGACTGCCATGCGCTTGCTTTGGCCGAGTGACAAAAAGTAAAAAACTCAAGATTCGGGGCTTGTCCGGTAAGGTTCTTTTCAATGTTGGCCTGCAGCAACTCAAAAGGGCCTGGAAGAAGACTTTCGCTAATCTTTAAAAGGCATAGAGCATAGAGTAAGGAGACAGGAGACAGAGAACAACCGTATAATTCATCTGTGGAAGAGGTTTTCAGCCGCGACCTTGAAGTTTTAACGATTTCAACGATTTGAACGGCTTGAACGACTTAAACGACCTGAACAGCTGACACTATGAAAAATAATACAAACATTCCCCGTTCCGCATTCCGCATTCCGAGTTCACCGAGGGCTCTGGTCCTTACGGGCTTTGGTTTGAACTGCGATTGGGAGACCACCTATGCCTTTGAATTGGCTGGGGCCGAGGCCAGAAGAGTTCACATCAACCAGCTGCTCATGGGTGAAAAAATCGGTGAAGTTGCCCGTCTGGACGACTACCAGATTTTTGCCTTTATCGGCGGTTTTTCCTGGGGTGACGACCATGGTGCCGGAGTAATTTTTGCCGCCAAGCTGTTGTACAATCTGGGCGAAGAAATACTCAGGTTCATCGAAAAAGGAAATCTGGTAATCGGCATCTGTAATGGATTTCAGGCCATGGTGAATCTGGGATTGCTGCCGGCTCTCGATGGAGATTATCGCTCCCGAGAGGTGGCTCTCATCGGGAACGACTGTGGCAGTTTTCGTGACCAATGGGTGCACCTCAAAGTAGAGACAAGTTCACCATGTGTGTTTACCCGAGGACTGGAAAATTTGGAGCTACCGGTTCGCCACGGGGAAGGGAAGTTCTTCGCTGAGGAGTCGGTCATCAAGAAGCTTGAGCAAAAGAATCAGGTTGTGGTCCGTTATGCCGACAGGGAGGGTAAGGCCGCCAAGGGTAGCTTTCCTGAAAACCCCAACGGCTCCCTAAATGATATAGCCGGTATCTGCGACTCAACCGGAAGGGTATTCGGTATAATGCCCCATCCCGAGGCTTTCAATCACTGGACCAACCACCCGGATTGGACTCGCCTAAAGGAACACTACCGGCGCCGCAGGGAACCCTATCCACAAGAAGGCTACGGCATCCAGATATTTCGCAACGCTGTCGAGTATTTTAAATGAATCCGGCATAATTTACCCATTTCAGGTCAAACCTCATTTGGGTAAAAAGTGTTGCTTTGCCAGATAATTTATAGCCCAGTGAAGCAGGGCGAGGGGTTTTTAAAAGTTTATGTGCAAGTTCTGTCATCAGCATGGCGAAGGAAAAAAGTGGTACCTCAAAGCAGAGCATTATTCTCAGGATCTGTTGGCTGATCTGCAGAGGCGCCAATATATCAAAGATTTCATTCTGGATATTGGCAATGGCCATGTGGCGGACCTGGAAAAGAAATTCCACTTGGGTCTGAAAGCACCATCATGGTTGCGACAGCTCTGTTATTGGTTTTACGAGCGACGCTACCGCAGAGACCATTTTGGCCAGGTGGTGCCTTTGGAAGATCTGGAGGAGGTTTTGACTCTGGCTGGCTCGATTGTCAGGCTTCCGTGTATTTGCCGGAAAAACAGCACCGGAAACAATAACGCCCGCTACTGTTTTGGTCTTAGCCTTGATCCTGAAAAGCTTCTGGACATAAAAGAAGCTTTTCTTGAGACCTTTAGGCCAGGGCCGGATGTGGATGTCTTCGAATATATGAGCAAAGATGAAGCACTGGCATTGCTGCGGGACTATGAACAAGAATCCTTAATGCACTCCCTCTGGACTTTCAAAACACCCTTCATTGGCGGCCTGTGCAACTGCGATCGGGCCGATTGTCTGGCTCTGCTCACTGATCGCTACGGCTTTCATCTTTTTTTTCGAGGAGAGTACGTGGCCCAGACCTCCGAGGATATTTGCACTGGCTGCCAGGCTTGCATTTCCGCCTGCCAGTTCGGTGCCATCAGCTTTGTGGCCGCCCGCAAAGTTGCCTTCATCGACCCCCTTCGCTGTTACGGCTGTGGTGTGTGCCGGAGCCACTGCGAGCAGCAGGCAATTCATTTGATTCCTCGAACTCAACACCCCCTAGCCCGTCGCCTCTGGTAACTCTTATCCGCTCTTCAAGATGTCTAAGGTTGCAGTTTTCAGTGTTCAGGTTTCAGTTTTTACCATTTGATTTTTCTTTTTCCTGACACCTGAAACCTGACACCCGAAACCCAAAGCTCTCAAGCTCTGAGATTTGGTGCTTGGAGTCTAGGATTTCACTAAGTCTAGCACTATAGCATTATGAGAGAAAGACCATTGAAATGCCCGACGTGAGTGGCTAATGCCTGAGGAGGCTACTCTTTACTAGGGGGGTACTAAAGTTGTTCGCGGAAGATTATGTCTGTGCCGGAGATCATCAAAAGGAGTCCTTGTTTGTTGGTGCTTTTGGCTAACCTCATCCAGTGCTCATCACTGAGGCCACGCCTCAGGGTGGTAAGCATTAGGGCGCCTTCCAATTGTGTGCTTCTTTTCAACAGCATAAATCGGCGATGATTGGTGAAGGCAAAGAGAACCCAGCCGTTGGTTAACAGATAGTTATAATTGCCAGGATACTCCTCTAAGAGCTGTGCCGTACTCTGATATATGGTTTGGAATAAGCTAGGCAGGGGTTGAGGGGGGCTGGGTAAACGGGAGATGATCCGGTCCCGCAAGTACTCAAAAGCTCTAGCTGAATCACTTTGAGCACCCTCTATAGGAGAGCCCGTGGTGCGGTAATTCTCGACCGCAGGAGCTTGACCGTTGTGGGCAAAAAGCCAATTATGGCCGCCGAATTCGAGGACAAAGGGATGGGCGTGACACTCATCCACCGGACCGCTGGTTTGAAAACGAACATGGCAGAGAATGATTCTGCTGTTTACCACCCGGGCAAGCCTCTGAAAGCTGTCGTGAACCCGACCGGCCACATAGGCCCTGTCTGCCGATTTTTCCACGAAAGCTTTATATTTCTTGAAGTAACCTATACCCCAGCCGTCCATGTTGTTTTTCGCATGTTTGGCGAAAAGGGGCAAAGATTTAGGGGCCGAGTAATCTTCTCCGGCCGAGAGAACAAATAAGTCACACATTGGCTGACGACCTTCGCCGCAGAGCGCTTTGCGCTATGCGTCTTTTATATGTCGCTTAAATACAGTACATCCGGGCCGGCGATAACCATTAGCTTGCCAAGTGAGTCTTTGGCAGGCTCTAGGGTTATCCACCCTTCCGGGCTGAGCCGTTCTTCAACTGAGGTGACAATCAAGATATCCCCAATGGTTTTGGTTTTTTTCATCAAAAGAAATCGACGGAAATTAGAAAATCCAAAGAGCACTGATTCATTGGTAAGGAAAAAGGTGTAAAAGCCGGGGTAATCTGATAAGAGCTCACGGATAACATCGCGAAGAGTGCCGTAAAGACTTCCATAAGGATAGCTTTTTATCCGTCCCAGCAAATGATCCCTGAGATATTCGAAAATCCTGGCAGCGTTGACCTCAGGCTCCAGACGGGGTTCATTAACAGTCTGGTATTGTCCAATATTCTGACTTTTGCCCAAATTAACGAAGATCCAGGTGTGATCCAAAAAGGAAAGGGAGAAAGGGTTGTTGTGAGCACTATGGCTCCCGCCGCTCAGAGGACAGCTTATGTGAGAGACGATAATGCGGCTGTCAATAACCCGGGCCAATCGCTGGAAGCTCTCGTGTACTTGATCACCAATCATGACTTGCTCGGATGATTTTTCCACAAAGGCACTACCGTTTCGAAAAAACCCGATGCCCCAGCCATTCATATTCTGCTTGGCCTTTTCAGCGAAAACGGGAAGATAATCCTTGGCGATGTAGTTATATCCTGCCGACAGAGCAAAGATGTCACACATGTCAATCACCACTGTATTTAAATCAGTGTTGCCTAGCCTTAGTGATTTACCCTCGAATATCGGGTCCACTGCTAGCGGGAGTTGGACGGGCGAATCTCAAGGTAGCAGAAGAAATTTCGCTTCGATTAATAAGCAGACATACTCTTGATGAGGTCAGAATAGCCCAGATCGTGGTAAATCACGTAGATAGTCTGCAACCATTTGTTGCCATCAGCATGAAACTTGATGGCCGGTATGTTTCCCTGGCTCATCTCAACCAAAAACTGGCTGAAGATAATCCACTGCATTGCATCGTCAATGTGGTGAAGCACAGCTGAGTGGTAGCGAAATTCAATGGTGGAACGAAACCAGTATGAGTGAAGATTCAGACCGTGATAGCGGGTTTTGTCGTAACGGGGGTATTTTGCTAGCTCAGGATCATAGCGATTTTCAAGTGAGTACCAGATACTCTTTAGACGACATCCGTTTGAGCCACAAATAGGATCACATTCCTCCAAGAATTCTTTCACATTAATTTCCATGGGACGACAAGTTGTTCGGTTTTGTCGATCTCCCGGGATTAGCAGATAAAAGAGTTTTTCCAGGGGGTGGACTATCCTCACTAATTTTTTGAGCTCTTCACAAGTGTACACCTCGTAATCGACCCCGTGGTGAACGTGGAAGCCGCAACTTTCGTCAACATCCAATCCTTCGATTTCATTTAAAAACAAAAAAGCTTGATAAGCTTGTACCAAACCTTCGAGACCGGTGAGTATTGGACTAATGAGTTCAGCGCCGTAGCGGGTGCGAAGCCTGCCTCTAACGGAGCTGTCCTCCTCGAAGTGCCAGGAATTTTTTTCGGTACCAAGCTTAATCTTGGACTCCCGGCAAAGTTGGGAGAAGGATCTCCCATCTCTGGCTTTAGAGGAGATGTTGTAAGGCTTAATAACTCCTCCATCAACAGGGGTGAGAACGTATTCCAGGCCGTAAAACTCAATCTCCACTCCGAAGGTGCGCTCAGTGAGATAGTGGAGCATGGGATACTGGTTCTTGAGCCGGACGATGAGCCAGTGGGGGATCGTCATCCTCTTGCCTTTCTAAGGGATCACAACTGCAACCGCATCCGTAAGTACACCAGGGCGCGGCGGTGCACTGTGCCTGCAACCGTTATTTTTCATGTACACATTTATTTTATCAAAATATTACTAAGGCTTACTACAAAAATAATCAGTTATCCTCCGCCAAAATGATCCTGGCGTCTGCCACCAAGATTGCGTGTGGGTAAGCAAAGACCGGATTCAAGTCAATTTCCACTATTTTTGGATAATCTGTGGCTATCTGGGCAATCGCTAGTAGGCAATCGGCCAAAGGTTCGAGGTTTACTTGTGGTTGCCCTCGATAGCCAGCCAGTATGGGATATCCTCTTATTTCTTGGATCATCCCCAAGGCATCCTCTCGACGCAAAGGTAGATGGCGGAGCGCCACGTCGCGAAAAATTTCTACTAAAACGCCACCAAGGCCAAAGAGGATGATTGGGCCAAACTGGGGATCCCGGTTCATCCCTATAATTACTTCCTGGCCAGGCGGCGCCATCTTATTTATCAAAACACCATCTATAGTCGCCTGAGGAAAGGCTTGGCGAACTTTTTCCATTACTTGGCCGTAAGCTTTTTCTACTGCTTCCGGGGAGTCCAGATTGAGTACTACCCCGCCAGCATCGCTTTTGTGAACTATGTCAGGGGAACTGATTTTTAAAGCTACAGGAAAACCCTGCTGCTGAGCAATTTCGCTGGCTCTACTAGGGCTGTCTGCCAGGCCGAAAGGAGCGCAGGTTAGACCCCGTTCAGCTATAAGAAAAAGGGCTTCGTGGGGCGGCAACTGCCTCCCAGCTGCATCAAGGGTCAGGGTAGGTTTTTGAGGTGGGGCAAGGGTACTGCGATCCAAGACCTGAGCCAGTGCCTTTACACCCCGCTCAGGGGTAGGAAATACAGGTATCCCCTTTAGATGCATTAGTTCACGCTCCCGTCTTTCCACCTCGGCTCCGCCCAGAAAAATCACCAGCTCATTGGCCCCAGGAGTCACTACCTCTGAAGCACCTTCCACCGGATCGCCAAAAATCACTCCCAAGGTGTCGAAGTGATCTCTGGTTTCTCTGATAATCTCGCCAAACATCTGCGCCGTGGCATCGCCGGTAAGGTCGATTGGGTTGGCCTTAATGGCATGGGCCGGTATCAGAGGAGTAATGGCCTCTGCCACTTTGGCAGGCAAAGGGGCGGCCTCAATTCCTTCCTGTTCGGCCTGATCCGTAGCCAGGATAGCGGCGCCACCAGAGGTGGTGATGAAAAGAATCTTGTTGCCTTTTGGTGGCTTGAGGTAGGCCGCTGCCTTGGCGTAGTCGTAGAACTCCTCAATGGTGTAAGCCCGGCAAACATTGTGTTTTTTGAAGAGGGAATCGTAAATGGCATCAGCACCAGCAAGGGCTTTGGTGTGTGATTCAGCGGCGACCTTGCCCTTGGGTGTGCGCCCCGATTTAAGTACCACTAAAGGCTTTTCCAACCTATCCATTACTTCTACGAAGCGTTCGGCCCGCTTTATCCCCTCTATGTAAGCTGCAATAACCTCAGTATTGTCATCTTGGTTGAAGTAATCGATAAGATCGGCCTCGTCTACATCGGCCCGGTTCCCCATACTGACAAAACTTGAAACGCCGAGTTTCTCCTCGGAAAACCAGTCCATCATGGCGGCCCCCACGGTGCCGCTCTGGGAGATCACTGCTACCTTGCCGCGATAGGTGAGGAGGGGCCAGGAAGCGCAGATTGGGTGGTGGGGATTGTTAACCCCCTGGCAGTTGGGTCCTATGAGCCTTACCCCATACTTGCGGGCTAACTCAGCTGTCTGGTTCTGCAATTCTTCACCTTCTGGGCCAGCCTCGCTGAATCCGCCAGTAATGATCACCGCACCCTTGATACCTGTCTCGCCACAATCCTGCACAGCCTGAGGGACGAAGCGGGCCGGTATAATCAGCACGGCCAGATCGGGTGGTTCCTGCAGATCTTTCACGCTTCCATGGCAGGGAAGGTCGAGGATTGCATCAGCTTTGGGATTGATGGGATAGACGGTCCCTTTGAAGCCACCATCCAAGATGTTTCTTAGAATCTCATGGCCCAGCTTGTCAGGGCTGGTGGATGCTCCAATGACCGCCACACTCTTGGGCCTTAGGATGGCATCTAACTGTTTCACCTCATCAGATACCGTCATACTTTACCTCCTATCTGCGCAGAGCCTAAATCAAGCTGGCAGCTGACAGCCTGCAGCAGGCAGCAAAAGGAAATGTTGGAATCTCAAAATAATGGAATGCTGGGTAAGAATAATCCTCGAGGCAAATGGTTTCATTGAGATTCTCTATTGACCCACTATTCCATCCTTCCATCATTCCGGCTTAAAAGCCGTGCGCCTCGGGCCTTGAGCCCTGCGCCTTTAACGCTATGCTCTATGCGCTTAGCGTCTACCTATTTGCCCTTATCGGCTACCTTGCTGTTGAACTTTTCAGCATTAATTATAAAGCGTTCGTGGATGCCCTCACCTATTTTATCCACCTCGTCGAAACCTTCTACTTCAAAGGTGAGTTTTCTGCCCTCAACCTCAACAAGTTTCGCGGTGAAACGCACTTTCATTCCTAATGGGGTGGCTGCCAGATGCTTGAATTTCATGCCTATCCCCACAGTCTGCTCACCTTCACCGAGATAAGGGAGTACTAGGTCCGCACATACTTCCTCGAAATGTCCCACCATGGCTCGGGTGGCATAAACATTAGGCACATGGGGATAGACTTTCTGTGCCGACATCTCATCTGTGGTTTCTCGTTCCATTTCATTAGTCAATCCTATCTTGAGCTCCTCAGTCATGGTTTATCCCTCCATTGATAGTTGTGCCAAATTTCGATAATAATTATAGGAATTCTACTGCCAAAAGTTGGGCAAAACCAGATCAATCACACGCATATAAAAAATGGGGGGCGGTGAGTTAACGGTAACAATGCTATGTAATTGGAATTATAGCAAAAGGAAAAAGACCTGAAAATAATGGAAAGATAGTCTATCAAGAAATATTTCAGAAAAGCAAGCCCTATAGATCGGCAAGGCCATAGAATCTTATTGCATTTGCCGCTGTGATCGAGCCCATTCTATCCACAGGGTAGTCAAATAAACTTGCCAGACGGGAAACGATAGTTTCAAGGAAAGCCGGCTCATTCCTTTGCTGGCTGCGCCGGGGCGATAGAGCAGGGCTATCAGTTTCAGTGAGAATGAGTTCGAGGGGAATTTCAGTGGCCGTCCGCTGTAGTTCAGAACTGAAGAGGAGAATGGCAGAAAAAGAGAGGTAGAAGCCGTGGTCAGTGATCTTCCTGGCCATCTGTCTGGTTCCGGCAAAACAGTGGAATAGAACCGGGGTTGGGCAACGGGAAACTACTTCGAGCGCAGCTTTTTCTGCTTGACGGGCATGAATAACCAGAGGAAGATCCATAGCCACCGCCTGTGCCATGGCATCCTCCAGCACCGATAGTTGTCGTTGCCGTAAACGGGGATCCTTAATGTGGTAGAAGTCAGGACCTACTTCTCCCACCGCCACAATTTCTTCTTCCACATTCCTAATAGCCTGCCATATCTCGCTTAACTCGTCATTGTTAAGCTTTGCAGCATTTCTTGGATGTACTCCTGCTGTCAGGTAAATGAAATCGTGATATTTCCGGCGAATGGCCAAACTTTTCTTTAGGCTCTCCAGATCAACCGCAGATATTATCACTGCCTGTAACTTCTCTTGGGCCCGGTGAATTACCTCAGGGAGATCGTGATCATATTTGCCTGAATATAGGTGACAATGAGCATCAATCATGGTGTCACTAAACAGCCGTTCAAGTTGTTTAAATCGTTGAGGTTAAAGGAAACAGGAGATAGGAGCCAGGAGTTAAAAGGATTGATTTTCTATGTCTCCTGGATTCTGAGTCCTGGATTCTTACCTGCTTTGGTGCCTAGTCCTTAGTGCCTAGTTGAAATCGCTCCCTGCCGCTAGCTCTATTTTCCCTATGCTCTATGCCCTTTGCTCTATGCCTTATCAAATCCGCAATCCGCAATCCGAAATTACATTTATCCCGCCTCAGCCACTATGCCAAAGAGTCTCTCTTGTAAATGGGGGTGATTGCGCAGTTGGTCACCGCTACCAGAAAGAGTAATTCTGCCTTCTTCAATGAGATAGGCTCTGGTGGCTACACTCAAGATCCTGCGC
>JAJDNT010000230.1 GCA_022340515.1 Deltaproteobacteria bacterium
ACGGCTGCGTCTGAGGTTTCCTTGACTATCCTGAGTAATTCCTTGGCGTCCAGGCCTAAGATGGGGCGACCGTCTGATTGAATATTGCCAATGCGAGCCAATGCTGCTTGTAGTCTTCTGGCAGTTTCCATGTCAGGTAGAAAGACTAGATTGTGAACCTTGCGGGTACGTCCGTTTTTCTTATAAATGCTGCTAATCTCAGCACTAAGAAAAAAACGCACCTTAGAGCGGCAACTTTTAGGGACTGTTTCATCCACAGTTTTGGCCAAGAGAGGTTTGAGTTCATAGAGTCCAGGTTCAACAGGTTGGAGCTTTTCTTGCAGCTCAGCCAGCCAGCCAGGATGTATACAGTCACCGGTTCCCACCACGGTTATACCTTTGAGTTGAGCCCACCGATACAGACTTTCGGGTTTCATGGCTTTACTGGTGGCCACCGAGTAATGAGAGTGGATATGAAGATCGGCTAGAAACCACACGGGTATCTATATCCTTATATTTCCGGTCTAGGGAGGGGGTTAAACAAGTAGAGGGCGGCACCGCCGACCTAATTAGGAGGCTCAAGAAAAACCTGTGCTGCCGCATCCAGATACTGAGGTCTCTTTGCCCGACTTGCCAGAAGAACTGGTGCAGGCAAAGGAGGAAAGCAAACGTTCCACCTGATCAGCTCCACAGTGCGGGCATTGAGGAGATGGATCGTCTGAGCGAAAAACCAGGGTCTCGAAACAGCGATTACAACAGCAGCAGTGGTACTCATAAATGGGCATAACAGACCTCTATAAAAAGTTTAAGAAAAAAATAATCATTCCTTTGTAGCTGATCAACCTATGGTAACTATAGTCCTTAAGCGAAAAAGTATAGCGTATAAGATCAATTCTCATAATAAATATTTACAAAACAAAATGCCATAACTTACCCTGGAGATGCAATGGTCATTTTTAACTTGGCGGGCTCTTTTGGATATAGCCCCTCAGATTGAGAGTAATCCACCTTTCCCACCCTGATTCACCATCGAGGCATCATCTGCCGTTCGACAGGCTCACGGCCCTGAGCCAAGTCGAAGGGCGGCGTTGCCTTCGATCGCTCCTCCCCCCGCCTCCGCGGGGGCATGCTTGCTGCGTATTGCCCCATACGCCTCAGTCGTCGCTCCTCGGCGCCTTGCATCTAATACCTTGCTGGTGATCAGGCATACTCCATAAGCCCCCAAATTCAGTGCTTGATAATTAAATTAGCCGGTGGATTTGGGTACCACTGGTTGACTTGCTTCGCTGATTTTTCTAAAGTACTTTAAAGGAGCACAAAGACCCTAAAAGCTTCATTTAAGCAAGAATGCCAGCAAACCTTCCTCCTGAATACTTAGAAGCCGAGAAACGCTATCGGGCGGCAAAGAACCCAGCAGAGAAGCTTGCCTGCCTGGAGGATATGCTCACCCTGCTGCCCAAGCACAAGGGAACGGACAAACTGCGAGCCGATCTTCGCAGGCGGGTTTCTAAAGTGAAGGCTGCCTTTCAAACCAAGAAAGGTGTGTCTAGGAGAGAATCTGCTTATCAGATTGACAAGGAAGGCGCCGGACAAGTTGTGGTCGTCGGTCCAGCCAATGTGGGCAAGTCTGCTCTAGTAGCGAAGTTAACCAATGCCAATCCTGAGGTGGCAGATTTTCCCCTCACTACCTGGAAGCCAACACCTGGGATGATGCCCGTAGAAAACATCCAGATTCAGCTGGTGGATACTCCACCTTTAAACCGTGACTATGTGGAGCCGGAATTGATGGATCTAATCCGTCGTGCTGACCTTATTCTTTTGGTCGTGGACTTGCAAACCGATCCAGTGGAGCAATTGGAAGAGACGGTTAAATTGCTGGAGGAGAACCGCATAATACCGAGTCATCTACGAGACCAATATACAGAGCAGGGGCTATTGAAATTTATTCCCTTCCTGGTGTTGGCAAATAAGAACGATGATGCGAATACTGATGAGAACCTCGAGATCTTTCAGGAACTCATAGAAAATGACTGGCCAATGATCTCGGTGTCCACCATTACCGGCCGCAACCTGGAGATGTTGAAAAATACCTTAGTGGATAAACTGGAGGTCATTCGGGTCTATTCCAAGGCACCCGGCAAGGAACCTGATCTTACCTCTCCCTTCGTCCTGAAAAGGGGAAGCACGGTGGAGGATTTTGCCGGCAAAGTGCATAAAGACTTTGTCGATAAGCTCAAAATGGCCAAAGTTTGGGGTGATAGTGTCTTTGACGGCCAGATGGTCCAGCGGGACTACATTCTTCAAGATGGCGACGTAGTGGAACTGCACACTTAAAGATTGCGGCTTGCGGATTTAGGAAGGGCAAGAAGGCTAAGTTATGAAAATCCGCAATCTACCATGCAAAATCTCCACTTCTGTTTTCTCACCAGTTTCAAGATTATTTTTCCCCATTAGGCTAATCTCCCTCATTAAATTTTCTTGACAGAAGAGGAGAAAATGCTTATTTTTCCTATCGGTTAACTATATTTTTAACCAAAATAATATTCTAGATCTTTCGGGCGTCAACCGGCTGCTACCAAGCGGTTCTACGGGAGGTTTATATTATGGCATTGTGCATCAGAAAAAGGACAAGGACCTCAGGCGAAGACGATAGTTTTTTCGAAGGCCAGGCTGAAGCTCTTGATGAGCTGCTTTCCAGCAAGCTCATGGGTACAGATTCTTTGGAAGAATTGGTTTGCACTGAAGAGGAGTTTCTCAGGGCTGATCCCGAAACAGATGATGATTTATCTGGGCAAAGCAAAAATGGGGATCGGGGTCAAGCAAGTGATGAAAGAAGCGCAGATATTCCCACGGAAGACTCTACGGTGAGATTTGTGGAGGCAGACGGTCCTGAAGATGATCTATTTCAGGGCGACCTGATTAGCTGCTACCTCCAAGAAATCTCTCGCTACCCTCTCCTCTCTCCGGAAAGGGAGATTGAGCTGGCCAAAATAATTAAAGAGGGCCAAGAAGACTTAGTAGCCTTACTTTGGGATGACCGTGCCAAGGACTCCTATTTCCATCGGGTAAGAAAACAAGTGCTTAAATGGCAAGCTGAGTCGGAGAGCTACCCTGGGCTGAGAGAGAAGATGGTGGAGTATGCCTTGGAGGCATTAGAGAAAGTTGCCACCAAGGAGGGTGCGACAGAGGGTCACCAGCAGTTGCTGGAAAGAGCTCTTGAGATTTCCAGAAGAATTGATTTTGCCAAAAACGAGATGGTGGAAGGAAACTTGCGCTTGGTTTTGAGCATTGCCAAGCGACACCGTGGTCGAGGCTTGAGTTTTCTTGATCTCATCCAAGAAGGCAATATGGGATTACTGAAAGCAGTTGCTCGCTATGACTATACCAAGGGAAACCGCTTTAGTACCTATGCCACCTGGTGGGTGCGGCAGTCCATCATTAGGGGGATCTATGACAAAACTCGCACCATCCGGTTGCCGGTTCATTTTATTGAGATGAAAAGCTACTTTTTCAAAATCTTCTACGAGTTGGTGAAAGATCTTGGCAGGGAACCAACTCCTGTAGAGATTGCTGAGCATAGCGGTTTAGGCATAGACAAGGTGATGATGATTATCCAGCTTTCCAGTCGTCCGGTTTCCCTTGAGGCCCCCCTTGGGAGTGAAGAACAGCGCTTGGGTGATTTCCTTGCAGATGAAGGGGCGGTGTCACCCTTGGAGGATGTTAGCAAGCAGGAGTTAACCGAGGTCACCGATGAGGTCTTAGGAACGCTTTCGAGCCGGGAAGAGACTATTTTGAAATCCAGATTTGGCATTGATGGCAGGCCTACTGAGACCCTCAAAACCATAGGTGAACGTTTTAGTGTATCCAAAGAGCGCATAAGACAAATTGAGAAGAAGGCCATTCGTAAGCTGCGCCATAGTTCTCGAGGTGAGCGGTTGAGAAGCTTCCTTGATTAGAGGAGGCTAGCAGGAAGTAATTGATTTTAACTATGGGTGAAAAGATCCTATCGAGATTACTCTTTGGGGGAGTCTAGTTTCCTAAAGTAAAAGCTTAAAAAAATAAAGCAACAAAAGGCCACGAAAACTTACCAGGGTAAGGTTAAGCGTTGTGGCCTTTTTAATTTGGCAAAATGGCGTGATTAAATCCTAAAATTTCCCTCATGACTGTAAATTCAGCCCATTATAGAGTTGTGGATGATTTGCAAGGAAAAATCGCCAAAGAGTTAGCAACCACAAGGAAGGACAGGGTAAGCTACTCGGTAAACCAGCATAGTCGCTACCATTCATAGACTAACTTTGAACCGGTTGGACTATCCTGGCGCCGATGCAGACGGCGGCACTTCCAGTAAGCCGAGGCTTCACACCGGTTGCTCCGATGCTGTTTACCTCATAGCTTACCCTGTCCACACCAAATGGTCACCATAGTAAATGGGGAAACTCCTAGGTGAAATCTCCTTGACTACCTTTTATTGAACTACTAGCATGACCATTAGAGTAGGGCGTTCACCCCAAGGTTCGTTTTCTATCTTCTAGCCAACAATCGGAGTCTTTCATGATGAAAAGGGTATTGACCATTGCAGGATCGGACTCTGGGGGTGGTGCCGGTATTCAAGCTGATTTGAAGGCCATTACCCTGCTGGGTGGTTTCGGGATGAGTGTGCTTACTGCACTCACTGCCCAGAATACTGTGGCGGTGACCTCTATCCATGATGTTCCTTTGGAGTTCATTGCAGCCCAGATCGATGCAGTCTTCAGTGACATTGGTGTGGACGCGGTAAAAACGGGAATGCTTTCAAATACCGGGGTGGTTAAGCTGGTGGCCTCAAAGATGTCTGAATACAAGCCGTCAATTTTGGTAGTGGATCCGGTAATGGTTGCCAAAAGTGGTGATCCACTTCTGGCTGCTGACGCCCGCCAAACACTAGCTGAATTTTTGCTCCCTGAGGCTACTATGGTTACACCGAACTTACCTGAGGCTTCTGCGCTGGCGGGATGGGAAGTTGCCACGGAGAGGGAGATGCGGATTGCGGCAGAGAAAATCCATGCATTGGGCCCAAAGTACGTTTTGGTGAAGGGAGGCCACCTTCAGGGTGAGGCGGTGGATTTGCTTTTTGATGGCCGTGAGTTTCATGAGTTTCGCTCTCCCAGGATTGAGACTAAGAATGTCCACGGCACCGGCTGTACCTATGCCTCTGCCATTGCCACCTATCTGGCGCAGGAACTTGAGGTGGTCGAGGCGGTGGCGGCGGCAAAGCGTTTCATAACTGAGGCCATTCTTCATGGACTTTCACTGGGAAAGGGACACGGCCCCACCAATCCCTATGCGGCGGTGAGGAAGGAGTGGACAAGTTAGAGGCCAGCCAGTTTTATTTTCTTGGTAAATCTCCTGCAGTCTCTGGTGAATCAACTCAGACTACCCCCCCCTGGCAATCAACCACAACCAAACTTCAAGTAAACCAATACCTACGCTTGACAAACTGCTGGGGATTCCCTATGAACGAAAGGGATTCAGTGCAGAAGCAATCCCAATTGGGCGCTAAATCAAACAAAAACGAGGTGAGAGATGGTTTGGCAAAGCAAGAATTTGAGCCGGATACAGTACATAATCAGGTGGCTGGGGGTTATAGCACTTTGCTCGACTTTTTGTCTGCTGCCTAAGGAGTTACCTGCTCAACAGAAAGGACAAATTCTGACCCTAGAAGAGACCATTCAGATGGCCTTAGAGAGAAATCTGGAAGTTCAGCTTGCCAAAGAGGAGGTCAGCTTCGCCCGAGAGCAGAATAAGGAAGCAAGAACCGGTTTTTTGCCCAAGTTTATTACAGAATACAGCTACCGCCGTCCGAGCGAAACTACAACAAAATTTGGCGGTGTTACTTTTGAAACCGAGGACAAAAATCAATATAGCTTTACCGGCAGAATTCAACAGCCTCTTTTTACCGGGTTTGAAACTCTCTCCACCTATCAATTGGCCAATATGGGAATAGATGTGGCCGAAATCCAATTAGAGAGAGTCCGGCTAGACCTCATTTTGCAGGTGAAGCAGGCCTACCTGGAAATAGTTCGAGCTGTGAGAATTCGCGAGGTGGCTGAACAATCGGTGAAGCAACTGGAAGAAGGGTTGAGGGTGGCCGAGAATTTTGTCAAGGTGGGCTTGAGGGCCAAGGTTGATGTCCTGGATGCTCAAACTCGTTTGGGTCAAGCGGAGCTGCAACTAATCAGGGCTGTCAACGATATTGGGGTAGCAAAAGCTCGTCTCAATAGCATACTGCGCAAGCCAATAGATACATCTTTCGAGGTGGAAGATATCCTTTCCACTGAGCCCTACCAGAGATCTTACAAGGCAACTCGGGAGATTGCCCTCCAGCAGCGCCCTGAACTCCAAGAGGCGAATAAAAATGTAGCCATAGCCGAGAAAGAGATAACTTTGGCCCAGAGCGATTATTATCCAGACATAACTCTGTCGGCAAATTACCTTCGCCGCGGTGATGAACCAAATGTTGACGGTAGTGACAATGTTGACCGGGAAAACTGGGACATTATGGCGGGCGCCACCTGGACTTTTTTCGAATGGGGTAAGACCCGCTATGCTACCAATCAGAGAAGGGCACGTCTGCGGCAGGCAAAAGATACTTTGGAACAAATAAAAGACCGCATTATGCTTGAGGTTAAGACAGGCTACCTGACTCTACAAGCCGCTGGCAAGGGGATTCGGGTGGCAGAAAAACAAGTAGAGTCGGCAGAGGAAAATTTTCGCATAAGTCAAGAGCGTTACAAGGAACAAGTAGCCACCGCCACGGAAGTACTAGATGCTCAGACCAGGCTAACAGAGGCAAGGGCAAACTACACTGATGCCCTAGTGATTCTTGCTTTGGCACGAGCTAACCTTGTTAGAGCCATGGGTCTGGAGAAGGAGCCCGGGTAAATCTATGGTGGTGTCCTCCAGGTCATTAGTCCCAGTAGGTCTTAGGCCGCTTATTCCTGCGATTTTATTACTTGAATGGGTTTTGTGGCTGTGATAGTGTGGGCCACACCGTAGTGTTTTGACTATGAACGGCTGCCCATGATTCAACTCTATCACGTGTATAAGAGTTACGGGAGCGACCAGTACGCCCTGTATGATATCACCTTGCACGCCAATAAAGGCGATTTTCTTTTTATTACGGGGCGCAGTGGAGCCGGCAAGACCACCCTGCTCAAACTGATCTTCTGTGCCGAAGAGGCAACCCGGGGTCAGCTCCTGCTAGAGGGAATAAATCTGCAGCGCTTGAAGCATTCTGGGATCCCTTACCTCAGGCGTAAAATTGGCGTCGTTTTTCAAGATTTCAAGTTACTGGGGGATCGCACCGTTCTTGCCAATGTGGGGCTTTCCCTTGAGGTGACCGGTCGATCCCGTTCATTCATCGAAAAAAAGGTTCGTCAGGTATTGCGTCTCGTAGGACTGGATGGCAAGGAAAACCATCTTTGCTGCAGGCTATCTGGCGGAGAACAGCAGCGGGTTGCCATAGCTCGGGCGGTGGTTTCCAATCCTATCTTGGTTTTGGCGGACGAACCCACGGGTAATCTTGACAGTGAAATTACCCTGGAGATTTTGGAATTGTTCAGGGAAATAAACAGGAGGGGCACCACGGTGGTCTTGGCTACCCACAACAGGGAGCTAATTGGTAAGGTTCCAGACGCCAAGGTGGGTATTTTGCGAGAGGGACGACTCGTGGCCGCCGGCCCCGCCAGGGAGATTTTGGCTCAACGCTCTGCTCTGGAAATTAGTTCCCGGAGGGTTTTGTAGACAAGATGCGAGTGAGTCTACTGGGCTATTTTTTTAGAAAGGCCCTGGAAAACATCTGGAGCAACCCATTCTTGAGTCTGGTGACCCTCAGCACCATTGCCATTTCCATGCTGATTCTTGGCCTCTTTGTTTTGATCTACATGAATGTACAACAGTTTGTGAGTCATCTCGGTGACGACCTGCAAATTACCGCATATCTAAATGAAGAATATCCTCCTGACAAGGCCGAAGTACTCCGCAGTAAAATTGCCGATTGGACCGAGATAGAAGAAATAACTTACATGAGCAAGGAACAGGCTTTAGCTCATTTTCGTACTCAGCTCAAGGAATATGCCGGCATATTGAAAGGGCTCAATGAGAATCCCCTTCCAGCCTCTTTTGAGGTAAAATTAAAGCCTCAGTTTGGTAGGTCAGGCAAAATTGAAGAGCTTTCAGCCCGTTTGGAAAGATTGCCCGGGGTGGCCGAAGTCCAGTACGGAAAAAAATGGGTGGCTAAATTGAGGGTCTTTGTTGATGTAATAAAACTAGTAGGAATTACCGTTGGGGGACTTCTTCTTTTTGCCACTACATTTGTAGTATCCAACACCATCAAACTTACGGTTTACTCCAGACAGGAAGAGTTGGAAATTATGAGGTTGGTGGGGGCCACAGATTTCTTTGTTAAGGCGCCATTTCTTATAGAAGGGCTCATCCACGGTTTTGGAGGGGCACTCCTGGCCGCTGGTGGTTTGTCATTGCTCATGCTCTTTTTGTTATCAAACCTGGATTTGCCTCTAAGGCTTGCCGTGCTGCCTGGCTCATTACCTCCGGTCCAATTAATTGGAGGTTTTCTCGGTCTTGGTCTGGCCTTAGGAGTCCTAGGGAGTACGGTGTCTCTTCGGAGATTTTTACGCCCATGAATCGAGTTTTTGCAGTCGTGTTGAGCTTGTTACTATGCCTGTCCATTGTCAAGGCGTGGGCGGAGGATAGTGGCCAGAAAAAGGGCAATATTGAGGTCCACAAAGAGAAAATCGGCGAGGTGCAGCAAGAGATCAAAAGGAGTCAGGCGCAGATTAAGGATATGCGCCAGCAAGAGCGTTTGCTCCTTGACCGGTTGGATCATATGGAACTGCAGCTTCAAAAGTTCCGCGAAGAGCAGGAAAAAAGAAGAAGAGAGCGGGCTAGTTTGCGCAAGCAGATCACCCAAAAACGTAAGGAACTCAAAGAGTTGGACAATGAATTGGCAGGTCTCCGGACACTCCTGGCAGAAAGACTTGCAGCGCTTTATAAATTTGGACGGCAAGCCTATGTAAATTTGCTGATTTCATCCCGCGATGTGAGTGGGCTTCAACATCAGTGGGTTTATCTCCGTGCCATTGCCCAGGAGGACAGTGAGCTCATCATGAGCTTCATAGAAAGGCAAGAAAAAGAAGCGCGGGTTGCCGAGGCGCTTGCTTCTGGGGAAGCTCAACTCAGCAAGGTGGTGGCAAGGATTAGTAGAGAGAAGGAGAAGATCGAGAAAGTCAAAGGGGAGCAGGTGGCCCTATTGCAGAATATTCACAACCAGGAAGAGATGTACCAAAGTTATGTCACAGAGTTAGCAGCTGTATCCCGGGAACTCAAAGATAAAATAGAGGAGTTACAGAAAAAAACTGACAATAGCGGGATAGGAGTAAAGCAGCTCAAAGGGAGCTTTGCCAATAACAAGGGTGCTTTGCCATACCCGGTTCCGGGCAAAATCATATCTCGCTTCGGTCCGAAAAAACACAAGAAATTTGGTACTAAGATTCGGAGCAACGGCATCGAGATCGCCACTGAACCCCTGTCACCAGTGGTTGCGGTCTATGGGGGGCAAGTTCTTTATTCCGAGTGGGTCAAAGGCTATGGTAAAGTAATGATAATTGATCACGGTGAGAAATATTATACTTTGACTGCACATTTGGCGGAGGTTCTAAAAGAGGCTGGGGAAATAGTTGAATCGGGTGAAACAATAGGCTATGCAGGTTATTCTCCCCTAGAGCGACAGGGCGGCAGAGTCTATTTCGAGGTCCGTCACCTTAGCAAGGCCTTGAACCCTGAGGAATGGTTGTTACCAGCCTTAGCAAGTGGTTAAAATTTACAGCTTAACTAGAGGCACGAGACTTGCAGGCCCTGATTTTGTTGGGGAAGGGACATAGGTAAAAACAACTTCGCCTGATTGTTCCAGGCTGAGACAGTTGATAACCAGAATTATAGAACCTGCGCTAGTACAGAAATATAAAGAGATAAGTACAAATTTTTT
>JAJDNT010000235.1 GCA_022340515.1 Deltaproteobacteria bacterium
CCACGACCACTATAAGCTCGATTACACTGAAGCCATGATGATCGGAAAGATGACTATTTCTAAAATTTTTTCTCCAACACATGACTAGTTCCTTTATGTCTAAGTGCTGCCACCATCCAGTTTGAGAAACTTTGTTCTGAGTACTTACCATTATTAATTTAAAGATCCGAATGAGAGACCGTATCATTGTTAACGATGGTTCCATCTTCTCCAGCAGCATCCCAATCACCTCGGTAATCCTCATACAATCCGTCCTCTCGGCTGAGGGTGGCCAGAGGATCTTCCCCGGGAAAATTTTGATGTCCAGTTCTGTGGATAGACCTAGCCCAGGCCGCTGAGACACTCCTTACTTTGATCTGAGGGTTATAGATAGCTCTTTGCGAAACCACTTTGAGCCTATTTTGCTGCCGGCGCTCTGCTTTCTTGATCTGGGAAGAAATGGGGTGAACACAAAGTAGAGGCGCTGCAAAAAAAAGTGCGGTCACCAGGCTCAATGAAATAACTCGATAGGTGTTTAGCATGATTTTGCTCCCCCCAATGTTCCTGTAAATTTTTTTATACTTATTGACATTGTACGGCAGTAAAAATATCGTTTTAAATACTAATTGTGGATGGTGAACCCTTAGAAATTTTCTAATGTGCAGACTCGTAAACCTTTGTTGGTATAGGTAAATGAACAAAAGTCAAAGAGTCTGTTTACTGGAAGGATTCCAGCCATCCGCGCCCGATTCGCCCAATAGCAGTATCAAGAAGCGTGCCAACAGGGAGGATTTTAGATTTGAGATTGTAGATTGAAGTGGGCACATAGGGTGGGGCATGAAGCATGGAGAATAGGCAGGTAATTTCGAATTGCGAATTGCGAATTGCGAATGGCGAATTGGAAAAAGACAAAAAAGGGAGACGAATTTTTCCCACAATGTAGAGTACTTATGAAGCTGACAGCTGATGGCTGAAGGCTGATAGCTAGGCAATGGGGGGGAGGCGCCTCCCACTAGCCTGGTCAGATCTAGATCCAACCAAGCTAGGGGAGGCAGAGATAATTTTGTTAACAACTCCTTGCCGGCAAAATCGGGGCGGATGGCTAGCCAGGGTTGGAGTTGTTGCAGCCGGACGTAAATAAAAGGATATTCCGTCTAAAATTTTTTTAGGGCTAACTTCCTCCTTTTAGCCTAATACACGGTGAAGCTCTTTTCGGCCAATTTTGTTCCCTGGTGAAATACTTGAATGGTCAACTTTCCAGGAACCATTTGGGAGTCATCATCAAACTTCCAGCCTTCAAATGATGGAGTACCGATTTGCCTTGCAGCTACCCATTCCTCACTGCCCTGCAATTCAGAATGGGAAACCCTAACCAGGAGATCCACCTGACCACCTTTTTCTTGGCCATTTACCACGTAGCGAAAGCCAAATTCGGTGCCGCCACTGGCCGGAATCATTTTAGTGCGTTTTAACAGTTCTCGTTGGCCAACAATCTGGATCTCGCCGCGCACGGTGTCGGGCGCGTCCTGCCGCCCGGCAAATGTGGTTTTGTAAAGGCCAAAATCGATAATCTTAATGTTGTCTACTTCTGTGGCCATGGAGGCCAGGGGCCAACCAACAACAAATGAAATAATCACGCAGCCTGTTATTAGTCTCTTTATCATTCTCATCATTGCTTTCATCTCTTCCCTCCCCCTCAAATGCTATCTGCTTTCTTTTGGTCTCACTAATTTGCAGAAGCAATGCCAAAAGGAAAATAAATGAAAAAAACCAATTATAACAATATGATAAGATGCAAAAAATATTTTTACCTCTCTAGCTAAATCGCAAAAAATGGTCAAATGGCCAAGTCGTTATTTGCTAGTTAGCCAGCAACGAGATTGCGGACTGGCAAGGCATGGGGCATAAGGTATAAGGCGAGAAGTGCGTGAGGGGAGGTCGGGCGAGACGAGCGAGACGGGATAAGAGGTCAGAGGTCAGAGGACAGAGGACAGAGGACAGACGACAGATGGTTAAAGTCCTGAATATCGAACAGCAGAACAAGAAACCGCAGAATGACGAAGTGATCACTTCGATATTTCCGCCTGAGGCGGATTCGATATTCTGCGGTTCGAGGAGCTAGTAGCTCAGTTGAAGCACATTTCGATTGTCTTTCTAATGAATTCCGGCTCTTGGCTCCAATCTCCTGTCTACCTGAATCTTTAAGGTTTCAACGGCTTCAACGGTTCCAACGATTTCAAAGACTTACCGTTCACCGTTTGCTGTTTACCGGTTACCAAACGCTTTGCGTTCTCCGGGCGGATTGATGAGGAAAATGGGAAAAATGGAAAGGGTAGAAGATGCGAAAAAACTAAGCTTATTTCTCTTTGAGTTTTTTTCTTCGATAACGAAAGGAGTAGTAGCTCATTCTCAGCAGCTTTGCTGCCTTTGTTTCATTGCCTTCGGCCTTTTGCAAAGCCTCTCTAATGTAGTGCTCCTCCAGGGCCTGAAGATCGAGTCCTTCATCGGGCAGCGCCGGAATTCCGTCCTCGTTTTCAGAGCTCGATGGGACCAAGGGTCCAGAAATACCTTCGAGACCAAGATCATGGGGGGATAATTCAGGTCCCTGACCAACGAGTATACCTCTCTCCACGAGATTTCTGAGCTCGCGAATGTTCCCCTGCCAATTGTGGTTTTTTAAATAACTTTCGGTCTCAGGAGAGAAACCGGAAAAGGACTTACCGTGTTTGTTGCTAAATTCTGCCAGAAAGTGCCTGGCAATAGGCACAATATCATCACTGCGTTTGTTTAGAGCGGGAACCTCTACCTTAATTACTGCAAGACGGTAGTACAAATCACGCCGAAAGAATTCTTTTTCTATCATGGTATCCAGATCCTTGTTAGTGGCCGAAACAACCCTGGTATGGATCCGGAGCTTCTTTGTTCCCCCGACGCGGTAATACTCGCCCTCTTCGAGGAAGCGGAGGAGTTTCGCCTGGGCCTCGAGGCTCAGGTCACCCACCTCGTCGAGAAAAAGGGTTCCGTCTGCGGCCTGTTCCACCAGCCCCTTTTTACCTGCTGCCTTTGCACCGGTGAAAGCTCCCTTTTCGTAACCAAACAACTCGCTCTCAATCAGATCTCTGGGTATGGCTGAGCAGTTCAAAGTGAGAAAAGGCCCGTTGAAATTCGGACTCTTGTAATGGATCGCACTTGCTATCAGTTCCTTACCGGTACCAGTTTCACCGAGTATAAGCACCGGGGTGTCGACGGCTTTAGCAACCTTATCAACAAATTGCATCACATCTTGGATGGCGTTACTTTCCCCCACGAAACAGGGGATGTTTTCCTTTAGATAGTTTTCCTGAAGGACCTGAACTTCTTTCCTGAGCCTAATCTTATCAAGCACGTTTCGAACACTCACGTCCAGAGCGTCTACATTGATAGGCTTCATCATGTAATCGGAGGCGCCAAGCTTCATGGTGGATATGGCAGTGTTGATATCAGTAGAGGCGGTTACCATTACAACCAAGACATCTGGGCTGAGTTTCTTAATCTGCCTTAAAGCATCAACCCCGCTCATGTCGGGCAGCCCGATGTCTAAGAGAACGAGATCCGGGGGGTCATCTTTAATTGCTTCCAGTGCACTTCCCGCTGTTGAGAAGGTTCTAGACTGATATTTTCCCTCAAGGGCAAGGCTCAAAACTTCTCTCATATCAGCGTCGTCATCCACTATGTATATTGAATAGCCTATCACTTCAGTTAATCCCTCTTAAGATCTTATTACGAGTACTGGATTTCACTAGACTAGGATCAGACAGTAAAATTGACATACAAACATCATGCCAGCCTTAACCTTCCGATGAAAATATGGGGGCAGCCCAAGGAGAGAATTGCCCTTGCGCGCGGCTAATATTGCGAATTTCTAGGCAATCACAAATTTTATCTATTATATAAGATTGAGGAAATAGTCTTAAAGGAAAGCGGCTGGACATTCATCTTCTTTGGGCAACTTTAAGGTTAGGGATAAGATGAATCCTACCAGTATAAGCCCCCCAACTAACCCAAAACCAAGAGCAAAATGGGCAAAGTCACCCATTATCCCAATCCCCGTGGGAATGCCACCCCCCCCGATGAGGAAGGCAAGGGGAATCGTCAAAGAAACCGCAACGTTGCGAGCGCTCGAAGGTCCTATACAAGAGAGGGCGGCAAAACCTGCGGGGAAAAAACAAACAGCCAACATTGGTTGCAAAAATACAATGATAACGAGCCAAGAACCTTTTACTAACCCGAGGAGTAGGGTCGTGGTGCCGGTGAGAAGAAATACAGCAGCCATGATTCTTTTCGCCCCAAAACGGTCAGTAGCCCAACCTGCTATTAATGCCATAACTGGGCCTGAGATCCGTGATATGGCCACCAATATGTTAGCCGAGTATTGAGTTATGCCACGCTCGGCTACGAGATAAAGGGGTAGCATGGCGTAAACACCCAAGCTGCCTGTGATCCCGAGGCTAAAGAGGATGGTGATGATCCAAAAAGCTGGCTGCGCCAGGATGTTTTGCAGAGAGGCTATGCTTGGAGTTGCGCCGGGAAACCTGCCGCCCTTACCAAAGCGGGCGAAAGCCAAGCCTGCAGCGATAGAGGCGGTGCCCATCACTCCAAGTATTCCTCGCCAGGAAAACCATTTCAGCAATGCCTCTGATATTAGTGGTGCCAAAACGAAACCGAGGTTGGGAGCCAATTCGTGAATGGCTAATGCCTTCCCCCACTGGTTAGGGCCAACCAAAGAGGTCAAAGTGGAAATGCCAGAGGGCAGATAAAGCCCGGCTGCCAAGCCCAGAAGAACCAAACCCGCCAGCACCGCCCCTTGGCTGTCACTGAAGGAGATGGTTAGCAGGGCCAAGCCGATGGCGGAGGCAGAGAGGGTTATTGTTCGGTAGTGCATTAGGCGCGAGGCTACGAATCCCGAACCAAGTAAAGAGACGAAATATCCCATTGACATAAAGAGAAAGAAGGAACCTGCCTCTCCATGACCAACAGCTAAGTCACTTTTAATGGTCGGCAGTAAGGGGGCCAAGATTACCCTGCTGAGAAAATTTAGCAAGAATATCGCAACCAATAGGA
>JAJDNT010000246.1 GCA_022340515.1 Deltaproteobacteria bacterium
GCCCACGGAAAGATCGCAAGACCGTTGGGCATTAATAGATCTTACCATGAAAGTTTGGCAAGAGGCGGCAAGGCAAAGACCGCCCCGCAGATTGCATGTCAGTGTCTCCACCTTTGTCCCGAAGCCTCACACTCCCTTTCAATGGGAAGCGCAGCTGAGCCTACAGGAGATTGAAGAGAATCTCGCTTTTTTCAAACAAAATTTGCGAAAAAAAGGATTGCATTTTAAGTGGCACAAACCTTGGCAGAGTGTCCTGGAGGGAGTTTTCTCTAGGGGTGACCGGCGATTGGCAGAGGTAATCCTAAAGGCCCAGGAGTTAGGTTGCCGCTTCGACGGCTGGAGTGACCAGTTGCGGGTTGACCTTTGGAAGCAGGCCTTTGCGGCGGCGGGAATTGATCCCTTGACCTGCGGGCAAAGGCCGAGAGATTTTGCTGAGATTCTTCCCTGGTCGCATCTGGATTGCGGTGTAAGTAAGGCCTACCTTTGGGAGGAATATGAGCGAGCTCTAAGGGAAGAATTCACCTCCGATTGCAGGACTCAGGGCTGCAATGATTGTGGCGTCTGTGATCACAAAACAGTCCGGATGGAGCTACACCTCCAGGAGGTGCCAGAACAAGGCGGGAGCGTAAATCCTGAAGAGAACAAGGACGAGAGCTATGGCTACCGGCTAATATTTTCAAAGTCTGGAAGTGGACGCTTCCTGAGTCATCTAGAGATGGCAACAGCCTTCCAGCGGGCGATGCGGCGAGCTAAGCTGCCACTGGTCTACACCCAAGGATACCACCCATCGCCTAAAGTATCCTTCGGGAATGCACTGCCACTCGGCCTTGAGAGTCAAGCAGAGGAGATGAGATTGCTATTGCACCAGCCCCTGCTTCCTTCAGAAGTTGGCAGACGGTTGAATTCAAAGCTGCCGTCCGGCTTGGCAATAGTGGATGTAGCCGCGGAAGATAAAGATACTAGACAAATGTCTCCTAGAGTGGTTACATACGAAGCTAGGCTAAAGAGTGGTGTTTGGCCCCTAGAGGGATTCAAACGGTTCCAGAGTCATTCCCTGGATCCCCTGAGGCAGAGATCCAAACGAGGCGAGACTGTCATCCATTTGTCAGAACGACTCCTCAGTCTCGAGTCTTTGGACTCATGCAGTATTCGATTCACTTTCACTCAAGGCCGAAATGATAATATACGAGTCCGGGACTTATTGATGCACATATTTGATCTGTCCAAAGAAGATATATTGGACGCTCGCATTGTGAAGATTGCTATGGAAGGATAACACTGTGTCCACTGAGTTGATCATCAATGTTACGCATTATGAGACGCGGGTTGCACTCATAGAAAATGGCACGGTCTCTGAGCTTTACATAGAACGGTCGGGCGAGCGCAGCATTGCCGGCAATATCTATAAAGGGAGAGTCGTACGGGTTCTGCCTGGAATGCAGGCAGCTTTCGTGGATATCGGTTTAGATAAGGCAGCATTTCTGTATGTGAGCGACGTGTACGACAACATTGAAGATCTAGAAAAGATGATGGCCGGCAACGAGGAGAATCAGGAAGAGTCTGAAGTACATCGGGAGGGAGCCGAAGGAATTTGGCCCATGGAGATGCATATAGAAGATCGGCTACAGGAGGGACAGGAAGTCCTGGTTCAGGTGGCAAAAGAACCATTGGGTAGCAAGGGGGCACGGATTACTTCACATATCTCCATCCCGGGACGCCATCTTGTGCTCATGCCAACAATGGATCATGTAGGAATCTCAAGGCGAATTGAAGATGAAAGTGAACGGACCCGGTTACGTGAACTCCTGCTACAGATAAAACCTCCAAAGTACGGTTTCATCGCCCGTACCGCAGCTGAGGGGGTGGAGAATGACAAGATAAAGGCAGAAATGGATTTTATGCTAAGGCTATGGCAAACGATTCAGAAAAACAACGAACATGGTCAAGTGCCGAGCCGTTTGTATCAAGAGCCGGATATCATTCTCAGGGCAGTGCGGGATCTGTTTACCCAAGAAGTGGACAAGCTAATCGTTGATTCCCAAGAAGAGTACGAAAAGATAGTGAAGTTTGTTGAGACTTTCATGCCGAGTTTGGCAGCCGATGTAAAACTTTATGAGGGCTCCGAACCCATCTGTGATGCCTACGGAATTGAATTGGAACTCCAACGAGCTCTGGGTAAGAAAGTGTGGCTAAAATCCGGGGGCTACATCGTAATAGAAATGACAGAGGCACTCACTGCCATTGATGTCAATACAGGCCGTTACGTAGGGAAACGAAATCTGGAAGAGACCATCCTTAAGACCAATCTCGAGGCGGTCAAAGAGATTGCCTACCAGTTGCGCCTGCGCAATCTTGGCGGGATCATTATTATCGATTTCATAGACATGGAAAAGGAGGCCAATAGGGAGAAGGTATTCAACGCTCTCAAAGACGCCCTAAAAAAGGACAAAAGCAAAACCAATATCCTGAAAATGTCAGAACTTGGTTTGATCGAGATGACCCGGAAACGGACTAAGGAGAGTATAACCCGAGTATTGAGGGAACCTTGCTTTTATTGCGATGGCGAGGGCTACCTTAAATCCACGACCACCATGTGTTATGAGATATTTCACGAGATAGAGCGAGATCACGAGACACTTTTCGGGCGAAGTGTCATGGTGACCGCACACCCTGAAGTTGTGCATCTCCTTTACGACGAGGAGCGCCATCGGCTAGAGGAGTTGGAAAAGAATCTCCAGGCGCGGATTACGGTGCAAGCAGACCAGAGCCTTCATCTAGAGCAATATGATATCTACGCAATTTCTTAGTTTAACTGGACTGTGCCTATACTGTACCGTCGGATATTCTTTGGGTCTCTTCTGGAGTCTTGGAGCAATGGAGTATTGGAGTATTGAAAAAAATGAGAGGAGTTTGGCCTCAGATTTATCATAATTCCATGACTCCATTACTCCAATTCCTTTCCTGCACGAATTGCTTGACAAAGGAGGTGGATTAGTCTATCTTACTCATTTGTCTTTCTGGAGGATTAATTAATGTACGCAGTGGTGAAATCAGGAGGTAAGCAGTACAAGGTAAGTGCCGGTGACGTGCTGCGGGTGGAGAAATTAGACGCCCAAGTGGGCGATAAGATAACCTTGGACGATGTCTTGCTGCTGAGCGACGGCAAGAATATTCAAGTAGAACCGGCCGACCTGGCCCAAGCTAAAGTGACGGCTCGGGTCACGGGTCACGGGCGCCGGCGAAAAATAGTGGTATTTAAATACAAACGTCGCAAGCGCTATCGCCGGAAGCAGGGACATAGGCAGTGGTTCACTGAACTGGCTATAGAGAACATAGAAGCCTAAAATTTTTCTGCTCTATCTAATGAGGTAACTGTCCATGGCACACAAAAAGGCTGGAGGAAGCTCACGAAACGGCAGGGACAGTGCTTCCCAACGCCGAGGCGTCAAGCGTTTTGGAGGCCAATCTGTCCGGGCCGGGAATATTCTGGTGCGTCAGGTGGGCACGAAGTTTCATCCTGGACAAAACGTGGGGATGGGTAAAGATTACACTCTTTTTGCCAAGATCGACGGGGTTGTACGTTTTGAAAGGAAGGGCAAAAGTCGACAAAAGGTAAGCGTTTATTCCCTGAGCTAGTGTCCAGCCGGATTTGCCGGATGGCCACTAATTGATAGATTTTCTTGAACTCCAGGACGAACAATACTTCTATGGTAACCCATCACCGCTAACCATGCGTTTTGTTGACGAGGTCAGAATCCACGTCCGGGCCGGTGACGGCGGCAGTGGTTGTGTGAGTTTTCGTCGGGAAAAATACGTGCCCAAAGGCGGTCCGGACGGTGGAGATGGGGGCAAGGGCGGTGATGTAGTCATTAAAGCCACAAGTGCCAAGCAAACCCTCCTCGATTTTCATTTCCAACGTCACTTCAAAGCGGCCCGAGGTAGTCACGGCCGCGGCAAGCAGCAGACTGGCAGAAATGGTGACCCCATAATTCTCGAGGTGCCAGTGGGCACTGAAGTGAGGGATGGTGCCACTGGAGAGCTCTTAGGGGACCTAACCCAAGAAGACGAATTTGTGATAGTTGCCAGAGGCGGTCAGGGCGGCAAGGGCAATATGCACTTTGCCACTTCGACTCGCCAGGCCCCCCGTATTGCCCAACCCGGCAAAAAAGGTGAGGAGCGAAACATTAAGCTGGAACTGAAGCTCCTGGCCGATGTGGGTCTAATAGGTCTTCCCAATGCCGGCAAATCCACTCTCATTTCTCGTATATCCTCGGCGCGCCCAAAAATTGCAGATTATCCTTTTACCACCCTCACCCCAAATTTGGGAGTTGTGCGACTAGATCTGGGTGAATCCATGGTGGTTGCTGATATCCCAGGTCTTATCGAAGGTGCTCACCGTGGGGTTGGCCTGGGAATCAAGTTTCTGCGGCATATTGAACGAACCCTTGTGCTAATACACCTTGTGGATGTATCTACCTGTGACCACGGGGTTGCGAGCGCATTAGATGACTACCGCAAAGTGAATGACGAACTGGGTCACTTCAGCTCTGCACTTTTTGACAAGCCTCAGATAGTGGCCCTGAACAAGATAGACTTGCTCCTGGAGCGGGGACCTCTGGAGGAACTGCGAGAAGCATTCCATGGACTTGGGGTCCCAGTACATGCAATTTCCGCGGTGACCGGTGAGGGAACCCAAGGATTGATCTGGGCAGCGGCAGAGCATCTTGTCAGATTACGCCAGGAGAAAAGAGAAAAAGTGTCTGTCACTAGCGAAGATACTGAGAGCTCTGAGGATCAATCGTGATAGAATTAAATTCGGGTGGATCTCATAATCTCAGTGGTTTTATCTTCGACCTTAGCTCTACCGAGGCGGATACAAGCTGATGATTTCTCCTGAGCGCAAAAGGGTGGCAGGTTCTGCCCAGAGGATTGTCATCAAGGTTGGCAGCTCTGTGCTTGCAGGTAGGAGAGGCCTTGATCTGGGAATTATCAACCGGCTTTGCGACGAGGTTTCCATGTTGCGGGAACAGGGTCGGCAAGTAGTGATTGTTTCTTCGGGGGCAATCGCTTCCGGTATTCGCAAAGTAGGTTTGAGGGGAATGCCGAAGACTATCCCGCAAAAGCAAGCTGCTGCTGCT
Source organism: Deltaproteobacteria bacterium (assembly GCA_022340515.1). Lineage (GTDB taxonomy): Bacteria > Desulfobacterota > Syntrophobacteria > BM002 > BM002 > BM002. The sequence continues at coordinate 5,139 of JAJDNT010000246.1, forward strand.
GTGGGTCAGGGCAGCCTAATTCAAGCATACGAAGAGGCCTTCAGCCATTACGATCTAAAAGTTGCCCAGATTCTTCTCACCAGTGATGATCTGACCAATCGTCGGCGCTACTTGAATGCCCGCCACACCCTCCAGACTCTTTTGGAGTGGGGGATCATTCCTGTGGTCAACGAAAATGACACGGTGGTGGTGGATGAAATCAAGTTTGGAGACAATGATAACCTCTCAGCCCTTATGGCCCAACTAATCGAGGCCGACTTATTAGTGGCTTTGACAGACATGGACGGTCTCTATGACTCAGATCCGCGGGAAAACCGGGAGGCAAAAATAATCCCCATTGTACATCGTATCGACAGGGAGGTTGAGAGTTTTGCTGGAGATCGCCCGGGAGTGCTCGGCACTGGTGGTATGCTCAGCAAGCTAATGGCAGCCAAAAAAGTTACCGCTGCTGGGGTGCCGATGATAATTGGCAATGGTAGAAGTCGATATATTCTTAAGCAAATTTTTGATGGCGAAGAGGTGGGCACTCTCTTTTTACCGGCCGAACGGCGTCTTCCTAGCAAAAAGCAGTGGATTGCCCATACCCTAAAACCGCAAGGGGAAGTGATTCTGGATGCGGGGGCGGCAAAAGCGTTAAGGTTGCGAGGCAAGAGCCTTTTGTCAACCGGTATCGTGGCGGTGAGAGGGAAATTTGAAGTGGGAGCTCCAGTGCGCTGCTTGAGCAATGAGGATGAGGTTATCGGAATTGGTCTGGTGAACTATGGGGCAGACGAAATAGAAAAAATAATGGGTGTGCGCAGCCATCGCATAGAGGAGATTCTGGGATACAAGCACTCAGACGAAGTCATTCACCGAGACAATTTTGTTTTAAGTGAAAAAATCGAGATAGACGAGGTTTGAGGGCTGAGCCATTCTCTCCGCTTACGCTCGGTCTGCTGACCTTGCAGGGCGGAGGTCCTTCGGAGCAGAGGTGAGGGCAGCCCGAGCTGCGGATGCGCCAGCCTTTGCGGTTCTACTTGGGAAAGTTGTCTCTTCTAAGAGGCAAAGGCTGGAAGCATACGCCGCTTCAGGAATATCACAGCCCTCATCCGTGCGGATTTGAGTAAACAGGCGTAGGAATAAAATACTGCCAGCTGGCCGCTGCTTGCTGCCTGCTTGATAAACGGGGGATAGCACCTTGGGTATCGGAATTATGGGAGGAACCTTTAATCCGGTTCATCTTGGGCACTTGCGAGCGGCTGAGGAAGTGGCGGAATCTCTGAAGTTAAGGCAGGTAATTTTCATGCCTGCGGCAAACCCACCTCACAAGAGTTCGGTAGGTCTGGTTTCTTTTGCTCATCGCTGGCGAATGTTGGAACTAGCTGTTAACGGGAACCCCTTCTTCGTCCTGTCTGACCTGGAGCATCAGCGTCCAGGTAAATCATACTCAGTGGAAACACTGACGCAACTGGCAAGGCAATATGGCGGAGATGAGGAGCTTCACTTTGTCCTGGGCTTAGATGCATTTTTGGAACTGCCTACCTGGAAGGATTACCGTGAGCTTTTCAACCTCTGCCACTTTGTTGTCGTGGCCAGGCCGGGATTTGCCCCTGAGTCCATTGATACAATGCTCAAGACTCAGGTTGGGGATAGTTATTTTTTTGACTCTCAGATTCAGGGGTATGTCCATCAGAATCAGTACGTAGTCTATTATAGGGAGATAACTCTATTGGCTATCTCTTCTTCCAACATTCGAAATCTTCTGGCCAGTAGCCGTTCGGTGCGCTACTTGATGCCAGAAAAGGTGGAACACTACATTCGCCAGCAAGGTCTATATAGGTAATAATAAGAAACCCGATGCCAGAGATAGCAAAAAATCGCAAATCGTCAAAGCCCAGTGGGAAAGAAATCCGAAATAGATTTGAGTAAGATTTGAAATATGAGATCTGAGATATGTGATACTAAGTTCCCAAAAAGTGTCAGATTTCACCTCCCATATCGCATATCTTACATCTCTTGTTTAGGTGGGTTAGAATAAATAATCATATCTTATGAAGCGGCAAACTTCAAAGAAAGTCGAGGAGATCGGCGGGTTAGAAAAAGCGGTGTTGTGCGCTGAGGTGGCGGCTGCCCACAAAGCGGAGAGACCTTTGATCTGTGAAGTAGGTGAAGTTGTAGGTTATACGGATTACTTTGTCATCTGTTCCGGCCGTTCCACTCGTCACGTCCAAGCTCTTGCCGAACACATTGAAGCAGCCCTGCGTGAGCGCAGGATCAAGCCCATGGGGGTGGAGGGTCTTATGGAAGGTCATTGGGTGCTCCTCGATCTCAATGACGTTATAGTCCATATTTTTTACCATCCCATGAGGGCATTTTATGATCTTGAGGGACTTTGGTGGGAGGCCCGCCAGCTAGAGTTATCACAGATAGGGGCCTCAGAACAATGAAAGTATCAGCTGCTCGCTGGCTCCTTGCCTTCTGCTAAAAGTCTTATGGCTCAAACCAAGATCCCCCATGTGGGGGTAAGGGACTACAATAAAATTGCCGGTAAAGAAATTCGGCAGAGATAACTAAAGACGAGATTATACTATGCTAGCAAGAAATCGATGGAAGATACTGGTTTTTATAATGATATTCGTGCTTTTCATGGGGTGGTTACCTGGTGAGGCAAGAGCTGACTTCTCGATTGAGGATGAAAAGAAGCTTGGAGAGAAGTTTCTCCATGCAGTCTTGCAGCAGCTCAGGTTGGTTGAGGACCCGGAGGTGGTCAGTTATGTAAGCAGGGTGGGGCAGACCATAGTGGATCACCTAGAGGTTCACACCTTCCCTTATCATTTTTATGTGGTGGACAGTAGCGCCCTCAACGCCTTCGCGGCGCCGGCAGGGCACGTTTTTATCAACCGCGGCCTCATAGAGATTATGGACGACGAAGGAGAAATGGCGGCGATCCTGGGTCACGAGATCGCCCACGTCCAGTCCCGGCATATTGCCCAGCGTGTAGCCAGGGCGCAAAAACTGAACATCGCAACTCTCGGTGGCCTTCTGGCCGGGATACTCCTGGGCGGCGAGGCCGGAGCGGCGGTTATTGCTGGTAGTCAGGCGGGCGCCACCTCGGCAATGCTGAATTACAGTCGCCAGGATGAAGAGGAAGCGGACCGCAAGGGGCTTCGCTATCTGGAAGCAGCTGACTATCACGGTGAGGATTTTGTAACTATCATGAAAAAAATGGGCCAGGACAGTTGGAAAGCTGGCGGCCATATACCTACCTATCTCACCACCCACCCGGGAGTGCCCGAACGTGTCGCTTACCTGGCCTCAGTAGTGGAGACACGGCCCAAGTCTTCCAAAGCCGACAAAGATGTTGCTCACCTTGATGCCTTCCTGTTGATGCAGACTAAACTTTATGGTGGTTACGAAAGCCCTGCGGAGGCCTCAGCCAAGTTTCGTGACTGGCTTGAGAGACCTGAAACTAAGGCCATGGCCTACTATGGGACGGGTCTGCTACAAAGAAGGCAAAGGATGATGCCTGAAGCTGTTGAGTCCTTTAAAATGGCCATCAATCTTCGTCCGGATCTAGTTCCTATCTTGGTGGAGCTAGGAGATACCTATTTTCAGATGGGTGAATTTGATAAAGCTAATTCCGTGGTGTCTTCGGCGCTCATTCTGGAACCGGATCAAGCCATGGCCCTATATGTCTTGGGCCGCACCCAATTGGAGCAGGGTAATGTGGCCGAAGCGAGCAAAAATCTGGCAAGGGCAGCAAGGGTTAGTGATAGGTTGCCCTCCATCCATTACTACCTGGGCTTGGCCTACGGTAGGTTGAATCAACTGGCGGAAGCGCACTATCAGTTCGGGATTCATTACCGCCGAGAGGGATCTTTAAAGAATGCACAGTTTCATTTCATGGAAGCTTTGCGTTATGCTGATAGCCCCAACCGCAAAGAGGCTATTGAAAAAGAACTGCAAGAGGTAAAGGGGGAGATTAAAGAAGAACGGCGAGAGAATGGTAAAAACCGTTGACACAAGGTGAAATCAGAAAAAAAGTTCCTTCTTCTCTACCAGAGAGTCGAAGTGGGAAAATTGCATGGTGAAAGTGGCGCGCCCCTGACTGGCTGAGCGCAGCGCAGTGGAGTAGCCAAACATCTGAGAAAGGGCCACGGTGGCATGGATTATTTTCACTGAGCGTCTGGTGTGGACTCCTTCAATCTTGCCTTTCCTTATATTGAGGTCATTAATGACTTCACCCGTGAATTCTTCTGGAACAATAATTTCAACCGACATTATGGGCTCAAGTAGCTGAGGTTGCGCCTTTCTGCAACCTTCTTGGACGGCGGTTGATGCAGCCACCTTGAAGGCGAGTTCACTGGCGGCCTGTTCTTTGTAAATCCCTCCAATTACTGCCACATCTACATCCACTACTGGATATCCTGCGATTACCCCACTTTCCAAGGATTCCATTACCCCTTCCTCCACTGGCGGGATTAAGGATTTCGCTAAGGAGCCATTCCTAACCAGGTCGCGGAAGCGGTTGCCCTTGCCCCTGGGTCTTGGCTCCAAATGTAGTTCAACTTGGGCGTAGTGAAGGACCCCGGCGATCTCTCGGTCAAAACTGGATTGGGCCTCAGCAGCTTTGGTGATGGTCTCTCGATAGACCACCTGAGGCTTTCCCACATTAACCTGGACGGCGTATTCTCGGAGCAGCCTGTTAACCAGGATATCCAGGTGGAGTTCACCCATTCCTGAGATAATGGTCTGGCCGGTGTCTGGATCTTGGCGAAAATGGAAGGTTGGGTCTTCTTCAGCCAATTTCTCCAGGGACTGGAGAGTCTTATCCTCATCGGCGCGAGTGCGAGGTTCCATGGCAATGGAAATGACGGGTTCATAGAACTCGATATGTTCAAGCAAAATAGGACGATCTAGCGCGCAAATGGTATCCCCAGTGGTGGTTGACTTTAGACCAACCATGGCTACTATTTCACCAGCGCCAACCTTAGATCGTCTTTCCCTCTTATTTGCATGCATCTGAAAAATCCGGGCGACCTTCTCTTTCTGCTTGCGGTTGACATTGTAAACTTCGGCTCCCGCAGAAACGGTGCCTGAATATATTCTTACATAGGTGAGTTTCCGTCCTTGATCCATTTGAATTTTGAAGGCAAGTCCGGCAAAAGGTTCCTTGTCACTGCTGGCGCGGGTTTCTTTTTCTCCGGTCTCAGGGTGAATTCCCACCACCGCTGGAACATCCAAGGGGCTAGGAAGGAAATCAATAATCGCATCCAACAGCAGCTGGATACCCTTGTTTTTGAGGGCACTGCCGCAAAGGACTGGAACCATTTGCAGCTTTAGAGTGGCCTGACGAATTACCGGCAAGAGATCTTCCGGCTCAAGAACCTCATCGGCCAAATATTTCTCCATTATGGTATCATCAACCTCTGCCAGAGATTCGAGGAGCTCTATCCTATTTGCTTTTGCCTGTTCCTCGTATTCCGGGGGAATCGCCGTGAATTCGTAAGCGAGGCCGAGGGTATAGTCATCCCAGATAACTGCCTCCATCCTGAGCAAATCTATTACCCCGATGAATTCTGCTTCTGCGCCCATGGGAATCTGCAAAACAAGGGGCCTGGCCCCGAGCTTGTCCCGCATCTGAGCAACCGCACCAGAAAAATCTGCCCCCAGTCGGTCCATTTTGTTTATGAAGGCGATCTTGGGAACCCGATATTTGTCAGCTTGGTGCCAAACTGTCTCAGATTGTGGTTCTACCCCTCCAACAGCACAAAAAACTCCAATGGCACCATCTAGAACTCGAAGCGATCGCTCAACTTCAATGGTGAAGTCCACATGCCCGGGCGTGTCAATGAGGTGGAGTTCGTTATCTCGCCACAAACAGGTAGTAACCGCGGAAGTAATAGTAATGCCCCGTTCTTGCTCCTGCTCCATCCAGTCCATGACCGCTTCGCCGTCGTGCACTTCCCCCATCTTATGCGATTTGCCGGTGTAGAAGAGAATGCGCTCGGTGACCGTGGTCTTACCTGCATCTATGTGCGCTATAATGCCGATGTTCCGAGTTCTCTGTAATCGTTTTCGTTCTGACATATCAGTTCAAGGTTGCCGAACCTCTAAAGGCTCTTGATCATCAGGGGTTTCTGGTGGAGTCAACTAATTCCAACCATCGAGATGCCAAGAATTCACCGTGGTTGAGCATCGCCTGTCATCGAACAATGAGGAGATTGGCCGTTTTGGCTTGACGAATGTCCAAGTGACCGCACAAGGTTGATGCTGGCTGACCTTCAAAGAGCAATTGCACCCGTTCAACTTGTTCCAGATTTAGAACGAGTGAGTTTACAATTGCATACAAGGTGAGCCTTTCTGCCGTTACCCCACCAGGATGAAGACGGGAGAGTTCTGAGCTGAAATCTAAATAGGCAGTCCCGTCATCTGTGACAAATATATGGAGCAATCGTGACCCTGGTGGGATGGTAGAAACAAGTTTGGGGTCATCCGGCCCCTCCATAAGAGCAGTTACTATAGCCTCCATGGCGGAAATGGTGTCTTCAGCCACTATCTTTCTCTCCTCCGCCTGGAGATAATTCCCTTTTTGGTTGGCAAAATAAAGGTGGATTTTTCGGGTTATGGCCTCTCGAACCGGGATTGAGTTGCGCACCCGAGAAGAGGGGCTGACTGATTCGGTTGTGGGGAAAAATAGTTTTCCCAAAAAGAAGGCGGCAGCAAAGCCCAGTCCAATGGCGACTAACAAAAGGAGCCAAAGTCGACTTTGTCGCTTGGATACAAGCCTCAAGCCCATTTACACAGATCCCATCTTTATGGGTTTAACGACGAGCTAAGCCAACCACAAGGAACACAAAGGAACAATTGATGTGCGATGTGAGACATGAGAATCAAATTCAGGAATTTGGGGATTGAGGAATTCAGGGATTTTTCGAAACCAGGCTCAATTCCTTAATCCCTTAATTCGCAATCCCTGAATGTCTAGATCGCACATCTCATATCCCAGATCTCTTGAATCTTGGTACACATTGTGGCAAAAGTTAATCGCTATTTATTAACGGGGCTTATCCTTTGTTGACTCGTTCTTTTAGTTCCCTACCAACCTTGAAAAAGGGAAGCTTCTTATTATTTACTTGGATACTCTCGCCTGTCCGGGGATTGCGACCCTGATAACTTTGATAGGATCTCACCTGGAAACTCCCAAAACCGCGGATCTCGATCCGATCCTCCTCCGCCAGTGCTTGCTCCATACTATCAAACACAGTTTTGACCGCCATCTCCGCCTCTTTAATGGTTATACCCTCGGCAGCAGCGACTGCGGCGATGAGTTTACGCCTGGTCATAGAAGATCCTCCTTATTGGTTCAGGTGCAGAAAAATCAGCCTCGCGGTGCGATAATATCGACTCCACCCATGTAATTTCGCAGAGGGGGGGGAATCACCACGCTGCCATCCTCTTGCTGCCAATTCTCTATGATGGCAACCAAGGTGCGACCCACGGCAAGTCCGGACCCATTAAGTGTATAGGGATAAGCGATTTTTTTCTTTCCTTTGGGACGATAGCGAATATTGGCTCGCCTCGCCTGAAAGTCTTCGAAGTTGCTGCAGGAAGAGATTTCCCTAAAAGCCTGCTGACCTGGTATCCAGACCTCGATATCATATGTCTTGGCAGCAGAAAAGCCCAAATCTCCAGTGCATAGAGTCACCACCTGGTAGGGAAGTTCTAACTTCTGGAGAACCTCCTCGGCATCGAGCAACAAACTTTCCAACTCATCATAAGAATGCTCAGGAGTAGTGAATTTAACCAGTTCCACCTTATTAAACTGATGCTGGCGAATGAGTCCCCGGGTGTCTTTGCCATAGGAACCCGCTTCAGAGCGAAAACAGGGCGTGTAGGCTGTATAATAGAGGGGAAGGTCCTCCTCTTCTAGGATCTCATTCATAAAGATGTTTGTAACCGGGACTTCAGCTGTAGGGACAAGGTAGTAATCCCAATCCTCCAACTTGAACAGATCCTCTTTGAATTTGGGAAGCTGACCTGTTCCCGTCATGGCTGCACTGTTTACCATGAAGGGAGGAAGAACTTCCAAATAGCCGTGCTTGGTAGTATGCAGATCCAGCATGAAATTAATCAGGGCGCGTTCAAGTCGGGCGCCCAACCCCCAGTATAGAGTGAAACGTGCCCCGGTAATCTTGGCAGCGCGCTCGAAATCGAGGATTCCGAGGCTTTCACCCAGTTCCCAGTGTTGCTTGGGAGTAAAGGAGAATTTGTCAATCTCGCCCCACCGTTTCACCACCGGGTTGTCATCTGCATCCTTACCAACAGGCACGGATTCGTGCGGTACGTTGGGGATCAGCAAGAGAGCTCTATGGAGTTCTTCCTCTACTTGGCCAAGCTTTCCATCCAATTCCTTTATGCGCTGGGAGACCTGCCGCATGCGGCTAATGATTTCCGAGGCATCTTCCTTTTTCTTTTTCATTTGGGCAATCTGATCCGAAACCACCTTGCGTTCATGCTTTAATGACTCTACCTCTTGGATGGCCTCCCTTCGCTCCTGATCCAGAGCCAAGATAGGTTGCAGCTCCGTATCATAGCCGCGTTGCTCCAGCATGCGCTGTACTGCAACACTGTTGTCCCTGACAAACTTGATATCTAACATCGGGCTCCTCTGTTAAGTTTCTTTTTGCCTTTAGAAAAACAAGGAAACCTACCATGTCAACCTACTTTTGTCAATGATATTTGTCACTTCCGTGGATATCTCAGATCTAGGTTTTCTCCCATGTCGTTGCTGAGGTGCTCTCTTGCCATTAGGATAGATGGAGAAGGGCGAGAGGACAAAGGTTAAATCAAAGGACGGCCACATTCTCAGTCAGGACCAGAGCGTGATTAATCAATCATTCATCCTAAGGGTTATTGCTTCCCAAAAGCTGCTCCAGCTTGAGCAAACTGCTTTTTTGTCCCAAAGCGATAAGGGTATCGCCAATTTGAATAGTGGTGTGAGAAGCGGGGTTGAATAACATCTTGCCGTCGGCCTTTTTTATGGCCACGATAATTAGATCTAGCTCTTTGCGGATACCTGAATCAACCAAGGTCACATCTGCCAATTTACTGTTCGGTCTAACTGGAATCTCTTCCATCCTTATGCCAGTACCCGGATCGTGGATGGCAAAGTCAATAAACTCCGTGACGGATGGCCGCAGCAGGGCCTGAGCCATTCGGTAGCCACCTATTTGGTGGGGCGATACCACGTGGTTGGCGCCCGCTTGCAAAAGTTTTTTCTCAGAACCTATTCTTCCGGCTCGGGCAATGATAAATAAGTTTGGATTCAGCCCTTTGGCGGTCAGGGTTATATAGACATTGTCCGCCTCGGAATCCAATGCGGTCGCCAGTCCTTTAGCATTTCCAATACCCGCCTTAAGGAGGCATTCCTCCTCAGTAGCGTCGCCGAGTAAATATAGGTGGCCCTCCTCTTCTATCTTGGCGGTCACGGTACTGTCGTTTTCGACTACCACCAAGGGAGTTGGTTTGGATCGCTGGATTTCTCCGCAAATAATGCGGCCCACCCGGCCATAGCCACAGATAATAATATGATTTTTCAGTTTCTGAATCTGACGTTCCAATTTTTTCCTCCCCATGATTCGTAACAACTGTCCCTCAACCAAGATGTGGGTGAGTGTACCCACAAGATAGCCCATCACACCTAAACCAGAAATGAGAACGGTCATGGTGAGTATACGCCCTTGGGCGCTGACTGGATGGACTTCGCCGAAGCCGACGGTGGTGAGAGTAATTACAGTCATGTATAGGGCATCCAAAAAATGCCACTTCTCGAGAATCATGTAGCCGGCGGTACCCATGCCAAAGACAAGAGTAAGCATAACGGCGGCGAATATTAAGTTGCGGGTTTTTGTCATAGTTACCTTGCCTGTAGGTTGCCCTGGGAATACCCCGTTCTTAGCTGATTACACAAAAGAAGACTGTTTTTTTCTCAGGCGGGTTGAGATGCGAGAATTTCCACACTATAGTCACTGAGTTGGGTCAGTTCGGGTAGATCACCAAAAGGTACGGTGAAAGAAACCTCCTGGCGCGGTCCTATTACCTGGGCCTGATTCTTGGCGGCGGGCTGGCTCTGAACAAAGGCAAGCAACTTGTCCAGGGTCATGCTTTGCAATTGCTCGTTGGATAGAATATTGCCGGCGTAGAAATCCAACTGCCGCGCCGTTTCACCGTCGCTGGTGTAGATCTTGGCACGGAGGTGAATCCAGCGCCGAGGCTGGGAGAACTCATTGCGCACCCTGCCCTGAATAACGAAAAGTTGTCCAGCCTTCTGGTTCTCTACGAAGTAACCGCGAGTTTCCACCAAATGAAGCTGCTCAATGCCTGTGCTTTTCTCCACGGGTTTCGGCTTGAAGGGCCAGGGTACATAAAGCCACAGGGCTATACTTCCTGCAATTAACAGCAGGGGGATGAGGACAAGGATGAGACGCCTACTGGAGGGTTTTCTTCTTGAGGGTGGGGGGCTTTTCACCTCCTGAGAAGCTATTGCCGCCTCCATCACATCAATTTTTTCCGGCTGTAGGACTCTGAAAACGTGTTTGCAACTGGAACAACGGACTCGGACAACTGGACGGTTGATCAAATCGGGATTGAGTTTGAATTTCTTGTGGCACTGTTCACACTGAACAATCATACTTAGACCTCGTTGCTTTACCTAGGGTCCGGGTGACGGCTTAAACTTGGCCTAGAAAATCAGCTCATAAATGCCAGGAAGCTGGCGGTTGGCTTCATTACAGTCTAGACCATAGCCCACAACGAATCCCTTTTCCAGCCGCAAGCCAACATACTCCAGTGGGATGGAGACGGCGCGCCGCTCTATCTTGTCCAGAAGGGCACATATCTTGAGGGAACGTGGCTTTTTCTTTGCCAGGTGTTCTTTCAAAAATGCTGTAGTTAGCCCAGAGTCTATTATGTCTTCCACAATAAGCACGTCCCGCCCCCGCAGGTCAAGTTCAACATCTGTGGTGATTCTAATCTTGCCGCTGGACTCTGTGCCAGTACCGTAACTAGCTGCGCGAATAAAATCCAACTGTACTGGTATGGTAAGTTGACGCACCAAATCAGCAAGAAAGATAAAAGCACCTTTGAGAACCCCTATAAGGACAACCTCCTTGCCCTCATAGTCTTCAGAGATGCTCCTTGCCAGCAGTTGAACCTCACGGGCAATTTCTTCGGCGCTAAATACGACGCGCTTTTCGTACTTATTCATATTCCGACCTGTGGCCGCTGGCAGAACACTGAATTATCCCGCCTCTATAACTAGCTTAGATATGAGGATCTTGTCAACTATTTTGAAAACTTAGGAATTTTTCAACACTGCTCCCTCGATACTGGCTCCTCGATGTTGGAGTTCCCACCTTCGAAGCTGTCAGCCACCCAAGCGCCGACGCCGAGTAGTAGAGGTAACAGGATCCAGCCACGGAGATCATAGAGATTACGGAGAGAGTTCACATAAAAGGTTTTGTAATCCTAAGGAAACTATCATATATTTGTCTCTGCGCACTCTGTGTCCTCTATGGTTAGATTGCCTACCCTGGTGATTGGTTAGCATTGGGAACTCCATAAGTAGAAGTTGAGATAAGGCAGTGAGTAAGGGAAAGTCCATTAAAGCCAAGATCCTTGTTGTCGATGACGAACAGGGCGCGAGGGATGCCCTGCAGATCATTCTTGAGGATGACTATGAGGTCACCACTGCTGCTGGTGGACAGGAGGCAATCGCCTGCTGTGAGGGTTCTGATTACGATCTAGTTTTTTTGGACGTTGCCATGCCAAAAGTTGATGGCATTGCCACCTTGAAAAAACTCCGGGCCATGGACGAGCCTATGGACGTTGTTATGATTTCCGCATCGGACAAAGCGGACAAGGCGGTGGAGTCCATCAAGCTTGGTGCTTATGACTATATCACCAAACCCTTCGAGCCTGACGATATACTCTCGGCGGTGGATCGGGTTCTGGAGAAACAAACCTTGCAGAGGGAAGTACGTTATCTGCGCTCAGAAATAGCCCACAGGTATGGGGAACTTGAGATTGTAAGTGGGGATTCAACGGTGCTGGATATCTTGCAGCTCATAAACAAGGTGGCAAGCACCGCTAGTTCCGTTCTTATTACCGGCGAAAGCGGTACTGGCAAGGAACTGATAGCCAGATCGTTGCACCAGCACGGCGACCGCTGCAAAGCCCCTTTTGTGGCTATTAATTGTGCTGCCATCCCGAGTGAGCTAATGGAAAGCCAACTTTTCGGCCACGAAAAAGGGGCTTTCACCGGGGCTCACACTCGCACCATTGGGAAATTCGAGCACGCCAACGGCGGGACCATTTTTTTGGATGAGATTTCGGCCCTTCGCCCGGAACTGCAGGCGAAACTCCTACGGGTTATCCAGGACAAAGAGATCGTTCGCCTCGGGAGTAACCGCACCATAAAAGTGAATGTGCGCATCCTGGCCGCTACTAATACCAATCTAGAGGAGCTTATAGAGGATGGGAGTTTTCGGCGGGATCTCTATTTTCGCCTCAATGTCATCCCCATTAAGCTCCCGCCTCTGCGCGAGCGCGAGGGCGATGTAAGACTCTTGGCCCAACACTTCCTAAACAGGTTCAACCTGCAGCTCAAACGGGACATCAGAGGTTTTTCCGACAAGGCCATTGAAGCCCTAGAGCGTTACCAATGGCCGGGGAACATCCGTGAGTTGGAAAATCTAATCGAGAGATTGGTAGTGCTAGGGCGGGAGAGTGAACCCATATCCTATGAAGACCTGCCCCTGGAAATCCTCCTGGATTCCAGCGTTATGACAGAGACTCCATCTTTGGGAGATGGATTGCTTCAGGCCCGGGACAATTTCGAGAAGCAATACATCCTCAAAGCCCTGAAAAAGGCAAATTGGAATCAGAGCGAAGCTGCCCGCATTCTCAGAATTCATCGGAATACCCTACTCCAAAAAATGAAATCCCTTCAGATCAGAGAAACACCCCAAACTGCTACCCCGAAGTTATTCTCCACCTAGACCTAGGCACTAAGCACTAACCAGTACCGAGCTGGCAGCAAGGAGCCGGCAGAGGCCACTGATTATTTTCTCAATTCTCATTTAACACTTCGCAGTTTAAGAATTTGGTGTCATCATCCCTTGCTGTCAAAGACCGTTGACTGAATGTCAAATGAAAAATAAGCAATTGCATAGCACTGGTAATTTATGGTCATTGTGTTTATCTGCTCAAGTCATAATTACTGATCATGACGACGAAATGACAACATATGACAGCTTAGCATGATGACGGCGAAACGAGATGAGGCGAAGCGCTTGACCCTGTTGCACACCTAAATGGGCAATGCACAAGATCATGTGCAGGGGGGAGGTAAAGCCTGAGGGCTTCGCAACCTTTGTGGGGAATGCTGTTTATTTTCTCCACTAAAGTATCTTGGACATTGTGCAAACCTACCTGGCAACTAGTGATTTGTCTTCACTCCTTCTCCAATTAATTGTTCTGTAATCTCATAACTATAGAGGTCAATTCCTCCCTTACTGTCCACTCTGGTATCGACCTTGCTCTTACCCCCTCCATCTCAAAAGCGGGGCACACAGCTTCACCAACATACGAGAGGAGGGACGGGCAATGAAAAAGACGAGGAGATTTTTGCTGCAAGTACTCATCACTGGGAGCATCATCGCTATGTATGTTTTGCCGGCGCTAGCTCAAGGGGGCGGGGGCCCTTAAATCAGCTACAAGTGTGGTTGGTTGGTGAAAAAAGCATAGTCTTTTGGACTGTGCTTTTTTTTTGCAAACTCTCGTAAAGCTGGTATAGTAGTCATCTCAGAGAGCTAAGCTTGAGCGTCATTTTGTAAAAACAAATCAGAAACGGATGAAAGCTCATGAGAAGACTGCTACTGCCTCTTGCTGTCATACTGAGCCTTTTGGTCAGTTGTCAGCAAGAGCCTGCCGGCCACTCTGAGCAAGCTCGACCGGAAGTCAAGCGAGGAGGAGTATATAGAGCGCCCCTTCCCTGGAGTCCAAGAACTCTAGATCCATCCCTGTCCACCGATATATACGCGGTGACGCTGATCCAACAAATTTTCGACGGCTTGGTCCAATTCGACCAGAACCTCAATGTAGTGCCAGCCCTTGCAACCTCTTGGACGGTCTCCAGGGATAAACTAACCTACACCTTTACTCTTCGAGAAGGTGTTAGGTTTCACAATGGGCGCTTGGTAACAGCTGAAGATTTCGTCTATTCTTTCACCCGCATCCTGAATCCCAAAGAAGAGTCCAGCGCTCTTAATTTTTTTCAGAGGGTCAAAGGAGCTGCTGCCTATCGCAATGGTGAGAGCAATGAAGTTACAGGTCTGAGGGCATTAGACGCACGTACCTTCCAGGTAACCATTGACGAACCCTATGCACCCTTTCTCTCGGTTTTGTCAATGATCAGTTCTAAAGTGGTGCCCAAAGAGGAGGTCGAGCAGTGGGGCAAGGAATTTGGCCATCATCCTGTGGGCACAGGACCCTTTCGTTTGGAGTCGTGGGAGGGGAATCGCGTTGTTCTCACCGCCAATAATGACTATTAAGAAGGCAGACCTTATCTGGATCGAGTCGAATTCACTGTATACGAGGGCTCGCAGAATGAAAAAATATTCCAAGATTTTCAGGCGGGCCTTTTGGAAGATGCGCTAGTTTTCGGCGGGATTAGAGAGGAGATAGCCAAGTCGCCAAAGTATCAGTTCGTGAGAAAACCCACGCTAAGTTTACTTTTTTACGGCATGAATTGCCGGAGTGAGCCTCTTAATAACCATTTGGTAAGACAGGCTCTCAATTACGCTATCGACAAGGACAGAATCGTTCGTGAGGTTTACAGGGATCAATTTGTTGTCGCCCATACCCTGCTGCCACCGGGAATGCCTGGCTATTTTCCTGAAAATGCTTTCTTTACCCACGATTCCCAAAAAGCCAGGGAACTTTTAGGACAAGCCGGATATGGGCCGGACCGGCCTCCGCCCGCTCTGACTTTGCTATCCGCCTCGCACTCCCAGGCAGCTCAGAAAGAATTCGAACTTCTGACAAATGATTTGGCAGAAGTGGGGATATCTTTACAGGTAGAATATGAGACGGACTGGTCCACCTTTGAAGAGCTAGTTCGCCAAGGGAAGTTCGTGATATATCGCTACGCCTATTTCGCCGACGTCCCCGATCCTGAAAATTTCTTGGGTATGCTTTGCGGCTCTGCCTCCCCTTACAATTTCATGGGTTACAGGAATCAGAGAGTGGACGCTTTGCTGTCGGAAGCTCTCACCCGCGTTGATTTCATGAAACGAGCCGCGATCTATCGTGAGGTCGAGGCTCTGATATTGAAAGATGCACCCATGGTACCCTTACTCTATCTCACGTTTGAATCCATATTTCAGCCTTACGTGAAGGGAGTACAGATAAGTGCTCTCGGTGCTCCATACATTCCTCTTAAAAAGATCTGGCTCGATAAGCACTAGTCGTTCTATTTCTGTCCTTCATTCGTCATGCTAGTTCACCGGAGTCTAATGATCATCAAAGGACAGCGCTGAATGTTGTGGTCTGCGCGAAAAATACTTTTGAAGACTCGCTTTATGGTCGCTATCGGCACAGTTCTTTTTGTGCTTATGGTAATTGTTGTCTTGCTGGTGGGGAATCGGTCCACCAGAATAATTAAACAGGAGGTGGAGGCCCGGGGTCTTGCGGTGGCTCGCAGCATTGCTGCAGTGTCCACTAATGCCCTAGTAACATACGATTACATAACCTTAGAACAGAACGCTGAGAAGGCCAGCCAGGGCCCTGATATTGTCTATGTCATTGTTTTAGATAAAGAGGAGAAAGTAGCTTCGTTTAGTGGTCACAGCGGCTGGCAAGGGAATTATTTGGACGATCCGGTGAACAAAAAAGCTTTAGCTGGCAGGAGGCCGACTATTCAGTCTGTTTTTTGGCAGGAAACAGGTGAACGGGTATTAGACATCGGTGTGCCAGTTTTTATTTCTGGTTCCGACAAGAAATGGGGCGTGATACGGGTGGGCCTTTCTCTTGAGCGGATGTATTGGCAAATCCGACGGACCCAGTTGGTTCTGGTGGTAATTGGCACGGTGGCTCTGATATTGGGACTCGCGGGAGCCCATGTAATGGCCAGCCGTATAACCCAACCGTTGGGCCAATTAGCCAATGCCACCATCGCTGCCGCCGAAGGTGACCTGGACCAGCGGCTAGATATCCACACCAGAGATGAGGTGGAGGATCTTGCCAACAGCTTCAACACCATGATTCGCGAGATTTTAGATCAGCGGGTTCAACTGGAGCAGCGTTTCAATGAAATCTTGGAACTTAAGGCCTATAACGATATAGTTTTAGCTTCCATGACCAACGGCTTGCTAACCCTGAATCTAGATGGACGGATTGTTAGTGCCAATGGCGCAGCAG
>JAJDNT010000249.1 GCA_022340515.1 Deltaproteobacteria bacterium
AAAATAAGAGTTATGGTTTGTGGCTACCACTGAGGCAGCCATTGATTGCAAAACCGTAGTTGATCAAATGAAATTCAAATCCAACTCGACTTCAGTGAGACTTTAGATCTCATCCCTTAATTTATATTCTTATAGCATAATGAAAAAACCCGTCTTTGTTAGAGACGGGCTTTGTATTCTGGCGGGAGCGACGAGACTCGAACTCGCGACCTTCCCGTCAGGACTGACGGGACGTTCCAACCAGGGAATCTATAAACTTTTTACTTTTTCGCTTCTTAATCTCCTCTTCTCTTGCCATTGCCCTAGATCGGTCAGGGTATTCCTCAAAATGGACCAGATCCCATGGCCTCTTGCCCTTGGTGTAGTTCACTTTACCTTGATTGTGACGCTCAACCCTGAAGTCTAAGTCTTGGGTGTGACCAATGTAATAACTTCCGTCTTTCTGGCTCCTCAGGATGTAGACAAAATAGTTCATAATGAAAAACCCGTCTTTGTTAGAGACGGGCTTTGTATTCTGGCGGGAGCGACGAGACTCGAACTCGCGACCTCCGGCGTGACAGGCCGGCGTTCTAACCAAACTGAACTACGCCCCCGATAAAAACTCTACACAAGCGACCTTCCCGTCAGGACTGACGGGGCGTTCTAACCAAACTGAACTACGCCCCCATAGATGAATCCACTAATTACCGGACCTCTTTTACTAACTTAGTCAAGACTCCTTGTCAAGCAAATTTGCCTAGCTTTTCGCTCTAGCCCTATTACCTTGATTTTCCGCGAAAAATTCATTATACCTGGAACAGGTTCAGAAGCAGCGAGTTAAAATCCATGCAGCCCAATATTATCAAACGTAATGAACACCCAGTTTCTAGGACGCAGATGAGCCAAGAGGTTCTCAAGGTCCTCTACCGCCTGCAACATACCGGACATCTCGGCTATCTCTGTGGCGGTGGCGTGCGGGATCTGTTGCTGGGGAGGGAAATCGACGATTATGACGTTGCCACCGATGCTGAACCCAAGAGACTGAAAGAGGTCTTTGGAAACTGTAGACTGGTGGGGCGCCGCTTTCGCATTGCCCATATCATGTTTAAAGGTGGAAAGATCATAGAAGTCTCTACCTTTCGTAAGCAGGGCGAGGAGGAAAGTTCAGAAGAGGACGACAGCAACAGTTTGCTAATCAGGCGCGATAACACCTTTGGCTCTCCTGAGGACGATGCTTTTCGCCGCGATTTTACTATAAACGCTCTCTACTACAATGTAGCTGATTTCTCGATCATCGATTACGTGGGAGGTAGAGAGGATTTACAGTCCCGGTTGATTCGCGCCATTGGCGATCCAGACATACGCTTTCAAGAAGATCCCATACGTATTCTTCGCGGCATAAGGTTAGCGGCAACTTTAGATTTCAAGGTGGAGGAAGCCACTTGGGAGGCAATGAAACGTCAGCGTCATCGTATTTTAGAGTGTGCCGTCTCGCGAATTCGCGAGGAAGTAATGAAAATACTTCGTCGCGAATCCTGCCACAGCGGTTTTGATCTCCTGGTCCGTGCAGGAATCTTAGAGGTTGTCTTTCCTAAATTAGAGGAATTCAGATTAGCCCATATTGAGAGCAACACCACTGGGGAGGGTCCCATTTCCCACCACCTTGCCGTCCTTGAAGACCTGCGCGCTCAGGGTGCGAAACTTTCAGATTCTGTCCTATTAGCCACGCTCACTGCTGCCCCAGTCAGAGAACTTCTTAAAACTCTTCCCTCTGATCACGATGTGGGGAAGTCTTTGCACGAGTATTTGGAGACAAATTTCAAACCCCTGGCCTTTCCCAGAATCGTCCGTTCGAAGGTGCATCTCCTGCACCTGGCCCTTCGTTATATGTTGGCCCAGCAAAGAAGAAAAAGACGGAGGAGCTTGCGCCGCAGTCCGATTTTTGCTGATGCTCTGAGGCTTCTGGAAATCCACTGTTTGGCCACAAATCAGCATTGGTCTGCTTTGCGTCGCTGGCAAAGTCCCCCAGTGAATGGTCCACGCCGCCGGCGAAAAGCCAAGGGTCGTCACCAGTGAGGCAGAAAAGTAACTAGAGAGGATCCCATGAAGAAAACCGGTGTTTTTTACCATCCCAGCTTCAGCCGCAGAAGTTATCTTACCCGTGGAGCCAGACTCGAGGATTTTCCTGAAGCAATCGATCATCTCCTAGCCCGGGAAAATGTGATTCTCTATGAATCCCCGCCCATTGAGGAAGAGTGGATTCTCAAGGTGCACACTCCCGATCTCATACGGGGTGTAGAAAGTGATCCCCTGTGTTCTACTGCCTGGCACTCCGTGGGTGGCGTGGTCCTGGCGGGAGAAAAAATTTGTACTGGGGAAATCTATAACGCTTTTGCCCTCATAGGAGCCGGCGGCCATCATTCGGGGAGAAACTACTTTGGTGGCTTTTGTTGTTTTAATGATGTGGTGATTACCATCACTTATCTGCGCGAAATTCATAAGGTTCAACGATTTGCCATCCTGGACACAGATGCCCATCACGGCGATGGCACTCGAGACTTACTCAAAAATGACCCTGACGTGCTCCACGTTTGCTTTTGCAGCATAAAATCCTCCTCAGCCGACGGCACCAAGGTGGACGTTGTATCGCCTGGAGGCTACTGGGGATCTTGGGGCAAAAGTGATATGGATGTGGACCAACTCTATGCCAATAAGGTGGTGGAGGAGTTCGGCCCGCGGGTGGCTAAGTTCAAACCTGACCTCATCTTTTGGTATTTTGGTTTTGATACTCACAAAGGTGATTATGGCAGCTTGGGTCTGAGCAAAAGCTGTTATGTGGACATTGCCCGCTTCATGAGAAAGACGGCAGACGAGATTACCAACGGCCGCCTCGAGGTGGTACTAGGTGGCGGCTCCCGGACTGACCTTGCAACCGCACTTATCCCTCCCATTATTGAAGTCCTGGCGGACTTCGCATAGCGCTAAGCGCAGAGCGTATCTTTCTAATTCAATCAAAACAGTTATTTGTTTGGTCTTTCTGCCTTTAAATCTCGGTCAATAATTCTCTTCAAACAATACTATTGACCCTATGCGCTATGCTCTTTGCCCTATGCGCACTTCTGCACGATTTTTGCACTGTCTCTTGTTTGATCTCAGTATCTCTGGCCATGTAATTGCGGTTGAGAGAAAGAGGTAAACAAGAGAGGAGCTTGAGGATGAAAGTTCCGGAATTGTGCAAGACATGCAAATACGTTACGGTTCTTGCCCACGGAATGCGCTGCCGAAAAAAAATGCGGGTCCGCTATATCAACGGCAAATACGTGTGCACCAAGTACCGCATGTCAAAAAGGTATCAGACAGATTCCTTTTTTGCTTGAGAAACCCCTGCTGTCTACATTTTCTGGCTAATCTGGCGGCTCAACTTCCCCACCGTGACCATATAGAGTACAGTTTCATCTTCGCCGTCCACCCCGATAAGCTTGTTCATCTCATCGTCGTAAAAAGCGCCTATGGGGCAAGAACCAAGACCAAGAGCGGTGGCCGCCAACTGGACATTCTGGCACACATGGCCAAGATCCATGGGGATATACCTTACTGCTCGTTCGCGATACTTTTCCATGCACCTGAGCATCATGGCGGTCCAGATAATTACCACCGCTGCTTTGCGAATTACTGGCTGCCCCAAGCCGGCAGCGGTGATTACCTGGTTTAAATCTCCCTCCTTGAGCCTCGCCAATCCGAATTCAGCAACATTGAAGTGATAAATCCCCGGTGACAAACCCTCTACCTTATGGACGTATAGATAAGTCTCAAAGGGATAAAGTGCCCCTGCTGACGGCGCAGTTCTGAGCAAATAAATGCCTGCCCTTGCTGTTATCCCCTGAGCTGCCCATAGTATTTTTGATAGTTCCTCCCCACTGAGAGGATCCTGGCTGGTATCCCTTTCGGACCTTCTCCTGGCCAGACACTGCCAGAGGTCAGCGGGTTCGCTGAAGTCTGGCTGTGACAAGTTTAAGAGTTCAGCATCAGGATATGTTTTGAAACGCCCTGGTGACGGAATGGCACCGAGGTGGTCTCTGGGAGCTCGTTCTCGCGAGTACTTGGTCCCTTGCACATAAGTGTAGGCTAACCCTTCTTTGTAGTTTGCCACGAGGCACTCCTTTCTTAAGGAGAGGTGAGATGTGAGTTGAAAGCCACCCCAAATCTCCTCCCCCTTGACGGGGGAGGACTAAGGTGGGGGTGGAAGATAAAATGAAGGCATCCAATCGTCATTCCCCCCTCCCCTTTATCCGCTCCCGCCAGGGGAGGGGAAGGTTTCTGGTGGCTTGATATACTACTAGATCTGACTAGCGTGCAAAAGCTTGCTTCGTTAAATCTTCGATGAACTGCGGATAATCTGGATCCAGGATGCGCACCCGAGGCCGTCCATCTTTGCCATCCTCAACCTGCAAGTCCCCCTGAGCCATCCATTGAACGCATTGGGAATAAAGAACATATTCAAGCTCGAGTCCTCTTTTCCTAATTATATCCAGAGAATCTCCCGGCCAGATTGGATAGGTTGCCTGCGCAATTATTGGGCCGGTGTCTTCTCCCTCATCGACAAAATGGACGGTGACCCCACCAAAACGGCAGCCATAAGCGAAGGTATCTCCATAGCCATCGGTACCGGGAAAAGCCGGTAGCAGGGCCGGGTGAATATTCATGATCACATAGCGGTCTTCCCTGTTGTAGTGTTTAATAAAATAGGGGGAAATCAATCGCATAAACCCGGCCAGGCAAATGAGTTCCGGGGCCAAGGGCTCCAGTAGTTCAATGATTTCCTGCTCAGCCAAGAGCAACCGTGCTATTCGATCGCGAATTTCCTCTGAATGAAGGCCATGAAAGATCCTCTGCTCTTCGATCACTTGAGGAAAT
>JAJDNT010000252.1 GCA_022340515.1 Deltaproteobacteria bacterium
TAGCGACACCTGCACCACAGACGATAAAGGTGCAACCATAGGGATTATCAGAGTAGTAACTTACGAATAGCCCCTTCTAGCAGTCGGCTATACCACTTAATAAACTGGTAGCACTTCGGGGAAGAGTTTTTTTGAGAGGTAAAATCTGAAAACAGGGAGGTTTAGATGAGCAAAGCGTTTAAGGCCGTTAAGGTAACCGATAATGTCCATTGGGTAGGAGCGATTGATTGGGGAATCCGTGATTTCCATGGCTATCTCACTTCACGGGGAACCACATACAATGCCTTTCTAGTAATGGCAGACAAAATCACCTTGATTGACACGGTCAAGCGTCCTTTTCAAGACGAGCTCCTGGGTCGAATCAGTTCTGTAGTGAATCCAAAAGAAATCGATTATATAGTTTCCAATCATGCGGAGATGGACCACTCCGGTTCTCTGCTGGGGGTTATCGAGGCGGTGCAACCGGAAAAGATATTTGCTTCCACTATGGGGTGCAAGCACCTCCAAGAACACTTTCACCTTGACAGGGAGATTGTGGCGGTCAAGGACGGTGCGAGTCTTAGTCTTGGCAATTTGTCTCTCACCTTTCTCGAGACTCGAATGCTTCACTGGCCTGATAATATGTTCAGCTACCTGGCTGAAGAGAAGTTGCTTTTTTCTCAGGACGCTTTTGGAATGCACTTGGCCACCAGTGAAAGATTTGCAGATGAGATAGACCAATCCCTGCTGGAGTATGAAGGTGCAAAATATTACGCCAACATTTTACTTCCCATGTCTGCTCTGGTGACCAAGCTGATAAAAAAGGTTGGTGAACTCAATCTTCCTATAGAAATAATTGCCTGTGACCATGGTCCTATTTGGCGTCAAGATCTAGACAAGATCATTGGCTGGTATGCAAAATGGGCTGAGCAGAAACCAACGAACAAGGCAGTAGTTGTCTTCGACACCATGTGGTTTAGCACGGCAAAGATGGCTGAAGCTATTGCAGAGGGCTTGTTGGCTGGCGGCGCTCAGCCGAAACTGATGCCGCTCAAGTCAAATCACCGGAGTAATGTGGTTACTGAAATCCTGGATGCCGGGGCACTGGTTGTGGGTTCACCCACCATGAACAACAACATGTATCCAACTGTTGCCGATTTGCTGACCTATCTGAAAGGACTGAAACCCAAAAACCTGGTGGGTGCTGCCTTTGGTTCCTATGGGTGGAGTGGTGAAGCTGTGGGCCAGGTAAGAGGGATGTTGGAAGAGATGAAAATAGACCTGGCTGATGAGGGATTACGGATCAAATTTGTGCCTAATGATGATGCCCTGGAGCAGTGCTTCAATCTTGGGCTGAAAGTTGCGGAAAAGACTAAAAAATTGCTTGAAGCAGCATGAACAACCAAAAAGGAGGAGTGAAAACATGCAGAATACATGGAAGTGTACGAAATGCGGGTACACATTGGAAACGGACGCACCGCCCAAAACCTGTCCGTCCTGCAATGAAAACTGCGAATTTGTCAATGTAACCTGCTACATACCAGACTGTGGTGATACAGGTAGTGATCCACGATTAGGATCCTGAGATTGCCCTGGTTAGAAATACGGCAGCTGATTGGTAAACGCGGATACGGCATAGTTGCGGGATGTGAGATTTGGGATATGGGATTAATCCCTAAAGTGGCTACCACACATCACCTATCGCACATCCCACATTTAAAACGGGTGCCTGTTGAAGTACACTGGTGCGTCTGAATTATGCCTAGAAAGCGGGATTAGTTGTGAGCCTGAAAGTTCTTGGTATCTATGGGAGTCCGCGCAAAGGCGGCAACACCGACTTGCTCCTTGATAGAACTTTGGAGGGATCGAGCCAGGCGGGTGCTGAAGTAGATTCCCTTTATGTTCGGAGGCTAAAAATCAGCGGCTGTCTGGAGTGCGGCAGCTGTGACGACACGGGAGAGTGCGCAGTTCGGGATGACATGGATAAAGTATATCCTTTGCTTGAAAAGGCAGACATCATTTTTCTGGCCTCTCCCAACTTTTTTTATAATGTCACTGCCCAAGTCAAACTTCTGATTGACCGAAGTCAGGCCATGTGGTCCAAAAGATTGCTGGAGAAGACTCCGGAACAGCGACGCAGGTATGGTGGCGGCAAAGGCTACCTGATCTGTGTGGGGGCTACTAAGGGAAAGAATCTATTTGTGGGGGTCGAACTCACGGTGAAATACTTCTTTGATGCTCTGGACATGAGTTACGAAGGTAGTCTCCTTATTGACAGAGTTGAGGGGAAAGGGGAGATTCTCAAGCACTCAGACGCCATGGACCGAGCCTTTGCACTGGGTAGGAGCGCCGTTGAAAGTATGAAAGGGTGAAGGTGTTTTTTACGGATGCTACTGTTCATCTAGGAGCAAGCTTTGCTTGCCATAAGAGGTTTCCTATAAGAGGAGGAAATAACATATGGCTAAAGTTCTTGTAGTTTATGCTACCAGGACCAGGTCGACCCAGGAAATTGCCCAACTGGTTGCAGAAGGAATAAGATTCACTGGTAACGAAGCAGCGGTTGTTGACGTCAAGGAAATCAAGAGTGAGGCTGATTTCGAGGGTTACGACGGCTACGCTTTCGGTTCCCCCACTTACCATGGTGAAATGTTGCAGTCTATGAAGACCATGCTGTTTCTGGCGGAAAAAGCAAAACTAAAAGGCAAAGTGGGTGGCGCCTTCGGGGCTCACGGCTGGAGTACTGAAGCCCAGGACCGTATCTACAATACTATGAAGGAAATTTTTAAGATGGACATGACTAAAGGGCCACTTTTGTTGAAGTCCGCTTCCCTGGGAGGCGGCGTGCAAATGGCCCATGAGTATGGGAAGGAGATGGGCAGTAAATTGAGCCCCTGATGTGTGCCGACCCAGAATAGATTCAAACGCCAGGTAAACACCAGTAAAGTCCTCTCATCCTACCTGTCCTGTTCTAGACCTTTGAATATCGAACAGCAGAACAAGGAACCGTAGAACCGCAGAAACTTATAACGTTCACTTCGACATTCAATATTCTGCGGTTCACGGTAGTCTCTGCACCTAATGCAAAAAAGAAATATCACTCTAATGTATAGACTAGCGCTTAGCTAGTGTTTATGTTTTATGCATAGCTATTCAACTAACATAATTCTGATTTCGACCCAGCTCATTGATATGGAGCATAATTAAATGCAAAGAGGAAACAGTAAAAACCGCTTGAATGAGGAGAAAAGTCACTATCTCCTTCAACATGCAGAAAATCCGGTAGATTGGTACCCTTGGGGAGAGGAAGCATTCGAAAAGGCCAGCAAAGAAAACAAGCCCATATTTCTCTCCATCGGCTATTCAACCTGCCATTGGTGCCATGTGATGGCCCACGAGTCATTCGAAGATGAAGAGGTGGCAACCATTCTCAACAAATCTTTCGTTTCAATCAAGGTTGACAGGGAAGAGCGTCCGGACGTGGACATGGTATACATGGCAGCCTGTCAGGCTATTACTTTGAAAGGTGGGTGGCCCCTTTCGGTTTTCATGACTCCGGAAGGAAAACCATTTTTTGCCGGCACCTACTTTCCTAAAACCAGCAGAATGGGAATGGTGGGCTTTTTGGATCTGGCTAACCAGATTGCTGTTGCCTGGCAGAACAACCGCGGTCCTCTTCTTGAGGCCAGTGACAAGATTACCAGAGGTATCCAGCCTAGACCCTCCAAAGGGTCAATTAGCGAACTTGGTTTAGATACCTTGCAGAAAGGTTACGATCAACTGGCGCACGCCTTCGACCCCAAGTGGGGAGGATTTGGTTCAGCCCCCAAGTTTCCCACGCCCCACAACCTGACTTTTCTTCTACGTTGGCACAGGAGAACCGGGGAGTCCAATGCTCTGCACATGGTAGAAAAGACCTTGGATGGCATGAGGGCCGGTGGAATATTTGATCATATCGGCTATGGATTTAGTCGCTACTCAGTAGATGAAAAATGGTTGGTCCCTCACTTTGAGAAGATGCTCTACGACCAGGCCATGTTGGCCATGGCCTACACTGAGGCTTATCAAGCTACTGGTAATAGCAGGCATGGCAAAGTTGTTAACGAAATTTTAACTTATGTCCTCCGCGACATGACTTCACCCGAGGGGGGCTTCTACACCGCAGAGGACGCCGACAGCGAGGGCAAAGAAGGGCTTTTCTATGTTTGGACCCCTGGGGAAATCAAGGAGCAACTAGGGAAAGATTCGGCTGATCTTTTTTGCCGCTATTATGATGTTGGGACTCACGGAAACTTTGAAGATGGCCGCTCCATTCTCCACCTTCGCATACCTCTAGATAAGTTTGCAGGGCAACAGCAGATGGAAGTTGCCGAGCTTGAAAAAATCCTCGAGGAAGGAAGAGAGAAACTCTTTGCTGCCAGGGAGAGACGTATTCATCCTCTCAAAGACGACAAGGTGCTCACCTCCTGGAATGGTTTGATGATAGTCGCCATGGCCAAAGCCTATCAGGCTCTGGGTCGCCAGACCTACGTGGAGGCAGCCAAGAGTGCTGCGGGTTTCATCTTGGAGAGACTGAAGAAGAACCACCGGCTTTTCCGGCGTTACCGGGATGGTGAAGTAGCTCACCCAGGATTCCTGGATGATTACACGAATTTTGTCTGGGGTCTCATTGAACTGTACGAAGCAACTTTCGAACCTAAATATCTTGAAGAGGCCATGGCCCTGAACAATGGTATGATCGATCTTTTCTGGGATCAAACCCATGGCGGGTTTTTCTACAGCGGCAAAGATAATGAAGTTCTTATCAAGCAGAGTAAGGAAATATATGATGGGGCAATCCCCTCTAGCAATTCAGTGGCAATGTTAAACTTGGTCCGGTTGAGCCAAATCACCGCTGAGGTAAATCTGGAAAAGAAGGCCGAAAGGGTAGCCGGATCTTTCGCCAAGAGGATCAAGGCCTATCCATCTGCCTATACACAATTCCTGGCCGCATTAGATTTCATCATCGGTCCGAGCCGGGAAATAGTAGTTGTGGAAGGCCAAAACGGTAGGAGTTCAAGACCGCTGGTTGAAACCATCCATAGAGAATTCGTCCCCAATAAAGTAGTGTTGATGCGGAAGCCCGATGAATCTGGTGATAGGATTGCAACTATTGCTCCTTTCACCAAAGACCTGAGGGCTCATGGGGACCGCCCAACTGTTCACCTCTGTGAAAAGCAATCTTGCCAAGAAACAATAACTGAACTGGAGGAGCTAAAAACTGCTCTTGAAAAAGAAAAATTTAAATAATTGTAGAACCTTCACCAAAGAAAAAAGGGCGGGTCTAAACCCGCCAATTTTGTTTTATTCTGCCAGCTGCGAGCTGACTGCTGCCCGCTATATCACCCTCCCCAGGGCATGCTGGCATAAACAGCGGAAAGTTTGTCCCGGTATTCTTTAAAAAAGTTCTCGTGGGCCTTTTCCCACCGGGCGAGCATAGCAAAGGCCTTACTCTCTGATCCCTCTGTCTTCCTTGCCGCATTGGAGTAAAATTCACTCAAATCTTTTTCGATCAGCCAGGCGGTGTTGAAGACGGTGACATCCGGTACCATGGATCCTTCAACGCACTGCTCTAAAAACTCGGACTTGGCGCGTTCATCAAAGTAGTTGGTGGGCTCCAGAACGAATTCTTGCACCGCCACCAGATCCAAGTCTCCACCCTTCTTTAAGTTTTCAATAATATGACTAATAAAGAGGATATGTTTCTCCTCCTCTTGAATCAATCTCTTAAAGGCACTTACTGCAGCCCCGATTCCCATTCTTTCCAGCGATGCCTTGAAGAAACTCATACCAGTTTGTTCCTGATTAAGGGCGTACTCGTAAAGCTTGATTAAATTCTCCTTAGTCGACATTGAGACTCCTCCTATCTCATTATCATCACAACGTTATCGGGAAAAAAAGTATAACCCAATCCCAGGGACATAGCAATGTTGATCTAAAGGAGCATAGCGCATAGGGCAAAGAGCATAGTGAAATCTATCTGATGCGGGCTGTTTGGCATCCACTGAGTATTGCATCTTTGCCAGAGCATGCTTATATGAGCAAGGTATATACAACCATTTAGTATGCAGAAGTCGATATCAAGTAAATGAAAACGGAGGTATTGAAATGACACTTCGAAAATATTTTGAATCTGTGAAAGGTCGAGGCGTGCTCGCCACAGCAGACGGCGACGGCAAGGTGGATGCGGCAATATATGCCACTCCCCATTTCATAGACGATGAGACAATTGCCTTTATAATGCGCGACCGGTTGACTCACAGTAATCTCCAGTCCAACCCTCACGCAGCCTATCTTTTTATGGAGACAGGCCAGAAGTTTGCCGGCAAGAGACTTTTTCTAACCAAAACAAGGGAAGAACAGGATAGCGAACTTCTTTACTCACTGAGGAGAAGAAAATACTCTGACGAGAAGAATGAGCCTAAATTTTTAGTTTTTTTTCAAATCGACAAGGTTCTACCCCTCATCGGCTCCGGAGATGAAACCTAAGCCTTTTGAAGACCTTGATACTATCAGCTGAACTGCAAAAGTGAGTTGCCTTTGTATGTGGCTTGTGTAACAATTCCTGGCAGTAAGGCCTTTAAGTCAGAACCGGGGAATGCGAAAAGGGGATTTGTTATGACACAAGACTCTGTCAAGATGTATTCACTGAGTACCTGTAGTCACTGTAAAGCGACCAAGAAGCTGTTGGACGATTGTACTATCGCCTATGAATTTACCGACGTGGATTTGCTCAAGGGAAAAGAACGTGCGGCCATTCTAGAGGATGTCAAAAAATTCAATCCGAATTGTTCGTTCCCCACGATTATCATTGGTGACAAAGTAATAGTCGGCTACAAAGAACAAGAGATTAAAGAAGCTTTGGGGATAGCATGATGGAAGTAGAAAAGCTCTATGAAGGTTTACGTAAGGTGCAGGAGGCCAAAGGTTACTATTTCAATAAGGACAAAGCAAGGACCTTTGAACTTCTAGAAAGTCTTCTTATAAACAAGGACCGATACGGTTACATGGCGTGCCCCTGCCGGTTGGCGAGTGGTGACCGCGAATGGGACAAGGACATCATCTGTCCGTGCGTCTATCGTGAGCCTGACGTTAAGGAATACGGCAGTTGCTATTGCAACCTTTATGTCACCCAAGAATGGAACGAAGAGAAAATTCCTCACGACTACGTGCCGGAGCGGAGACCTCCGGAAAAAATTCGGTTTTGATATAGTATTGATCTTGTATCCGGTCCTGTGCCGCGATTCAGAGTGAGTCGCGGCACCCCACCTAGAATATCCCACAGGTATGAAACTCACCAATAGCTGATTTAATTACTGTTATAGTAATTTTTAAAATTTGATAGGAAAT
>JAJDNT010000259.1 GCA_022340515.1 Deltaproteobacteria bacterium
CGGCAGGTTTCGCCTTAAAATGGCGATAGACCAGGGCCGCCAGCACCAGAGCTAAACCGACCACAAGATAAATCCGGATCCGGTCTCCAGCATTTCCTTTTAGGAGCAAAACCTTAGCCATTAGTTTGTTCTCTCTGATAAACGTTGGCTGTCAGTTCAGCTTGGCAATCTTCAGCAAGATTGCTTCTAGAAATTCTTATATTTTCAGCAACCAACATACGGTTCATTGTTTCAAAATCATAAAGTAAGTTATAAATACTGTTAAAAGACCCTTTTAACATTAATTTTATTGGAATTTTGGTATATAACTTCTCTTCAACACTAGGCATAGGCTGCAAACTTACTAAGGTTATTTTTCTTTTTTTCATAGCATAATCTATTTCTTTTAATACTTCACCAATATTTACTGCCTTTGGAATGCGTTTATCCAAAAATTCTAATTCTTTTTTTGTGTGACTCATTAGTGAATTTATATTTTTAAAATTGTGCTCTGTTGATCTTAGTTGATCTAATCCCTTAGATACTATTTCGTTTTCCTGTTGTATTTGAACATGTTTTTTTAAACTATCCTTTATTACCCAGTAACCACAGGTAAATGAAACGATGATCACTAAAAGAAGACCTATTCGATCAATTGTTTTAACATTAATATTAATCATACTTTTGAAATCTTACATTCAATGTTGAATTGGATTAGGCGAACTGTTTTGCCCGAGCCTCTACTAAATTGCGAAGTTTCATTCTCGCGAGCGTTTTGTAACACTACCCCTTGGAAAAATGGTTCATTGATAAGTTGTTGCAAAAAATTTCCAAGTTCATCTGCAGAAAAAGAGAAACCTGTGAGCCTCAACCGGATGAAAGATTCTTCCTCACGGCCGCTCTCAATGGTGAGCTGGCTTAGCCAGGTGTCCTCATTCATAATATCCGCCAGTTTGGCAAAAATTTGCGAATAGGGAGCAGCAAGAGTAATATTTTCCAATCCCGCCTGTTCTTGCCGCATCCTGTCCAATTCTGCTTGAATTCTTCTAATTTCATTTATTTTCGTACCAAGGTCTTGATGTTTTTGTTTGAGTTCCGCTACGGTGCGCCTTTTGCTTTGGAGTAAATGCCTTTGGTAAAAATAAAAGCCCCAAATAAGGCTGAGAGAGATGACCAGGCAACCTAGCCAAAAAGACAGGTGGCGCTGAAAATCTCTGCGGGCCAAAACCTCAGGTGGAATCAGATTTGTCTCTCTTAAAGCCATGTTACCTTTCTCATAGCCAAGCCCAGCGCCAGGGCAAATGGCCCGCCTTCGGATAGATCTGAAAGATTACCATCCTTGTTCAAGTCTATTTTATTGAGTGGATTAATCAGGCTGACTGGCATATTTAGCCTTTTCTCCAGATAGCGATCTAAATGGCGAATAAAGGTTCCTGGCCCATAGATGTAGATCCCCTGCAGAACCGCATCCTGTTTCTCGGAGCGGGCGTAGCCGATGACTTTATGGAATTCATGAACCAGTTCCTCAATCTGCGGGTTTATGATTTGGTAAATGGCGCGGTACATGTCTCTCATTTCGTCGGGATGGGTTTTGTCGTCTTGCAGCTGGCAATCCAAACAATCTTCATAGAAAAGGCCGTATTTCTTTAAGAGAGCCTTGGGCTTATTACTGTCGGGTGAGAGTTCGAGGTTGGCCTGCAGATTCTTGAGCGCTGTTCGTATACCCCGGGCAATAGTACGCTGAACCAAGATGCTGTCTTTGGTTACAACTGAGAGGAGGCTTTGAGAGTAGCCGATATTGCACAAGATTATTGAATTCTCGATACCATGCTGGAGATAGCTGTGCAGGCGCAGCAAAGATGAAACCCCAAAATCAACTACCTCCACGGTCATACCGGCCGTTTTTAACATAGAGAGATAGTCGGTCATTTGATCTTTCCGAGCTGCAACCACGCTTGCCCTGTATTTATCTCCCTCATCTCCAGAGACAAAGGTGAGTGACGGGTAATCTATTATGGCTTCTTCCAGGGGAAAGGTAAGATACTGCCTGGAGTTACGCATGATGGCTGCTTCTACCCTTTCATCTTTACCAAGCTGAAAGCTTAGGGGAAAGCTGAGGATGTATTCGCTGGGAAAGTGAACCACAACTCTTTTGCCTTTGAGTCTTTTATCCTTAAGAACATCCCTCAGCAGAGGGATCAAAACATTTTTTGCTTCGAGAATCCCGCTGGCCTCACCCTCATATTCTCGATGTACCAGGCCCCTAACCACCAGACCCCGCCTGTTTTCTTTTAGTTGGGCGGCATAAATGTTGTTTTTGCCTATATCAATACCTATAGGGTATTTGCTGTTTAGGGCAACCATAGGGTTCTCCCAAATCGCTCAATAGAGGCTATCCTACGGCCTTATAATTTCCTCCCCCTTGACGGGGAGGGAATTTTGAGCTCGTCGCATAGCCTATCTAGGGGGATTGGTCTATTCACCAATTCCAATCTGCAAGGCTCATGCCATGTAGATTGGTCTTGAGCTAGGTCCGCAGCAGGTGATTCATGAAATATCCAGGCTAGTTCGACTGCCGGTAAATTTGAGGTAGCCTCTCTATGGAAGAAGGCTCATAAACAGACACTTCAGATGGATAATAGAGGGCAGCGTCGGTAGCCGGTTTGTTATTGCCGTTGTAGCCGCAGAAGGTGGTTCCGGCAATGGTGGTAATGATCTGTGTGGTGCCATCCACCCTTCTGATTCGACAGTTATCAGTGTCGACAATATAGATGTTTCCCGAGCTATCTACCCAGACGCCTTCTGGGTAATCCAGTCGAGCTTGGGTGGCCAGTCCACCGTCGCCTGAAAAACCGGGGTAGCCATTGCCGGCGACGGTGTTTATGATCTGGGTTGTGGCATCCACCTTTCTGATTACATCGTTCTTGGTGTCCGAAACGTAGATATTGCCTAAAGCATCCACATACACACCAGTGGGGGTATTTAATCTGGCCTCGGTGGCCAGACCACCATCACCGGAAAAGCCGGCGTTCGTACCCTGGCCGACCACGGTATCTATAATGCCAGTGCTGGCATCCACTTTTCTAATGCAGTGACTGTGAGTGTCGGCAATATAAAGGTTGCCTTCTTTGTCCACCGCCACATCATAAGATTTCATGATGGAGGCATCTACGGCCAACCCTCCATCCCCTCGAAATTTAGCGGAGCCATCGCCAACTACGGTGGTTATTATCTGGGTTTGACCGTCCACTTTTCTGATACGGTAATTATAAGTGTCCGCAATGTAGATATTCCCTGCTGAATCCACGTACAAGCTGAAGGGATACCTGAATCTAGCGCTGGTGGCAGGTCCACCGTCTCCGCTAAATCCTTTGGAACCGTTACCGGCAACGGTAGTAATGATTCCGGTTTTAGCGTTTACCTTTCTGATCCGGTGGTTGTAGGTGTCGGCAATATAGAGATTGCCAGAAGCATCCACGTGCGCGCCAAAAGGGTAATTTAGTCTGGCCCAGGTAGCCAGTATGTCATCCCCGTTGTAGCCTGACCAGATGGTGCCGGCGGCCGAGGTGAGAAAGCCCTCTTTGAGATCCACCTTTCTGATCCGATAATTAGAGGGATCGGCAATGTAGAGATAGGCAGGGGCAGGAGACTCATACAGGCAGACTCCGTGAGGTTTTTTGAGCGAGGCATCGATGGCCAGGCCGTCGTCGCCCCCGTAATCTGCCACACCGTTACCGGCGACGGTGTAAATTTTGTCGTTGGCTCCACTTACTTTTCTTATGCGGTGATTTTCCGTATCAGCTATAAGAATATTATAGTTTTCATCCACCCAGACGGATTTAGGGTTTTGAATGTAAGCGTCCACTGCCGGGCCCCCGTCACCCCCAAAGCCTGAAGTACCATCTCCGGCCACCGTGGTGATTATCTGACTGGCTCCATCCACCTTTCTTATGCGGTGCTGATCGCTGTCTGCAATGTAGAAATCCCCCCCTGGCTCCACAAAGACCCCTATGGGTTTGCTGAGTTTGGCATCGGTGGCTGGTCCGCCGTCTCCCAAAGCAGTGGCGTCCTTGTCACCTGCCACGGTGGTTAAGATTTTGGTTGTACCCTCAACCTTTCTGATCACGTGGTTATTGGTATCTGCAATGAATATGTTGTTGGCACCATCCACGTAGACCCCGGACGGTTCGTCGAATTGCGCGTCCGTTGCCAGGCCATCATCGCCACTGTAGCCACTGCTGCCACATGTTCCAGCCACTTTTTGAATAATCTCACTAGTGACATCCACCATCCGGATACAGTGGTTCTTGCTGTCGGCAATATAAATGTTTCCCAAGCCATCCACGGCTACACTGTAGGGCTCGTTCAAAGAAGCATCTTTTGCCAGACCACCGTCGCCGGAATAGCCAGAGGAGCCGTTGCCGGCAACAGTAGTGATAATCCCGTCGGGATCTACCTTTCTGATACGGTGATTCAAGGTGTCGGCGATGAATACGTTTCCAGATTGGTCGGCAAAGAGACCTTTGGGGTAGTTGAGCCTGGCCTCGGTTGCCGGCCCATGGTCACCGGAATAGCCGGATGTCCCGGTGCCGGCGAAAGTTGTAATCACTCCGGTTGCGGTGTCTACCATTCTAATTCGGTGGTTCTCTGCATCAGCGATGAGGTAGGAGATAATTTTCTGGGGTACCAATTGGAAGGAGGCGCTGAGCTGTTTCACCCCCCCTGGGGCTGAGACGGTTACAGTAACCACGTCCTGGAAGCCGGAGATAGAGGCATCCAGTACAGTGCGATTGTAAGTGATGCCGTTGAATTCATATGGAACACCAGAGGGGCCTGTCCGCAAGGAAGGATGGCGGCTCAGAGTCCAGGCAGCATCTTCAAGGGCTGCTATCTGGCCCAGGTGGACCTGAGTGTTCCGGGTCTGGTTAGCCGTCACTCTGGCCTGCATGCCGGCGCGCCTGTTCATGCCCGCTGCCAATGCCGCCATGACAAGCATCATCAGGACGACTACAATGAGAACGTAGCCCTGGTTGTTTTTATGTCCTTTCATCGGTCCCAGCATGTCTGAAAGCTAAGTGGTTTATGGTTACAACCCATTGCGCAATTCGAAACTAAAGAATCCAGTAGCCAGTAGTTGTGAGGACCTAATTTTGATTGTTCTTATTCTGAATTCTGGATTCTGACTCCTGTCTCCTTACCCTATGCTCCATGCCCCATGCTCTATGCCTTTTCAAATCAGCAATCCGAAAGCCGCAATCGTCAATTCACATAAAACCCTCTCGCCCTTGTCTTCAGACTCACCTCATGTTCGCCATCATCTAGGGTTAGGAGAATCTCGACCAAATTTGGGGCCAACAGGGTGCATTGGAAAGTGGTAACGTGATCACAGAGCACCTTTTTCTCCTTTGCATCCTCAAGGTCTGGGGAGCCGTAGTCCGGCATCTCTTCCATGAGTTTCCAGTTGTTGCCGTCGGTTCTGTCCAGATCAAAGGTAATTCGATCCGGAGGATCTTCTAAGGTCCCCTCGTTGACCAGGCCGTTGTGATCGTTGTCGGCATCTAGGTAGCCGTCGCCCTCAAACAAGTAAATATGGAGGTCGTTGTCGTAGGTGTCGAGCAAGCGCTCGTTCACAACCAGTCTATCCACGGCTGGTATGGCAATCTGGTCTGTTTCCTGAACAAACATCACCATGCGTTCCATGGCATAACGGGCCTGAGCCAGCAGTTCTGTTTTCTCTGTGGTCCGGCGATGGGCAGAGAGGGCGGTCCCCATGACTTGCTGGAGACCCAGCATGATGAGGGAGAGAATGGCGATGCTAATGAGGAGCTCCAGGAGAGTAAAGCCAGATGAGTCGTTCATACTGAAAGACTTCCGCAAGCTATCGAAGGGAGCAAGTTTTACGGTTATCCTCACTTTATAATGCGCTCCTGGAATGATGGAATGGTGGAATAATGGAAAATTACAACCTCACCCACTATTCCACTCTTCCATCATTCCAATGTTCCGCACTTGGGACCCCTTGAGTGGGCTGAAGCGAGCGGAGCTAGCTCGAAGAAGTTCGAGGAGGGGACGAAGTTCTAATATTGAGATTTGAGAGTGGCGAAACGAACCTGCTCTGCTGTGACAGCCAACTGCAGCAACCCGCCTAGGCCCCCGCTTGCATCAGTAATCGCCACAGTGGGGGTATAGTTTTTCCCCTTAAAAGTAAAGGTTTCCTTATCTGCCTCGGCGGCCGAGCCAAAAAGGACCGCTAAGTCAACCGGGTCGCCCTGGTTGTTGTCTAGAGTATCGAAATCCAGGGCCATGACCCGATTCAGGGTGCCCCTGGCTTGGTTGGCGAAAACCGCTGTCTCCTCATCTGTGCTGGCTGTTAGGACGGCAGGGGCAAAGGCACGGACCATAGGCACAATGGCAATGGCCAGAATGAGCACCACCAGCATGATTTCGAGAAAAGTGAAGCCCCTGCTATTGAAGGGTGCGGCAGCTCTGGTCGCAATGCAATTTTCCATAAATCTACTCGACCCTGATTTTGCCGGTAGTTCCATCTACGGTGATGGTCAAGGTGTCTCCTCCATAACTCAAAACAAAAGAGGAGTCGTCAGAGGAGGAGTGACCATCTGGATAGAAGGAGATCATCCCATCAGTGGGCGCTGCCTCAATGTTTACCCCCTCATATGTGTGGATGGTGTCAAGGTCTACTACGTACCAGTTCTTATCGAAAGGATTCATTACCACACCATAACCGTCTACCGGTGGGGTCTCCTCGTGGTGAGGGTTGCTATCGTCTCTATGCTGGTAGTCGAATACCCTGAACCAGTTTCCGTCCACATCCGCCTTGAGGCCAAAAGGACGCTGATGGATCACCGCCAGGCTCTGGGCGTATTGCAGCCCGGAGACCATCTCCCGGGCGGCCTCGTTCAACCTAGCCTCGGTCATCATCGAGTACAGCTGGGGTGCCACCATCACCCCCATGATCCCGAGAATCATTAGGACAATGAGCAAATCGAGGAGGCTGAATCCCCTGTTTTTTTGCCTGGCAAACACCGGTCTGTCCCGGAGAGCAAACAACTACATAGCCGCGTGGGTATCAGTGTCATTTGCAAAGAAGAGCCCAAGGGGTGCGTAGTATCGCCAGCCGGCAGTGCCACCGTCACTTACCCGTGCAGCAGTGATGTCGTTTTGATCGAAGTCACAAACCACATCCACCGCATTGGCTGGATCGGCGACGTAAGGATTCTGGGGCAGCTGTCCCAGCTTCAGATAGGGACCATATTTAAAGGTGGCATCTTGGGTCGCCTGAGTTCTGCCGTTAATGTCTGAAAACTGGGTAAGTTGCGCTAGCAAAGCGGCACGGGCTGCAGCATCGTCGGGCACAGGGGTTGTTCCGTCAGCTTCCGAGTAAGTACCCGGATACCTGTTTCCGTGCTGGGCCGCATACACTTCGATGGCACTTCTCACCGCGGTCAAATTACTTTGCAGTGTGTTCAGCCGGGCGTCTTCGGTGGAGACGGTAATCTGTGGCACAATGATCATGGCCAGGATTCCCAAAATGATTACCACCACAAGCATCTCAATCAAGGTGAAGCCC
>JAJDNT010000264.1 GCA_022340515.1 Deltaproteobacteria bacterium
AACCACCCGACCTACAGTTTAGCATAGAGCATGGAGCATGGGGCATAGAGTAAGATTTCGGGTTGCGGATTACGGATTTAAAAATGAAAAACCCAAATTCGCCATTCGAAATCCGAGATTCGAGATTATCACCTTGCGCTATCCGCTTTGCACTCTGCGAACTCGGAGCCAAGTGCCTAGTTCTCTCTGGCGATGAGGGATAAAATACGCTAAACTACGCGGACGCCGCGGCTCATTAGGTACTGAAAGGAATGTTTCAATGGAAGGATACCAGGTAGTATTTGAACACCAGGTTCTTTTTCGGGATCTAGATGCGATGCGCCACGTTAACAATGTTGCTTTTGTTGCCTTGATGGAAGACGCTAGGATGCACTACTGGAAAGCCTTGAGAAAGGTAGAAGGGTTGAAGGATATAAACTTCATTCTGGCTGAGTTAACCTGTCGTTATCTGAGCCCAGCATATTTGGGGGAGACAATCAAAATAGGTATAAGGGCTCGCAATCTGAGCAACAAGAGTTTTCATTTTGAATACAGGATGGAAGATAAGGCTAGCGGCCGCTTGATCACAGAGGGTAAATCCGTACAGGTGATGTACGACTACAAACAAGAAAAAACTGCGCCCCTGGAGCAGAAAATGCGGGATGCTGTGGCATCCTTGGAAAAAGTCCCCCTGGAGGAACTTGAGAGAGGCATAGAGCATAGGGCATAGAGCATAGGGGTAGGGGGCTCAAGGCACAGGGCGCAAGGCCCAAGGATCTCAAATTGCGAAACCGAGAAGCCGCCCGAAGGGTGGGAG
Source organism: Deltaproteobacteria bacterium (assembly GCA_022340515.1). Lineage (GTDB taxonomy): Bacteria > Desulfobacterota > Syntrophobacteria > BM002 > BM002 > BM002. The sequence goes on from JAJDNT010000264.1 coordinate 797, forward strand.
TCCGAATGACAATTTCGGATTTCGAATTTAGGAATTGCCTACTGGATTCTGACTACTGGCTACTGGCTACCTAAACCTTTCTTTTTGAACGATCAATGACTAAGAATCTTTTAAAAATAATCATCTCCATAGCGGTGAGTGTGATCGCGGGATACTTGGCTCTCAGGAATGTTCAGCTGAATGATGTCATAGCCGGTATTAGAAAGGCTGACTCGATTTCAGTGGCCATTGTTCTTTTTTTGATTTTTGGGGCCCAGCTGTTACGTTCCTTTCGTTGGGGGCTGTTGTTGGAGCCCTTAGAGTCTTTGAGTCAGAGGCTACTTCTGCCCATTACTTCCATTGGATTTCTTTTTATCTGGATTCTTCCCGCAAGGCTCGGAGAAGTAGCCCGGCCCTATTTGTTGCAACAGAACAGTAAGGTAGGTCTGAGCCCAGCCATGGGATCCATAGTGCTGGAGCGTTTAATTGATTCCACTTTTTTGGTTCTTCTTTTGACCATATGTCTGCCTGCCCTTAGGCTACCTGGCTTGATACTTTCAGCCTTTAAAGGGTTCGTTTTCATACTTCTCGCTGTAGTGCTTTTGGTGTTGCTTGGTTCGCTCCCGAATTTCCGCAAACGAGTATTCCAGGTTTTTTTCAAGGTGCTGCCCCCAGCTTGGTCGAAATTCTTGACTCGCATTGCAGACACTTTCTACAGCGGCATGCAAGCAGTGATGAGCTTCAAAAGGCTTTTAGCCATTTTTGCACTCACCTCAATAATCTGGGGTGCAGCACTAGGATCATTTTTGGTACTTTTTCACTCTATGGATTTGAAGTTGGGATTACTGGCAGCGACCACGGTCTTAGTTCTGACCTGCCTTGGCATTGCCCTGCCTGCAGCACCGGGTTTTATTGGCAACTATCACTATGCCTGCATCGTAGCCATGGGTCTGTTCGGAGTGGCTAAAGATACTGCACTGGCGTATGCTATTCTTATGCACTTTCTCGTTATATTAATTCTCGTGGCCATGGGGTTGTTTTTCATAAACGTATCCAAGCTTAAGGTAAGCTTTTCTTTAAGGTCAGCAATAGACAGCCCTTCGACCGGCTCAGGGCCTAGCGGCGGGCAGCAGGATTGAGGCATAGAGCATGGAGTCAAAGGCGAAAAGCAAGGACTGCAGGAATGTGAACTTGTTACTAATTGGCTTGCTGTCAGCATTTCTTTGCTTCCAGCAGTCAGTGGGCTTGGGGCAGACTTCTGACAAGGTACTGAAGGTGATGGTAGACGCCGGTCACGGTGGAGAGGACATTGGCAGCAAGGGTTCCCGAGGGGTTTCTGAAAAGGACATCACCCTGGCTTTGGCCAAAAAACTAGTTCAGGTTCTGGAGACTGTGGAAACAATAAGTCCAGAACTTGTCCGTGAGGATGATTCCTCCATCTCGCTTGACCAACGGGCCGGACTGGCTAACCATAACCATGGAGATCTATTGGTTAGCTTGCATCTAGGTACCACTTTCACGCCCGTGCCAACTGGCTTCACCATATATTACTGGTCGCCAACAACCGCCGCACCCACTGCCACGCCATCTTCAAGTACAGTAAGACCATGGGACCAGGAGCAAGAACCATATTGGGAGAAAAGCCGGATGTTGGCTTCACTGATGCAAGAGGAGCTTCTCTGGTCGATTCCGTGGGCTTCGGGCGGGGTACTACCGGCGGATATTTATTTACTCAGAAGGGTCCGCATGCCCGCTGTGATGCTAGAACTAGGATCCTTGAATCACTCGGAAGAGGCAGCCCAACTACAAAAGCCTGAATTCCAAGAGACTGTTGCCAAGGCTATCACCCAAGCAATCATCAAATACCGCAGCCTGGACGAAAAAGGCCTTCTCCTTCCCCAAACCAAATCGCAATGACCTTTTTACCCATTTTTTGCCGTACCACTTTTGGGTAAATTTACCCATTTCTGGTACGGCCAGTTTTGGGTAAATTGAGTTACTCGCTTGTCATTGAAAAAAACACCGATCCACATCCCAGCTGGAGATTACGAACTGAATTCTGACTACTGGCTACTGACTACTCGTTTTTAAATCCGCAATCCGCAATTGCAAATTCGAAATTCCTCTTTTACTCTATGCTCTATGCCCTATGCTCTATGCTATTTAGCCAGGTATCTAGTCGCAGGAGGTAGGTGGCGAGGCGTGTCTTGGCCAAATAGAGGGCAAGTAAGATGCCGAGGCCGTTTGCAAGCATATCAATATAGGAGAATGTTCGGTACTGAGTCATGCCTTGAAGAAGTTCCAAGCATACTCCCATTACAAAAAACCCAATGCTAAGTTGCAACTGAGAAGATCTTTGCGGATAGATGTTGGCAAACCACAGCATTAGGATCATATAGGCAAGAATGTGGGAGACTTTGTCACTTTGCTCGAATTCCAGTGGCTGAGGAGGCTTGGGATACAAAGATAAAAAGATAATAAGGGCGACAAGTAACCAGCCTAGAATCAACCAGAGTTTAGCGTATCTGAATTTATGCACTCTCTTACTCCGTCATTGGCATAGAGCATAGGGCAGTTTCACCAGGCACTATGCACTAAGCACTAGGCATCATTCAGTGAGTGGTAAAGGATAATACGCCAAAGTCTGGTGATAAAGCAAAAAGAAAGCCCTCATCGAATGTGCTGTGGCGATGAGGGCTTACTGAGCAGGGCTCAACTCGAAGAGACGCTCCTAGGATCTCTTGGAAGAAATTCTGGTAGGGGGCCCCACTCAAACCTTGCAGCTTATTTACTTTCTAAACTTCCTCCTGAAACCTAAAAGATCAATAAAGCTAGGCTGAAATAGACAATCCAGTTCAGATCTTCAGAGCAGAAATTATGCCAGCTTGGACAATTTGCACATTTATATATAATTTCTAGCTACTTATCTCATCTGCAGCCATCAGCTCCCTTCGTGAAACCGGCCTCGATATTGTTAAGAATTCCGACTACTATCAACTACCACAAGACCTGCTCGATCTGAAAATAATGATAATACAGTTGGTTAAATGGCAAAATCAGGTATCGGCAAAACTGTAAAGTTGTCCGACGATTTTCAAAAAATCTCTTTTGGACGTAAGGAGTTCAATCCGTTCGCCGCATGGGGCATAGGGCATAGAGTAGGAAGTAGAAGGGCAGAGTTATTGCTAACTCTGCCCTTTGATACATAATGGTCGGGACGGGCGGATTTGAACCGCCGGCCCCCTGCTCCCAAGGCAGGTGCGCTGACCAGACTGCGCTACGTCCCGAAGATGAGGATGTGGTACCACAGGGGCGGGTCCATTGCAAGGTGAAAACGCATAGCGTAGTGACCTAATGACGGCGAAGCCGAATGACCCAGATCTCCTTGAGCCCTGCGCCTTTAGCCTTTCGCCTTTTAACTCCAGGCTCCATGCTTTCAACACAACGGACAACGGACCACTGACAACGGACACAGCGCTAGCTGTCGTCTGCGGTTAAATCTCTGCTGACTACTGGCCACTTGCCCTGAGCGGAGTCGAAGGGCTGTCGTCTGCGCCAGTCAATATAGATATGTGGGAAGCAGGAGAACATCAGAATGCAACGATTGCTCAAGGGTTTGTGCCGTCCCCGTTAAAGTTCCCATAGGGAACCCTATTTAACGGGACAAGCAGGCGGATGTCGCGATGGTGGTCCATTCCTTTAGTCTGCGAATGTCAATTATTATTAACTATGTAAGGGTGGGTGAATATGTAGTGTAACGATCGCTGAAAGGTCACCCGCAGGGCGGGTGGTCCCGATAGGATCATCGGGACAAAGGGTGAGGAGGCAGAGCGGAATACCAGCTCGCTTGTTTTCCGCTCTGTGGG
>JAJDNT010000133.1 GCA_022340515.1 Deltaproteobacteria bacterium
TTTTTTCTTGGCAGTTCTGTCTGTGACCCTGGTGGGGGTCGTATTGGAGCGGTTTACCATCCGTCCAGCCAGGAGTTCTAATCCCATAACCCTAATCATTATTACCGTAGGCGCTTCTATTTTTCTTCGCGGCATGGCCATGATGCTATGGGGAAAAGATGCGCTGGGGCTTAGGCCCTTTACTGGTTCCGACCCAATCCATCTTGCCGGTGCCACCCTGGTTCCCCAGAGTCTTTGGGTATTGGGAGTGACCTTGGTGGTTACCGTAGGGTTGCAGTTTTTTTATAAGAGTACAATAACGGGGAAGGCAATGCGCGCTTGCGCCTTCAATCGACGAGCGGCAAGTTTGGTTGGTATAAGTGTGAACCGCATGGTTTTGGTCTCCTTTGCTTTGAGTGCCGCCATTGGTGCAGCTGCCGGCATCGTTATTGTGCCAATCACCTTATGCGGTTACGACGTGGGAACTATGCTCGGTCTTAAAGGTTTTTGTGCCGCTGTATTGGGTGGACTGGGAAGCAGTCCTGGATCCATCCTCGGTGGTTTTCTTCTAGGGGTATTGGAGGCTCTGGGTGCCGGCCTCATCAGCTCTGGATTCAAGGATGCCATAGCATTTTTTGTGCTCCTTCTGGTGCTTTTCATTCGGCCAAGGGGCTTGCTGGGGCCAAAGGAAATAAAGAGGTTCTGATAATTACAAGGCACAAGGCACAGGGCATAGGGCATAGGGCATAGGGAAACACAGCTCGCAGCTATTAGCTGACAGCCGGCAGAAAACAGGTATCCTTTAGATAAAATCTTTGCTGCATGCTGCGAGCTGTCTGCTGTCAGCTGGCTTCCGGATTCTGACTACTGGCTCCTCGAAGCAGCGGAGTGAGAATATTGACCCGCTTACTAAAATATAAGTCGCTACAGGTTGGTACCTTCGGGATAGTTCTGGCTCTCCTGCCGCTGGTGCTGACCAACCGCTACTACCTTAATGTGATGATCTTCATTGGCATCCACACTCTGCTGGTTGTGGGGTTAAATCTGTTGATGGGATATGCCGGTCAGATCAGCCTTGGTCACGCTGCTTTTTTTGGGCTCGGAGCTTACACTTCCGGCATTCTCACCGCTACTTACCACATGTCACCTTGGCCTGCCATGGTGGCGGCTGTTGTTCTCACAGCCTTCGTAGCCTTGGTGATAGGCATTCCTGCCCTAAAGCTCAGTGGGTACTATCTTGCCATGGCCACCCTCGGATTCGGCATAATTGTTCATATTTGTTTCAAGGAATTGAACTACCTTACCGGCGGCCCTTCAGGTTTAGTTGGCATTCCTACACTTGCCATAGGAAGCGTGATTCTTGATGAGCCGGCGCGCTATTACTACCTGGTGTGGTTCACTACGCTTGCGGCTATAGCCTTGAGCCTCAATATCGTAGATTCTAGAGTAGGAAGAGCCTTGCGGGCCATTCACGACAGTGAGTCAGCGGCCCGTGCTTCGGGTATTTATACCTCACGCTTGAAAATCTGGGTATTTGTCATAAGTGCTGCTTACGCCTCGGTGGCGGGAAGTCTCTATGCCCATTTCATTACTTTCATCAGCCCTGGTTCCTTTGATTTTATGTTCTCAATAAAGTTGGTTACCATGGTGGTGGTGGGTGGCATGGCGTCCATTTGGGGGGCGGTGTTTGGTGCTGCTACTCTTACTTTGCTACCGGAAGTGCTGGCCGTGTTTCACGACTACGACATTGTTGTCTTTGGACTCATTCTCATGGTGGTAATGATCTTTTTGCCCCAGGGGCTAATCCGAGGTGCTCTAGATCTTTTGGAGAAGTACCGCCTCCGCCGGGGAGTAGCCGGGGAATCTGTCTAGGGCAGGCGATTTCTCCTTCCGCCGAAGGGCAAAGACGAATTGGACAAAGTGTGGTGACTGACCTAAGCATAGAACCTATTTTAAAAGCAGAAAATGTTTCCAAGTCTTTTGGAGGTATTCATGCTCTCCGCCAGGTCAGTTTTGAAGTTCGTAGAGAACAGATAAAAGGTATTATAGGTCCCAACGGTGCCGGTAAAACCACCCTGTTTAACCTGATCACCGGTTTCTATCGCGCTGATAACGGCACCATATACTTCAACGGTCACAGGTTAAATGGGCTAGGACCTCACCAGGTGGCCGAACTCGGCATTGCCAGGACCTTCCAAAACGTTGAGCTTTTTGACCGGATGACCGTGCTGGAAAATGTCATGGTGGGTCGACACCCCAGGACCAGTAGTGGCTTCATCGGCGCCGCCTTGCGCTTGTCCCGCCACCGGAAGGAGGAAGATGGCATCAGGCAAGATGCCCTGGAGATGCTCGACTTCATCGGCCTGGGCCAGCGGGCCTTTAGCGCCAGTTCTGCTCTTCCCTTCGGACTTCAGCGAATATTGGAGATCGGCAGGGCTCTTGCCACCGAGCCTCTGTTGTTACTCCTGGACGAGCCTGCTTCCGGACTCAACGCGGCAGAGACCCGCGAGCTCGGACAATTGATCTGTCGGATTCGAGACCGAGGAATTACTGTGGTTTTGGTGGAACACGACATGAGCCTAACCATGGAAGTGTGCGACGAGATCCTGGTGATGGACTACGGGCGCACCTTGGCAGAAGGTAGTCCAAGAGAAATTCAGCAGAATCAGGCAGTTATTGATGCCTATTTAGGAGAAGAACCGGTTGCTTAAGATTCGTAATCTACAGACCTTCTACGGCAGGATCCGGGTTCTGGACAATGTTTCTCTCTCGGTGAAACCTGGTGAGATTGTCACTCTCATCGGCGCAAATGGTGCTGGCAAGAGTACAATGCTAAACTGCATCTCCAGTCTAATCCCCTCCCGGGAGGGAGAGATCCTCTTTCAGGGTGAGAAAATAAACGGCCAGCCCCCGGAAGCCATAGTTCGTCTGGGCATCTGTCAAGTTCCTGAAGGCAGACAGATTTTCCAACCCCTTACGGTTCTGGAAAATCTGCAGTTGGGCGCCTACCTGCGATACGGCAGACGGGAGAGAAGTTACATTGAGAGCGATTTGAACATGATTTTTTCCCTATTTCCAGTTCTCTTAGAAAGATCGGACCAAGTATCCGGCACTCTTTCCGGCGGGGAGCAACAGATGCTGGCCATCGGTAGGGCGCTCATGTCCCGTCCCAAGCTTCTGCTTTTGGATGAACCCTCAATGGGTTTGGCTCCAAGAGTGGTGGTGGATATCTTCCAGACCATATCAAAACTGCGCCGCGAGGGCTTGACCATTCTTATTGTGGAACAAAATGCCAGGGCCGCATTGAAGATCGCCGACAGAGGTTACGTTCTCGAGACCGGTAGGATTATCCTCCAGGGAAGCGCAGCCGAACTTATGGAAGATCACGATGTTAAGCGAGCCTATTTGGGCCGCGATTATCGTGAATTTACCGAAGGCAGGTCATGATAAGGGGTCACATGGCCAACAATTAAAATGATGTGGGATGTGAACGGTAGGTAACTGAAATGCAAATCTGGAACGAAGAAACGGAATGTCAGGATAGAGAGGAATTGATCCAGCTCCAACTGGAAAGACTGCAGTCTACCCTAAATCGGGCTTACAAGAATGTCCCCTTTTATCGTAACTGTCTGGAAGGGGCCTGCATGGACCCCTCTTCAGTCAGGTCCTTGGCAGACCTCAGCAGCTTGCCCCTTACCAGTCGGGAGGATTTGAGCCAGAATTATCCTTATG
>JAJDNT010000286.1 GCA_022340515.1 Deltaproteobacteria bacterium
ATTTCATCGATGGCTGCAGCAAATTTTTCTTTGTTAAATGGCTGCATCTCGTAAAAGGCCTTCCACGGGGTGTACAAATACAGGCCGGCGTTCCAATCCAGGTCCGGCACCCGTGCGGCTCTCTCCTTGAATATGGTCTCCGCCAGAGTGATTTTTTTCTGGTTGGTATCTTTGTAAAGATCCTGCATGGAGCCTGAAGCATCAAACAGAACAATTACATTGTCCGCGGTTTTCACCACCTCCTGAACTACCCTGACCCTTTGCACTGGCACCTGTTGAACCACAACTTCTGCCGCCAACACATTGGTCACAATCAGGCTTGGCATGATCAACCCGACAATCAGCGCCAATCCTATTAGTTTAATTGTTTTTGTCCTCATGAGGTATCTCCTCCTGTTTCTGGGAAACCAAGCAAAAACTCCTAAAGTGATTATCTGGGCCTACCCCAGACAGCTCAACTGGACTGCAAAGACTCTTGACATTCATTTTCTTGTAGAGACCGAAGAATTCGACAGTGCACCAAGCACTATAATGGCACACTTTTGCTTAAACCTTACTTTCCCCTGCCCCTTTCAAAAGTACTCATTCGTACTCAGTTAGCTGATAGTTTCACCTTGGAGCAAGAAAAGAGCCATAAGCATAACTAGATGACATTACTAGATTTATTACTTTTAGTGGAGGGACAAATCGGAACAAAAAATTCCGATTTTCTGGAAAAATATCTGCTGTTGGTCAGCCAGTAAGCGGCCAACTATTTGTAAACGTAAGCGAAAACGGGTAGAAAACCTTGAATAGGAATTCTGACGACCGAAATCTCGGGGTTCGGAACTCTTGATTCCGATTGTGTGGCAAGAGCTGGAACCTTGAAGGCATTTCTTTTTGCACTCTAATTCCGAATATCAGCTAATTAAAAGCTCCGCAAAAGTTCATATATCATCCCTTATTCACACTTTTAGCTTTAGGGGTCAGAATACTACATCAGGGGTCAGAATACTACATCTTGGTCCAAGGCAAAAGAGACGTAAGTGGGGATTAAAGTATGAGATGTTGAGTTTCAGGAAGCAAGTGCGGGTTTCAGACAGTGATCATAGTTGTTGACTTTGTCCCACGACAATTTCCCCTTATCCTAGGGCTTTCTTGATAACGTCGAAGTCGAATGACAAGGCCCAGGAAGTGCCGACGCCGTAAAGAGCATTGGGCGTTGTAGCGTTCTTCTCCACCTGCACTGCCACGATCTTCTTCTTGAGTTCCACGGCCGTCTTGATTTCCCAGTCCACCCAGCGACTCTTGTAGCTGTACCTGCCAACCAGACAGAGGAAGTGACTGCAATCACTGATCCTCGCAGATATCTCGCGCTTGATAGCGGCGGCATCGCTGGCATCAACCGACACCTCCACAGACATGTCGTAAAAGCTAAAATCGAGATCCTCGTCCTTGTCCCAGGCTAGCACCAGCTCTTTGTATTTCCCGTCGTTTGAGTAGTCGTAGCTGATGAAGATGCGTTTGTTGGCCATGTCCATGCTCCTTCCAGCAGGCTTAAAGTCCTGGACCCAGCACATCTGCTCTTTCGAGATCTGGGCCTTCCTTCGTTGGTCAAGTCGTGGGAAACGGACAATTCTGCTGAACAGCGCTGCGCTTGTAAGGTATAGAAGCTTTTCGTGAAGCAAGCGGGAACGCCCTCAAGTGGGTAAGCAACTTGATTTCATCCGACCACCACACTGCCATGAGTCAATACTTATCGATTCTTTGAGGGGTGTTCCCCGCCCCACTACCTGCTCTTCTGGAACCGTATCCCGGCGTAGGACTTGAACGTAAGTTATTATTATGGACGTGCTGGATTGCATTATTCACATTTTTCTTCTTATTTCAAGGACTGACTCTCCTCAGGTGACTTGCTAAATTACCTAGGGCGGCACCTCGACATAGGACGGCCATCTCTAACCGTCCCGCTCAAGATACACTCACTATTTTTTCTGCCACTCACCACACCATTCATGTCCGTAGCTGGTCGGCCAAATTGCAATAGAATAGAGTTTTCTCTTAATAGATTCATCTTCGCTAACATCCTCCCCAACATAACCGGAGCCCCAAGGTCTAGGGGCATAGCGACGACAATTACCAGCGGCCTTTTCTGCTTGGGCCTCAGGTCTCCTCCAAAACCTACAATTTTCGCACTGCTCTTTCACGGCTCATCCTCCTTTAGCCTGGGAGAGATAATGAAATTAATAATAAGGAAACGGCCATTCTTCACATGTCACGCTCCTTCTTTGTGATTACCACCGGCTGGAGCCCAGAGGTGCAAGAGTGAAGTGAAAATCACCTGAAAATGGACTAGAGCAGGAAGGGTAAACTATTGATAGATTAAGGGTAGCAGACGGTTTATGTCAACAGGAAAAGCGGAGAGGCAAACTCCTACCAATTTGGAATTTCATCACAGGCGGAGTGGCAAAAGAAAGCCCCTCGTCTATCTATCTTGCCAGAATCGAGGGGCTAGTGAAATCCCCACTGACCGACACTGACCACCTTTTATGGTTGATCGTAAGCCTATGGGGACTTGGGGCTAAACAGCCGGTTCTTCATACTCCGCGGAATAGGAAACATTACTCAAATCTGTCAATGAAAAAAACTACTTTTTGATTATAGATTAATCGGTTGGCTCAAGTGGGAAGGTGCAGACTGGAGATTACATCCCTTAATTCACACTGGAATGGATTCCGAGCTGGCACAATATTTGGTGGGTTGTAGAGACAAGGGTTTCGGAGAAGGGTACTGACAGCTGAAAGCTCAAAACTCTTTTATGATGAGAAATGATAGATGCAAAACTGGGAACCCCCTTTCGGGGCTGGGCGGAGCGGGGCGAGCGCCTAGAAATGCGAAATGATAAATGACTAGCTTGACAAAGCCGGACTGGTATAATAACAAAAAGTGCTGCGGTTTTAGATCTCCATTATTTTTAGCAAAGTAGTTTGTCTTGGGAAGGAAAAGCATGCTTGACTTCGAAAAAACTGGTGGGCTGGTGCCAGCTATCGTTCAGGACGATGAGAGTGGACAAGTATTGATGCTGGCATATATGAATAAGGAGGCCTGGGAGAAGACCCTCGCCAGCGGCAAAGCTCACTACTGGAGCCGCTCGCGAAAAAAGTTGTGGCTCAAAGGGGGAACTTCAGGCCATATTCAAGAGGTTCGTGCCATTCACGTGGATTGTGACCAGGACACCGTGCTACTCAAAGTTCACCAGGTGGGTGGGGCGGCTTGCCACGAGGGATATGAGAGCTGCTTCTACCGCAAGGTTGAGGGTGGCGAGCTTATAACCACTGCAACCAGAGTATTTGATCCCAAGGAAGTATATAAATAAATCGCAGCAGAAATAAATGAAGAGGAGGTAATTTAAGCCGTGCAACAGTTGAGACTAGGCGTGCCCAAAGGCAGCCTTCAAGATGCTACTATAAGCTTGTTTCAAAAATCGGGATGGCGGATTTCTCTCAGCTCTCGCAATTACTTTCCGGAGATAAATGACTCTTCCATAAGTTGCTCCATTTGCCGGGCTCAAGAAATGTCACGCTATGTTGAAAGTGGTACCTTTGATGTGGGGCTGACTGGAAAGGACTGGATACTAGAAAACGGTTCTCAGGTAAAAGTGGTTGCAGATTTAATCTATTCCAAGGTGAGTCAAAGACCGACTCGCTGGGTACTGGCAGTTCCCCTGGAGTCAGAAATCAAAGAACTGGCCGACCTGGAAGGCAAGAAAATCTCCACGGAATTGACGAACTTCACCCGGAGTTACTTCAAGGAGCAGGGTGTTAATGTCACGGTAGAGTTTTCCTGGGGTGCGACAGAGGCCAAGGTTATTGACGGATTGTGCGACGCCATCGTTGAGGTCACTGAAACGGGCAGCACTATGAGGGCCAATGGCTTAAGGATCGTCCATGAGCTTATGCAGTCCAACACCCAGTTGATTGCCAATGTGGACTCTTGGAAGGACCCATGGAAAAGGGAAAAAATAGAACAGATTTCCCTTCTTCTGCAAGGTGCGCTTAAGGCTGAGAATATGGTTGGTCTGAAGATGAACGTACCGGAAGACAAGGTGGGGAATGTGATGGAAATTCTTCCTAGCCTCAATGCTCCCACTGTATCGCACCTTTACCAGAGTGAGTGGTTGGCAATTGAGGTTGTGGTCGACAAAGACCAGGTACGTGAACTCATCCCAGCCCTGATGAAGCGCGGAGCAGAGGGGATTATCGAGTATCCGCTATATAAAGTAATTTAACAGTAGCTATCAGCGGTGAGCTATCAGCTTTCAGCGAGTACATTTCGAATTTCGAATTTGGGATTTGGAAGGGCATAGAGCATAGGGCATGGGGCATGGAGAAGGGAGCGAGACGAGAGGTCGCGCGAGACGAGGAGTTAAAGTCGGAAGTCGGAATGCGGAACGCGGAGTTCTTTTCTGTGCTCAGAAGCAACGGGTCAAACCGTTCACCGTTTACCATTTACCGTTTACGATTTAAACGATTATCCACCCATTACCCATAACCCACAACCTAATCTTAGACATTTGCCTATGATCACCAAACGTGCCGAAGAAATAAGGCCTTTTATAGTTATGGATGTCCTCGAGCGCGCTCAGGAGCTCGAGCAACAGGGTGAGCACGTCATCCACTTGGAAGTGGGAGAGCCGGATTTCGATACTCCTAACTGTATCCGAGAAGCTGGTGAAAGGGCTTTGAAAGCAGGAAAAACCCACTACACTCACAGCCTAGGGCTCCTGGAACTACGGGAGGCCATTGGTGAACACTACAAAAAACGTTATGGAGAAACGGTTGCTCCAGATCAAATCATTGTCACTTCAGGAACCTCACCGGCCATGCTGCTGATTTTCGGCGCCGTGCTGGAAGCAGGGGACGAGGTAATCATCTCTGACCCACATTATGCCTGTTATCCCAACTTCATTAGGTTTGTTGAGGGGGTGCCAATTAGGATACCGGTGGCCGAAGAAGATGGTTTCCAATTTCGACCCAAAGAAATTCGTCGTAAAATAACACCTCGTACCAGGGGGATCTTCATTAACTCTCCTGCTAATCCCACCGGAAACCTTCTTTCTTCAGAGCGGATGGCTGAAATCGCCGGCCTCGGATCAATGGTTATTTCCGACGAGATTTACCATGGTCTGGTTTATGAGGGAGAAGAACATTCAGTCTTAGAATACACTGACGAATGTTTCGTCTTGAATGGCTTTTCGAAACTATACGCCATGACAGGCTGGCGCCTTGGCTATGTCATTGCGCCGCCACGTTTCGTTCGAGCGATGCAAAAGATGCAGCAGAACTTTTTCATCTCTGCCAGTGCGATGGCCCAGTGGGCTGGAGTTGAGGCCCTGACAAGCAAAGAAGCAGCTGAAGAAGTGGCGCGGATGGTGAGCACTTACGACGAGCGACGACGCTACATGATCCAGCGACTCAAAAAAATGGGTTTTGGCATTACTGTTGAGCCGACTGGAGCATTTTATGTTTTGGCCAATGCTAAGCGATTCAGCAGCGACTCCTACCGCTTCGCCTTTGATATCCTACACAATGCCAAAGTGGGCGTCACCCCAGGAGTTGATTTCGGCCTGAACGCAGAAGGATATATCCGGCTTACCTACGCCAACTCTTTAGAAAACATCGCCGAGGGCATGGACCGCTTGGAGTATTATCTAAAGACTCGCAAAGCGCAAAACACATAGCGTATTACCTCGCACCCAATGGATTAATGTGTTCCTTAGACATCTTAATTCGCTATAGTTAAGCCCCAAAACCCCGCGTCAGGTTAGATATAATTTCAGCAGTCACCTCTAACGCTAAGCGCTATGCGCTTGGCGCTTTGCGATAATCATGATAATTCGTTCAGCCAAATTCGTTGGTAGTGCGGTAACCCCAGAGCAGTACCCTCCTGCGGACCTTCCGGAAGTGGCCTTCGCCGGCCGTTCAAATGTGGGAAAATCCTCACTCATCAACAAGATACTGAATCGCAAAAAGTTGGTACGTACCAGCAAAACGCCTGGTCGCACTCAGCTCCTCAACTTTTTCGAGATCAATGAGCTTTACCGTTTTGTGGACCTACCCGGATATGGCTACGCAAAGGTGCCTGCCGAAGTCCAAAAACGCTGGCGACCCATGGTGGAGACCTATCTGACCAGCAGATTAAATATGCGGGGAATGGTCCTTCTTTTGGATATTCGCCGGGAACCTTCCAGAGAAGACTTAAATCTCTGGCATTGGCTCCAGAAAATGTCCATAAAGGTCCTAACCGTAATCACCAAAGTTGACAAGCTTTCCAGAAACAAACGTAATAAACAGATCGCTGCTATTGCAAGAAGTCTTGGACGTAAAAAAGAAGAGATGCTTGAGTTTTCCGCCATAACCGGGGAAGGTAAGGAAGAACTTTGGAGGCGCTTGCTTATGGTGTTAGAGGGCGAGTAATTTCCCTAAGCTCTAAGCCTTCAGCAGTCAGCTTTCGGCTCATCTTTGTATACTTAGAGCGCAGAGTTGTTTGCGTGTTGAAAGATTACACTGCTTCTAGAAAACTGCTAGATGAATTAATAGCTGATTGCCGATAGCCGAACGCTGAATGCTTAGACATGAGAGCTGACAAATGAGAGCGGTAATACAAAGGGTGAAAGAAGCAAGTGTACGGGTTGCAGACCAGGAAGTGGGTCGCATCGACCATGGAATCCTGGTCCTGTTGGGAGTGGGGCACCAAGATGGACCCAAGGATGCCCAGTACATGGCGGAAAAAGTGGTTCATCTGAGGATATTTGCCGATGACCAGGGCAAGATGAATCGTTCTCTCCTCGATGTGGGTGGTGGCTTGTTGGCTGTATCCCAATTTACCCTGTGGGGAGACTGCCGCAAAGGGAGAAGGCCTTCATTTGTAGCCGCCGCTGACCCTGCCAAGGCCGAAGCATTATATGAAGCCTTCATCAATAACGCCAGGAGTCTTGGTGTTAACGTAGCCTCTGGACGCTTCCAGGAGATGATGGAGGTGTCACTGATAAATGACGGCCCGGTTACGCTGCTACTCGATAGTAAAAAAGAGTTTTAAGTTTTAGGCATGGAGCATGGAGCTAGAGCAATTCACAATCCGAAATCAACTCAACATGCCCTGGTAACCAATGTCAAAGAACAAAGAACACGAACTAGAAATAAGACTGAGCGAGAATGAAATGCCTCCCTGCGGTATCTTCATCGACAGAGAAGGGGACTGGTACTATAGAGGTAGTCCCATGGAGCGGGCTGACATAGTTTCACACCTCTGCCAGCACTTGCGGAGGGAGGAGTCCAGTGGACAATATATTATCCAGATGGGTAAACAGAGGTGCTATCTCGAGGTGGAGGACACACCGCTCGTCGTAAGCAGTGTTTTCCTCCAGGAGAAAACGGAAGAAAAAAGGCAAGAAGATCTTTACCTTTCCATAAAACATTTAACAACAAATCAGCCTCTTAACCCAACAACTCTTTGGGTGGGCAAAGAAAACGTGCTTTACTGCAAAGTTATGGAAAATACAATCCCTGCTCGCTTCTTGCGCCCCGCCTACTATCAGCTGGCAGAATTCATCCATGAAGACAAGGAAGAGCATCGGTTTTACCTTTTCCTCAGCGGGAAACGATACTACATTGGCTGAAAGTGAATTGTTTCCAGGGGGGGCCTTAATGAAATTCGCCAGATGGTTATCGGTAGGCGTGGCCCTAATGTCCTTTGTTTTTTCGATCCATGCTAGCTACCCTGTCTGGGCTCAATCTTTTAGCCGTCTCAATCTCCAGCCTAGCCGAGTGCTTTGGAGTGACCTTTACTTTGTCGCCAAAAGGACTGTTGTGGATGTGACAATTGACGTTCGGCTGGCTCCCTTTTCCACAGCTGAGTTCGAATCAATTTGGCAAACCTATCCTCAGCCCATTCCACAGCCATCTATAGGGAAAGAAGTCTATAACCTCGAGGTTAATAGAGTCATAGATCCCATCTTCAGTCGAGCGGTAAAGCTATGGAATCAAGTTTTGTTTGATCCCTATCAAGCAAATTCCCTTTACAGGGTCCAAGTGCGCCGCGGCAATGATGATATCAAGAAAGCCTATTGGTTCAGTGGAGAAGGAGTCCATCGCCTGCGCAGAATGCCAAATACCAAAAATGAAGCCTCACTTGATCCGGAAAAATGGACGGCTGTCAAGACTAGTTTTTATCCTTACGATCTCAATCGACTGGAGTGTTCGCAAGTGCTTGATTCAACGCTACTCATCTATCTTGTGTCCGCCGCA
>JAJDNT010000298.1 GCA_022340515.1 Deltaproteobacteria bacterium
TGATGCCATAAGCGAAGCTGGCACTGCAAACCGGCAAGAAAACGCGATTTTGAAAGAAGAGGTGTTTTTTTTAGACGCATTTCTCTTACGAGATCAATCTCTGACAATTAGCCTTTTGTTTCCCCTTGACCCATGAATTGTTTAACCGCATCATAGAGTATCCGAAATCCCAAATCCAGAATCTCAAATAGTCCTATGCCCTATGCTCTATGCTCCATGCATCCTGATTTGAGTCTGGATCTCTTCCAAAAAATCTTGCACTCCGAAACCCTTTTGATTACGGACATAATAATCTATTGTGACATCCGCATGTTGCTCGTACAACCTCTGACGTAAAAATAATAGCCGGGGGTAGCAACGTGCTAAAGCCTCTGCGTTCGTTTCTCCATGCTTTTTGGAAAAAACATCTCTCCACAACACCGGCCTTGGCTGGCCCAGATAGACCCTGAGCATCCTTTCCTTAACCTCTGGAGGTGTTGCTAGGTGTACAACAGTGCTATTCGACTTCAGCCTTCCTAGGATGGCCTTTCCCGTGTAGATAACACTGCCAGTCGTATCCACAACCACCTTTTCTCTTGGCTTACTTCGCGATAGGTAGCCTAGGATTTCCCCAATCACTTCTATCTCATAGGCCAGGTATTTGTATTCGCGCTCTTTGTATTGAGGTTCATAGGGAAATCCCATCCATTCGCCTAAATCCAGAGCTGAACCATCGCTTCGAATTAACTCTGGAGCAAGCTTGCCAGCAATCAGCTCGTCGCAACAAAATCGGAGAAAACCGAGTTTTACAAGCTCGGTAGACCAGTGGGATTTACCCGATCCAGACATCCCTATCAACGAAAGATGCATAACAATTATCAATGTAAAATGCCAAATATATTTAGACAGTAGAGAGTAGTCAGTAGTTAGCAGTAAGGGGTGAATGGTAAACGGTATCCGGCTAATCGTTATCGAAAACCGAATGTCGCTAAATCCCTAAATCCTTAATTCCTCAATCCGTAATTATACTTATAAATATCTGTGTAAATCTGTGTCCCATAAAAACTGCCCGCTGTCAGCTGCAAGCTGAAAAGTGCTCTATACCTTTCCAAATCCGCAATCCACAATCTTCCCCCTCCCCTGATTGCAAGGCACAGGGCTATAATCGGCAGATTATTCGAGCAGAATTATCAGATTTTGACAGGCTCAAAAGACAGACACCAACTTTTTTGCTTCACGGATTAAAGACCAGACTCAGAGTTTAATACAACTAGTAAAGCGTCTAAGACTTTTTCCGCTTTCGAGGGGCTTTCTTCTTCGCAGGTGCGGCCTTCTTTTTGGCGGGTGCGGCTATTTTCTCTCCTGGAGTCTGGCTTTTGGCTTTGCGAGCGGCGGCTAGTTTGTCAGCTAGACCAAGGGCTTTAGCTGCTTTTCTTCTTCTTGCCGAGAGCGATTTGGCAGATAAGGGCTGCCTAGCCGGAAAACCCCATTTTTTTCGATATTCTTTCGCTGTTAGACCGAACTTTGCCAGAGTTTTCGCGGTTAACTGCTTGTATTTGCTGCCGTCCTCGAGATTAACCACGTAATTTCTTTTGATCGATCTCATGGGAGTGGTGCGCAGCCTCGCAAGCTTTTCATCCACAGCCTCTTCGGCAGGCATCTCTTCCAGAGCTTTAATTTGGCTTAGCACCTCAAAGACTTTTTTTAGTGCTGCATCCATCTCGTCAGCAGACATGGATACATGTGATGCCTGCGCTGCAACAATATCTGCTGCCATCTGTGTCAAGGTTTTTGCCATAGACAATCCTCCTAATCTATTGATTAATGGTACCTATAGCACCATACTCTAGAACTATTTACAGATCAATGGAAATCTTAGTAGCTTATGGCAACGTTCGTTTTAAGAAGAAAAGTGGAATGGAGGATGTAATGAAAGTCAAGAAGAAATTAATACCACAAGTGAAGTAAAAAGGTCTTAGCAAGGTGTTTGTTGTAAATCTGAAATTAAGAAATATCTTTCTTCAAACTGTAATGCCTCTAGCAAATTAAAACACACTTAAAACAGCTTTCTGGATTTTTTTGTCTGTACAACTCAACAGTCAACAGCCATAATTCCTACAGGCCTTTAGTGCGCTTCCTGAGCACTATCTTTCAATCACGGGTAACAATGGTGGCCATCCCCATCCCTCCACCAACGCAGAGTGTCGCTAAACCCACCTCCAGATCACGACGGATCATCTCATACACCAGGGTGACAAGGATACGCAAGCCGGTACAGCCTACCGGGTGTCCCAAGCTTACTCCGCTGCCATTTACATTGGTTATGGTTCGATCGAGGCCAAGCCTCCTTTCACAGGACAAATACTGAGCCGCAAAAGCCTCGTTTAGTTCGATCAGCTGCATGTCTTTTAAGCTCATTCCTGCCTTTCTCAGGGCCTTTTCAGTGGCGGGAACCGGACCAATCCCCATCACTTTTGGCTCTACCGCCCCTATACCATGGGTGAGGATGTGAGCCAGGGGCTTCAAACCAAGCTCCTTTGCCCTCTTTCTGGTCATAATTATAGCAGCTGCAGCGCCATCATTGATCCCAGAAGAGTTGCCTGCTGTGACCGTGCCATTTTCTTTGAAAACCGGTCTAAGTTTCGCCAGGTCTTCCAGTTTAAGACCGAAGCGAGGATGCTCATCCTGATCGAAGAACAACGACTCTCCTTTTCCTTTGTCAACCTCGATGGCCACGATCTCATCTTTGAATCTGCCCTCTTTGATAGCAGCTTCGGCTTTGTGATGACTCTCAAGGGCCAACTTATCTTGCTCCTCTCTGGAGATGTCATCCATTTCAGCCAGGTTTTCGGCAGTAAGCCCCATAATCATGGGCTGCCCCAAAACCCGACTGCCTGAATGGAGCGCTTCCCAAACCGAGTCAGTTACCTCCTGATTCATCAAGCGCATACCCCAGCGAGCCTTGTCCATGTAGTAGGGTCCAGTACTCATGGACTCAACCCCTGCCACAAGGACGATTTCTCCATCCTGAGTAAGAATCTGTTGCTTACCGCTGATCAGGGCCTGCATGGAGGAGGCGCAGTTTCGCTGGACGGTAAAGGCAGGTATGCTTACCGGTATCCCGGCTGCCAAGGCGGCTGTACGGGCAGTGTTCGCCTGGTCAAAAGCCTGCAGGCAATCCCCGACGATAATATCACTTATCAGATCAGCATCCAAATTGTCGGCGCGCCTTAAAACTTCTCTCATAACATGAGCTGCCAGTTTATGAGCTTTCACGTCTTTGAGACTACCGCCGAAAGTCCCAATGGCAGTTCGAGCAGCCGCAACTATCACTACGTCTTTATCTTTGCTCACGGGTAAAATCCCCTTTCAAGCTCCTCGTGCTTTCGTAACGGGTTACAATGCCTAAAATGAACTAAAGTGTCTAAAATTAAAGAATTTGAGACCTATCCGTTTATCGCAAGCAGAGCTTGCTCCTACAGGAGTTGTTATATGAAATGCTCCTATTTTCTTCTTTCCGCCTTACACCTTACGCATTGTGCCATTCATCAATTTGCAATCTCAAATCTACAATCAAAATCCCATATCTCACATCCTGTAGCCTGGCTCTACCGGCTCAACCAGCTTAGCCGACTAAACCAACTACAAGGTATTACAAATAACCAACCGCATGATCTCGTTGGTTCCTTCATAAATCTGGGTGATCTTGGCGTCTCGCATCATACGCTCCACGGGAAATTCTTTGATATAACCATAGCCCCCAAGTACCTGCACTGCCTCAATTGTCGCCCACATTGCCACATCGCCGCAGTAGCATTTTGACATGGCACTCATCCGAATCAGCTCAGGACTCAACCGACTCATGTCCTTAGGTTGTTCTTGATACAAAGCGCAGGTTTTGTAAAGAAGCTGCCGCGCCGCCGCCGTTCGCATAGCCATCTCCGCCAATTTAAAACCCACACCCTGATGTCTGATGATAGGCTTGCCAAAACTCTCTCGCTCCTTGGCGTAGGCAGTGGCATACTCAAGGGCTCCGGCCGCAATGCCAAGGGCCTGTGCTGCCACCCCTGGACGAGAAAAGTCCAGTGTTTTCATCATCACATGAAAGCCATCCCCTTCCTGGCCGAGGAGGTTTTCAGCAGGGATCTCGCAGTCTTCGAATATCAACTCCACTGTATCAGACGAGCGAATACCCAACTTGTCTTCCTTCTTCCCCACTGAGAAGCCAGGCGTGTCTTTTTCCACTACAAATACTCCAGCATTCTTGTGGGGCTTACCCTCCGGATCAGTAACCGCATAGACCGTTACAATATTCGCCACTCCACCATTGGTAATGAAGTTCTTTGTACCGTTTATAATATAGGAGTCACCAGCCTTCACCGCTCGACACCTGAGCCTGGCTACATCAGAGCCCGCAGCCGGTTCGGTTAAAGCAAAAG
The DNA here is from genome assembly GCA_022340515.1 of Deltaproteobacteria bacterium. GTDB lineage: Bacteria > Desulfobacterota > Syntrophobacteria > BM002 > BM002 > BM002. The sequence goes on from JAJDNT010000298.1 coordinate 4,419, forward strand.
CAGCAAGGTGTTCACCTGTGGCCAGCTTTGGTAGATAATGTTGTTTTTGTTCCTCGTTGCCGGCCAGCATAATAGGCAAGCTGCCCAGTTCATGATCAGCAACTAACAGCCCACATGCCGCATCTACTTTGGAAAGTTCCTCAACCACAATGGCCAGAGCCAGCATCCCGGCCCCTGAACCACCATATGCCTCGGAAAAATCGATGCCGTAAAGGCCATTTTCTCGGATCAAATCAACCATTGCCCAATCAAATTTGCCTTCAGCATCACGCTTGGCCGCTCCCGGCTCAACCTTTTCTCTCGCCAGCCGCCTGACCATGTCCTGCAACATTCTTTGCTCTTCAGTTAATTCGTACTGCATCTGGTTATCCCCCTTGTCATTAGGCATCAGTCATTGGTAAATAGTCATTAGCTAATCGCCAATCGTCATTTAACTTTATTGACTAGTCGCTGTAACTATAAAAACCCTTACCACTTTTTCGCCCAAGGTGCCCTGCCCGCACCATCTTTCTCAGCAACGGCGCCGGTCTGTATTTGTCCTCACCTAACTCTTGATGCATCCCAGCCAAAACGGCCAGCAGCGTGTCCAAACCTACGAGATCAGCCAAGGCTAATGGGCCCATGGGATGATTGGCCCCTAGGACCATAGCCTGGTCTATATCTTCAGCGGTAGCAACGCCTTCGGAGTAGATAAATATTGCCTCGTTAATCATAGGGCAGAGTATGCGGTTTACGGCAAAACCAGGTGATTCCTTAACTTCGATGGCAGTTTTTCCAAGTTTTTCAACGAACGTTTTTGTAGCTACAAGGGTGTTGTCCGAGGTCAGGTACCCCCTAATCAACTCCACCAACTGCATCACTGGCGCCGGATTGAAAAAATGGACACCCAAAACCTTATCTGGCCGGTTAGTTGCCGAAGCAATTTCAGTAATTGAAAGGCCGGAGGTATTGGAGGCCAGAATGGTATTTGGCTTGCAGATAGCGTCCAGTTCAGCGAAGACCTCTTTCTTCATCCTCATATCTTCCACTACCGCTTCTATAACCAGATTCGCCTCCGCGGCAGCATCTTTTAAATCGGTTGTTCCTTTAATGCGATCCATTATGGCCTTTGCCTCTTTAGCCTCTATTTTCTCTTTTTCCACTGATCGGTGGAGATGAAACTTTATGGTTTCAAGGCCCTTATCTATAAAATTATCCTGAATATCACGGATAGTTACACCAAAACCTGCAGCTGCCACTACCTGCGCTATGCCAGATCCCATTATGCCGGCACCAAGAACGCATACTTTCTTGATCTTCATGTGGATCTCCTTATCCATTGCTGTTTTTCATAATGCATACACCAACCAGTTACAGATCTCAACGTGTTTTAATTAGCCCGGATTCTTTAGTGTCTTCCCCTAATCTCATCCTCAGAGAGAATTTGCTAAATTACCTTGTTCAGTGGTATAAGTACGTGCAGAAACTGCTAGAAATCCTTCTCAGAGAGAGTCTTGTCTCAACACGCAACTTCAGAAGGCGAACTACCGTTTTATCAGATTCAGCATAAATTTGCCTATTTCGCACGGGGAAAAGCCATGTCTAAGACAAAAAGCCCTATATTTATCCTCTTACTCTCAGGCCTGACTTTTTTCTTCGTTTTGTCGGACAAAATTGCCATTGCAGAGGACATATCTCTGCCGAAACCTAGGTACAAAGGAACATTATCAGTTGAGGAAGCTCTTAAAGCAAGACGCACTCACCGCTCATTCAGTTCCCGCTCTCTAACCCTCAAGCAATTTTCTCAGATTTTATGGGGCAGTTATGGTGTTACCGCCCGAAAATACGGCTCATTTCTGAAAACAGCCCCCTCTGCCGGTGCCCTTTATCCGCTAGATATCTACGCTGTAGTCGGCAAAGAAAGTGTAGAGAATATAGCTCCGGGTGTATACCATTATAATCCTGAAGATCACAGAGCCGACCTCCTGAGGGTAGGTGACCTGAGAACGGAGGTGGCCAGGCAATCTTTCCACCAGGCATGGATGGCAAAGGCCCCCCTGATGTTGGTTGTCACAGGCCAGTATGAGCGCAGCAGCATCAAGTACGGGCCCAGAGGCCTCATCTACACCCACATCGAGGCTGGATGTGTAGGACAAAATATCTTTCTGCAAGCAGAAGCCATCGGCTTGAAGGCAGGAATTGTAGGCGCCTTCAACAATACAGATGTCGTCAAAACCATGGGGCTGCCCGCCAGTCATGACCCTCTTTTGATCATGCCGGTGGGCTTTTCATCGGATTAATCAGTTTTCATCCGGAAACTAATCAAACTCTCAAACTTGAGACTGCCATATTGGTGATCGTGCTCAGGTAAACGGTTGACATGAATCTCGTAAACTCTTAGTATAAAAAGATGTCATCTAGATAAATACATAATGAAAATACACAAAGGGGACACAACCATGGGCAAAAAATTATCTGCACTGAGGCCGGCCATTGTATTCCTCACAGCAACGATGATGATGGCGATACCAGCTTTAGCGCAAATGGGTCAATCAGTGCTTAGTCCAGTCCGCTGTGGAACCAAACTAATACAGGCAGGAAAAGATACCAAGGAGTCAGTTCTGGCCAAATGCGGCGAGCCCACAACAAGAAATCCCGGTCGTCGTGGCGGGGGTGAAGTTTGGACCTACAACCGGGGTTCCGGCAAATTTATGGGAATACTGAGATTTACCGGCCCCAATCTCACCGCCATTGAGAAATCGGATTATGGCTTCGCTCAGCCCACGTATTACGAGGATTAAGGGGGCAGACTGAAGATCCACTTCTAAGAAATCTTCTTTATTACAAAAATCATTGGCAGGGTCAAAGTTGGCGCTGCCTTTTTTGTTTTTAAATAGGGTAACCACGGGTTAAGTTAAAAGCGCGGACAGAGATTAATAGGGATAAATCTGCTTCGGAGTATCTGAGTACTGGAGTGTTGGCGTAATGAAACCGAGGATATTGGTGGTTGGGACCGGGGCAATAGGTGGTTTTTATGGAGGAAAACTGGCGCAAGCCGGTGCTCGAGTAGCCACTCTCTGCCGTTCGGACTACGAAACGGTAAAATCCGAAGGTATAAAAGTCACCAGCACTTTGGGAGATTTTCACTTCACTCCGGATAAAGTCATACGTGACCTTAGTGATTACAGCCCGCCACCGGACTACATACTCGTGGGTCTCAAAGTTCTCCCTGAAATCGATACGACAGAGATCATCAAGGCGGTGGTGGGACCGGAAACGGCTATTGTCCTCTTACAAAATGGCGTGGAAATTGAAGAACCTCTGGTTCAGGCCTTCCCTAATAACGAGATCATCAGCGGCCTTGCCTTTATATGCGTTACCCGTACCGACCCGGGACACATTGATCATATAGACTTTGGTCGTCTAGTAATAGGACGTTTCCCTGCGGGTAAGTCAGACAAAACAGACCAACTTGCCAACCTCTTCAAAGATTCCGGCGTGCCATGCATGGTTAGCGAAGACGTGGTTACTGACAGATGGCGAAAGCTTGTTTGGAACGCGCCCTTCAATCCGATTTCTGTATTGGCAGGTGGTGTGGACACCAAAACCATGGTGGAGAATCCTGAGTCTCTGGAACTCGCCCGCCAGGTAATGGAGGAGGTGTGCATGATTGCCGAAGCTGTGGGTCACCCGCTACCGGTTGGCGTTGTGCAGGAGAACATTGAGGGGACCCGCAGGATGTCACCATACAAGAGCAGCATGTTGGTTGATTTCGAAACGGGAAGACCCATGGAGGTGGAGGCCATCCTCGGCAACGGAATCCGGGCAGCCAAACGACATAACCTCGCCGTTCCCCATATGGAAATCCTTTACGGACTTCTAAAACTGGTGGACAAGAAGATTCGTGAGCAGAAGACTTAATCCTCCCCCCTTTTTCTGATGTCACTCTGAGGAGCCCTGCCGGACCGGGATGACGAAGAATCTCTTGGCTTGCCCTACAAAACTCCTTCGCTTATACTGTTTCACCGAAACCACACCCAGAATAAGGTCAGCTAAAGACCTCTCAGACACTTTAAGTCCTAGAATTTATGATCTTAATAGAATTGGTTCTTGCCGCGGTTGGTGTCGGCACATCTATTGTTCCTCTCACTGGTGCCGGCAAACCGGCCAGCGCGGTTCTTTGAAGCCAAAGGAGTCACCACATGCGCAGCAGGATGAACAGATGGTTTATTGCTCTATTAACTAGCCTTTTGTTTATAGTTTCAATGTGGATCCCTGACGCCGGGTCAGCTGGCAAGCTACCTATTGTTCGCATCGGAATTGTCAAAGACGGTCCACCGGGTCGTCTACCGGACGTCACCTCCCTGGTCAAAGAGGAAATCCTCAAACTCACCTCCAAAGAATTCGATGTCCGCTTTCCGGAAGCCCAGTCCATGGAGGGTAATTGGGAGAAGCGGGAAATAGAGCACTCTGTGGACAAGCTACTTGCCGACCCGGAGGTCGATCTCGTAATTACCCTCGGTTATCTGGCCACTAACTACGTGTGTCATAAAGAAAAATTGTCCAAGCCGGTGGTTGCCCCCATTGTGGGCGATGCCAGGCTACAGAATCTGCCTCTGAAAGACGGTGCCAGCGGTGTTCAGAACCTCAGTTACATCGACTCTTTTGTCAGTTTTGAACGAGATATCAAGGTCTTCCGAGAAATGGTTCCTTTTCGCAAACTGGTTGTTCTTGTCAGAGAAACCATGCTGGAGTCTATCCCCTGGCTCGAGAAGAAATTACGCCAGACTGCCCACGAGTACACTATCGACGTAGATATCGTTCCAGTCCAGTTCTCCGCTGACCAGCCTCTGGCTGCTTTCTCTTCTGACACTGACGCAGTTTACCTCATGCCCCTTCCACAGCTGCCTCCCGCTGAGTTCCGCAAACTCATATACGGTATGATCTTACGAAGGCTGCCAAGTTTCTCCATGTTGGGAGGAGACGACGTTGAAGCCGGAGTGCTTGCCAGTGTTGCGCCCAAAGATCAGTTCTTACGCATAAACAGGAGGATTGCCCTAAACGTGCAACGGATTCTCCTGGGAGAAGAAGCCTCAACTCTCAAGGTGGCTTTCCCCCTGGGTGAAAAGCTCACCATAAATATGGCCACAGGGAGAGCCATCGGTTTTTACCCATCCTGGAGTGCACTTACCGAAGCAGTGTTGCTCAACGAAAAAGTTGAGCGAGTGGAGCGGAGACTTTCCCTGCAAAGTGCAGTGCGGGAGTCTATTGCAGCAAATCTTGACTTGGCTGCAGAGAACAGAAATGTTGCCGCGGGTGAACAGGTGGTGAAACAGGCGCGCTCTGTTTTGCTGCCTCAGGTGGATCTTGGCGCCAAAGGTGAGATGATTGATGACGATAGGGCGGAAATAAGTAGCGGTGCCACCCCCGAGCGGGCTGTTACAGGTTCAGTCACAGCCAGCCAACTCCTTTACGACGAAGACTCCTGGTCGAACTACTCAGTAGAAAAGGAGCTGCAGAGAACTCGGGAAGAGCAGCGGAATACCCGCGAATTGGACGTCATCCGTGACACGGCTGTAGCCTACCTGAATGTGCTGCGGGCTAATACCTTGGAGCGGGTGGAAAAAGACAACTTAAAATTAACTCGAGCCAACCTGGAGCGTGCTCAGGTAAGGGTTTCCATCGGCATTGCCAATCGAGCCGAGGAGTTTCGCTGGGAAAGTGAGATTGCCAGAAACCGGGCAAACGTGCTTTTCGCTCAGGCTAGAACCCGGCGAAGCGAAAACAGCCTGAACCGGCTGCTCAGCCGGCCTTTAGAAGAAAAGTTTGTCACCACTGAGACAGATCTCCGTGACCCGCTCCTCATCGTCAGCGACCAGCGTCTTTTCCCCTATGTGGACAACCCGCAAAACTTTCGGACTTACAGCGATTTCATGGCGGCAGAAGGATTGGAAATTGCACCCGAGCTTCTGGGCTTCGACGCTGCGATAGCTGCCCAGGAACGAATTCTCCAAACCGCCAAAAGAGCCTTCTGGCTACCCTCTTTTACCGCCCAGGGAAGTGTATCCGAGTTGCTGGCTGAGAGTGGAGAAGGACAACGAAGCGACTCACCCCTAGACGACACGGACTGGAGTGTGGGCGTTCTTGCCACTTTCCCCCTGGCAGAAGGCGGGGGCAAATTCGCTACCATCAAACGGGCGAGAGAAGAACTTTCTCGTATCCAACTGGAGAAAGAGGCAACCTCGGAGCGAATAGAACAACGCATCCGCTCAGCCCTGCACCAAGCAAGCGCATCCTACCCCAATATCCGTCTTTCCCGTTCTGCCGCTCAAGCTGCTCGTAGAAATCTGGATCTGGTGGCGGATCAGTATGCACGGGGCCTGGTCTCCATTGTTGACTTACTGGATGCCCAAAATTCATCTCTGAGAGCAGATCAGGATGCTGAAAATGCAGTCTACAACTTTCTCATCGATTGGATGGACGTGGAGCGGGCTGCCGGTAGATTCGATTTCCTCATGACCCTAGAGCAAAGGGAGGAATACTTCCAGCGACTCGCGGAATTTTTCAACAAGGCAGGGATCGAACCGATAAAAAGATGATTGTAGATTTTAGATTGCAGAATGCAGATTGAAGATTTTAGATCATCTACGTTCATCCACAATCTACAATCATAAATCTGCAATCTCTAGCCTTCCGCTTTCACCTTGAAAAACAAACTGTAGAGCACCGGGACCAGCACCAGGGTCAGCACGGTACCGGCGGCAAGGCCAAAGCTTATCACTACCCCCATGCCGAAAAATAGTGG
>JAJDNT010000333.1 GCA_022340515.1 Deltaproteobacteria bacterium
ATTTCCCAGACGAAGATTTAGAAATCCTTGCAGAGTCAGAGCTTGCGGTTCGGTTGCGGCAGCAGGTCAAAAAACCCATAAGCAATCTTCTCGAGCATTATGAGGACGGTCGAATTTTGAGAGAGGGATTGTCGGTGATCATCGCCGGCAAGCCCAACGTTGGAAAATCTAGCCTCCTTAATAATCTGCTCCGCTCCAACCGTGCCCTGGTCACTCCCGTTCCCGGCACCACTCGTGATGTTATTGAAGAGAGCCTCAGTCTCAGAGGAATTCCATTGCGACTGGTTGATACTGCTGGCCTGCGCCAAGCGGACGATCTGGTGGAAAAACTTGGCATGGAATTTACTAGAGAGCGCTTGTCCCAAGCTGATTTGGTGCTTTTTGTCTTAGACCGAAATAGTGCGCTGACCTCTGAAGATTTTCAGATCTATGAAGACATTGACAGCAAGCCAATAGTCGTTGTTTTAAACAAAATCGACCTTGATCCCCATCCAGATTTTGCCACGGTCAGTGACCACTTTCCGGGAGGAACATTAGTAGAAATCTCTGCCCTTCATGGTGATGGGATGGAACAGTTGAAGGATGCCGTTTTCCAGACCATTCTCGGCCGACGGTTGGACACAGAAACTTCTGTAGTAGCCCCCAACTTGCGTCATAAGCTCTGCCTTGAGCGTAGTCTGGAAGCGGTGAATCGAGCTTTGCAACTTTTTGATAACCAGTCTTCCGCTGAACTTATTGCTCTGGAAATACAGGAGGCCTTGGCTCACCTGGGAGAGGTTATTGGTTTGACCACTACAGAGGATTTGCTAGATAAAATCTTCAGCCAGTTCTGTCTGGGGAAGTAAACCATGAAAAATCTGCAAACTGCGAGGCTAGTAGAGATTATTCCCTTAGTTTAGCCCTTTCGCAAGCTCCCCAGTGTAAGAGAAGGCTTAAAATGACCGCTGATAGTTTTCGGATGGACGCCAACTACATTTCAATACAGACGAAATCACCACTTTCATCACGGATACATAGATTTTCTTTGTTGTAACTCGTCATTTCGCCGCATCTCGGGCAGGGAGGCCGATTCTTGACTAGTGCATCAAGATCAAAGCTTTTTTTGTCTTTGAAAGTAATTGAGGTAGGAACCCACTCGCGACAACGCATGCAGCGCACATGAATTTCTTTGGCCTTGGACACTTTAAACCTCCTGATTTTTGTCGCTGGTCTTGATATTAGAAAATTTCTTACCAGATTGCTAGCCTAAGCGCAACAGAAATGGATTGCAGGTCTCAGTCAGTTCGATAAATAGGTAGATAAGTCAAAGAGGGAGAGGAATTTTAGAAAGAATGGGGTTATGTAAAAGGGCAAGAATATACCATGGGCTCAGGCGTAATTGGGCAGATCTGATGGTGCAAAGTCGAACCGCTGTCGGAAGAGGCGAGGACTCGGTTAATTGGAAGATAAATTGCACAAGGCCAGACTAGGAGACTTGCTCCGGCAGGGTTCACAAGAGGTGGGCGTCCCTTTGGAAAACCAACAGATCGAGCATTTTAGTTTCTACTTGCAGGAGCTTCTGGAGTGGAACAAGACTTTTAATCTTACCGGGATTAGAGATCCCGAAGATATTGTCATCAAGCACTTCGTGGATTCCCTTACTCCCTTGCCCTACTTGGAACCTTTTGGCCGACTACTGGATATTGGCCCGGGAGCTGGGTTCCCCTCGATTCCCCTCAAGATTGCCGCTCCAGGACTTCAGGTTCAACTAGTGGAGGCAAGCCGCAAAAAGGTTTCATTTCTCAAGCACATAATACGTACCCTCAAGCTCCATTCAGCCATAGTCATGCAGAGCCGCATAGAGGATGTGGAACTACCAGGCGAACCTTTCGACACTATAATTTCCCGGGCATTTGCCCACCTCGAACCGCTGGTGAAAATTGTCTCTCCCCTAATGGAACCAGGAAATACCCTTGTTGCCATGTTGGGTCCGACAACTAGCGAAGATCATCCCAAACTAGCGGATTGTGCCCTGGCTGAAAATCTCGAACTTCAGCGAGTGGTGTTATTGGAACTTCCCCGGGGCCGGGGAGGTAGGACACTTCTTTTCTTCACAAAGATCTAGTTCTAGTAGACAAGGGAATATTTTATTAGAGGTTAGAGGACAGACGACAGATTGCGGATTTGGGATTGCGGATTGCGGATATGAGATGTGAGATGTGAGATGTCGGATTTCATTTGGGGTTTAAGATTATAGGTTGGAGATTAAAAAACGACGCCGACAACTTGAATCATAAATGAAAAATCTCTGTGCATCTGTGTCCCATAAAAACTGCCTGCTTTCAGCTGTCAGCTGCATGCTGAGTCTATGCCCTATGCTAACTAAGATCGAAGCTGGCCCAGACTGGAATGTGGTCGGATGGCTTGGGCAGAGAACGCTGCTTTTTGTCCATCCCGCAATCCAAACTTAGAGAAGCCAGGGGTGGTGAAGCCCAGATGTGATCGATCCTCAGTCCCAGGTCGCGGCGGAAGGCGCCAGCCCGATAGTCCCACCAGCTATAAAGACCACCTTCCTCATAGTGCCTGCGGAAGACGTCCTCAAATCCCCAGTTTTTTAATTTTGCCAGGGCGGACCGCTCTCGCGGGTGAAAGCCAATCTGGCCTTCCATCTCTGCGGCATCATAGACGTCGCGGGCCTCGGGAGCGATGTTAAAATCTCCAAGTAAAATCAGGTTCTCTTCGATTAGGTGCAACCGTTCCATATAATTACTTAGCTGGTTTATGAATTCCAGCTTATAGATGAACTTAGGGGAATCGGGAGCTGAACCATTAGGAACATAGACGTTCACCACCCTCACCTGGCCTATTGTTGAGGCGATTAACCTTTTCTGCCCTTCGGCATCATAGTCGGGGAACCCTGCCATAACCTTGCTAATATCGTACCGGCTGAGGATGGCAACCCCGTTGTAGGTTTTTTGCCCGCTCACAGCCACTTGATAGCCGAGAGCCTGAAACGGTTCCGCCGGAAACAATTCATCACTGACCTTTATTTCTTGTAGGCAAAGAACGTCGGGCTGCTCCTGGTCTATCCAGTCCAAAACTGCTTCTAACCGTACCCGTATGGAGTTCACATTCCAGGTGGCGATTTTCATGACAAACTCCCATTGTACCCAGAGCGCATAGGGTCAATTTGCAATTGTCTTATTATCCAGCGATGCAAAGGCGCAATGACCTAATAACCTATCTATCATCGGTCAAACACTTGAACAAGGAGGGCTTAGATATTATATTTAGAAAAATTCCTAGTCAATTGGGAGGAATAAAATGCCAATTTTTGAATATAGCTGCGAAAATTGTAATTATAGCTTCGATCAGCTGGTTATGCACCAGGAAACTAAGGTGAACTGCCCACTCTGCCAGGGAGAGGTAAAAAAGCTCATGTCAACCTTTGCGGTTGGAGTATCTGACAAGATACCCTCTGCACCAAGTCGCCCCATGTGCACCTCTTGCTGAGATGGTAGAACCTCATGGACCAAGACTAATATCTAACAACCCGTGCTTTCATTTCTTTTCGGTCTATCTCTCGGGTAGGTCATAGGGCATGGAGTAAGGACTAAGGTTTCAGTGTTCAGGTTTCAGGTTATGTGTTTCTCCTCCCTGACAACTGAAGCCTTACACTTGACACCGTGAGAATTGGTGCCTTGTGCTTAGTCCTTAGTGCCTAGTTGAAACAGCTCCTAGCTGCCCGCTGCCTGTTTTCTTCTGGCCTCCCCTTGCTGGCATTGTCGCAAGTACCCCTTGGTCATGATGTCCTGCACACATTGGCGGAGCGGTTGTGCAGTGTTGATCGGTATGTGTAAACTGTCCCTTAACTCATCCATTGGCTCAAATGCCTGGCTTTGAGCCTCCAAATGCAGTAACCGTGCATCTGATATAGACTTTTGCTCTTCCCGCGCCCTCAGCCTCTGGCGCAACAGCGATTGATCACAGCGGCACTCGACGAAGATTACCTTTGCCGCCAATTCCTCGGCAAGCCTCCGAACTAATATTCTATGCTTGAGTTTGCCAAAAGTACCATCCAGAATAACTGACCTGCCTCGGGACATTTCTTTTCGTGCTTCTAGCAACAAGTGCTCGTAGGTCATGTCGCTGGCGGCGGGGGTATAAATCGACTCACCAAAGGGTGCTATAATTTGTTGTTCAGGACTAAGGCCAAAAAGTCTTTTGCGAATAACATCGGATCTATAACACTTCAGGTTCATTCCTTTTCCTAGCTCTGCGGCTATAGTGCTCTTACCGCTACCGCTCAAGCCGCAGACGACCCAAAGGGTCTGGCGACTAAAATTGTCTGCATACCTCCAGGATAGCTCAAAATAGTTCTGGGCTCTTGTTTTAGCTATTCCTGCCTCTGGGG
>JAJDNT010000003.1 GCA_022340515.1 Deltaproteobacteria bacterium
CCTTCAAAAAGAAAGCGTAGTCGAAAGAGAGGAAAAATGGTAGATACCAGTCCCAGGTCCGGTGGGAAAAGCCATATTCCAAAAGCTCTATGGCCTGACGTGGCATGCGAGCATCCCAGGTGAGGACCGCTTGAGCAAAATAGTAAGCATCCATGTTGTAAGGATCGAGCCGGGTAGAGGTGTATAAGGCCCGTTCCAACCGAGTCCAATCCTTGACCTGCTGCCGCTCTTCGACAATAGTACCGAAATAGAATAGACACTGAAGAGAGATAACATGGGAAATGAATTGGTACTGGTCCCCGCTAATGGCCTTGATTACAGGGGCTGGCGGGAAAAAAGGTAGTCTGGCCTCAGGGGGCAGCGAATTGCGTACTGAGGTGAGGGGCACCTGTGCACTAATCAGCAAAAGCAAAAAAAACAAAAGTAATAAAACTCGCTTCATCCTGGTCACCAGGAACCTGCTAAAGATTCCCTACTCTCCTGTCTCTATTTTTCTTCAGAGAAACTCTCTTCGACTGAAAGAGATCGTGGCTAAGACAATTAGTACACCTAGATATCCAATACCATACAACTGCGTCAGTAATAGGGACTTGCTGTCCATGGCGACTCCGTAAATGATCTGAGCCTTGAGATCAAATGCAGAGAAGTTGGGAAGGATCCAGTACACCAGTCTGCCAAGTAATCTAACCACTGGATCAAGTCTCTCTTGTCCACCAGCGCTCTGGACGAAATACCGCACTGCTTCCGTACTATAACTTCCAAAGTAAAGACCGACACTCAATGCCAAGGGGAGAAAATTAGAAGTGGCCACCGTAGAGAAAAGGATAGTTATGGCCCCGGTGATGAGAAAAACCCAGTACTGAAACCAGAGCCCCACAAAAAAGGCCTCCCAGGTGAATAGGCGACCTGCAGGGTATATCCTCGCAAGTACGAAGATGGCGCCGGCAGTAAAGCATCCTAAAATTACAAGAGCAAAAAAGATAACGACGGCAAACCCCAAGAATTTGCCAACCACATAGGATGATCGGGAAATCGGCAGTGAGCAAACAGTGTAAATGCTTCGTTGCTCGAGGTCTCGGGCCAGCAATGACATTGCCATGAATAGGGTTAGAATCAAGCCCACCAGGCTTATTACTGAAAGGGAGTAGCTCGCTGCAAGGGATACTACCTGGCGCATGGAAAATACCGCCACCACCGGAGTGGTCAAGAGCAGCAAAAGCCCCACAACCAGTAGGGCTGCAAAAACCCGATCCCGAATGCCACCTTTGATGGACAAGGTGACAAAAGCAATAAGTTGTCTTTTCATATAGCCCTTAGCGGTTATTGCATTTTGGTCAGAGCTTGGAGGAGACTATGTTTCTATCATATCTAATAATTTAGTTCGAACTAAAAAAAAGAGGGGTCCGCGTCAGACCCCTCTTCTGCTCTTGGTTTGATTGTTAACTCCTAGAGGGCCGTTCCGTAACTGGTCAGGTCGCTGGATCCGGCTGTAGGAGCTGTGACTGAGGTTGAGCCTGTACTCTTAGTACCGTAGTAGATCAGGGTCGTATTGTTGGTGGTCCCGTAAAACCGATTACCCGCTTTGTGGGTGGTTGCAAGGCCATAGTCCTGATAGTTGTTGTCTGAATCAAAGGTGACATATACATTTTGGGAAACACCATACTGGAGATTCACGCCAACCGAACCGGCTCCTAAGGTGACAACATCGGTAGCATTAGTACAGTCGGCCATGGCGGGTAAAGCAAAGCCCATAATCATGGCCACAGCAAGAGTGAAAATCATTATTTTCTTCTTGAGATATTCCTCCTTATATTCACTTAGAAAACAGTGTGCCGTTCCTATCCTAGTTGCTTACGGATATTCCTGGTAATCGGCATAAAAGGCTTCCAGGTTAGTTTTGATGTTTCGCAGGTCACTCTGAGACGCCGAGTTGTAACTCTTCTGCCGGTATGAGGCAAACTGTGGAATAGCAATGGCGGCCAGAATACCGATAATGGCGATAACGATCATCAGCTCAATGAGGGTAAAACCCTTCTTGTTGAGCTTTCTTCTGATTTTTGTAAGCATTAGCCTTCTCCTTTCTTTTCCAATTTATTTTTTTGTTAAATAATTAAGTCCTTGATGCTACCCTTCGCTTGTTTCACCCCCTCCCATGGTTTCTCGGATTCTTTTTTTCTTTTGCCCGGATACAATGCAATTTACCTGCCAATGTAGAGAGGCACTAGCGAAGGAGCACTGAATAAGGACTAATCCCCACTCCGAATTTTTTGCCTCATTACATTTAACTACTTGAACTTTAATAATAAATTATACTTCTATCCTCTCCTCAACATTTTGGCGGCCGTGGTGAATTAAAGGAAAAATGTAGGATTTTGGGATATTTTTCGGCAGAATAAATGACCAGATGAGTTGAATTGTTATCACTGAACGTCACACTTTGACAATATTTGTCAGTAGAAGTGGCTAAAGTCAACTAAAGTGAACGTGAATTTTTACAATTTCTCCTTGAAGTATAAGAATTATTACTTTTCAAAACAGTTCCATTGTAGTCCTGGAAACCTATCAATCAAAGCCGAGGCCTCAGGGGTCGGATTCTTTCCTACGAACCTTGCGAATATCGTTCCATTAAGGGCTTGCAATCAAGAACAATATTGGTTAGTTTCCAAGCGGAAATAAGATGTATCCAGGGCAGACCAAGAGCAAAGTTGGTCTTTCACCACTAAGGACACCAAGGTCACAAAGGTTTGCTTGCCCGAATTATATTTTATTTGTTTTCTTCGTGCTCTTCGTGGTTTAAATTTTATTGATCATCATGGTTAGAGGTTAAAAAAATGCTCGGACTCATGCGCAAACATGCTACATCGTGGCTGATTAAGGTGGCCCTCTTTGCCATAGTCATCGTATTTATATTCTGGGGGGGCTATTCCTATACCGAAAAAAAGGCAAGCCGGGTTGCCGTGATTAATGGTTCCTACATAGGTATGCCTGAGTATCAGTCCATGTACAACAATTTGGTGGAACAGATGCGCCGTCAATTCGGGAAACAGTTTTCCTCGGAATTGGCGGAGACCCTGAATCTTAAGAAACAGGCACTGGACCAGTTAATTAACCGCAGACTGCTCTTGGCAGAGGCGAGAATTTTGAAAATAGACGTTTCACGAGAGGAACTTCAAAATGCCATAATCTCCTATCCAGCCTTTCAGACCAACGGCCGTTTTGATCAGCAGCGCTACCAGCAAATCTTGCGTCTAAACAAATTCACTCCTCAGGAGTTCGAGGCTAGTCAGCGTGAAGACCTACTGATAAATAAAGTCCAGCAGTTCATCACCCGGTCCACTAAGGTACTGGACGCAGAGATACTCTCCTATTTTCATCTTACTCAGGACAAAGTGAATCTGGCCTACATACAGTTAAGCCCGAAGGACTTCCAGGCCCGGGTACAAGTAAATGAGGAGTCTCTAAAGGATTACTTTGACAAAAATCGGGAAAAATACCGATTGCCCGTCAAACGTAACATTCTTTACGTCCGGTTTAGGCCGCAGGACTATTTAGATGAAGTCCAGCCCACAGATATGGAAATAGAAGACTTCTACCGACTGCACCAGGAGGACTATAAAGAAGCCGAGAAGGTTCATGCTCGCCATATACTTTTTCGTATACCGCCAAAGGCCAAGACCTCGGATATTCAAGCAATTCAAAGAAGAGCCGAGATGGTACTGGACCTAGCTCGCAAAGGGGATGATTTTGCTGAACTGGCGAGGAAATATTCGGAAGACTCCACCGCATCCAAAGGGGGAGATTTAGGGTATTTCACCCGGGAAGATATGGTTAAACCTTTTTCCGACGTCGCCTTTTCTTTGGAAAAAGGTGACATCAGCGACTTGGTTCGAACCCGTTTTGGTCTCCACATCATTAAGGTGGAGGATATCAAAGAAGAGTCGATCAAGCCTCTGGCGGAAATAAAGGAAACGGTTATCCAAAACATCAAAGAAGAGCAGAGCCGTGAAATTGCCTGGCAGCGGGCCGAGTCTTTCATAGATCTGAGCCGTGCCTTGGATGATATGCAAAAAGCCGCACTGCAAGAGAGTTTGGTAGTAAAAGAAAGCGGTTTCTTTGCTGCCGACGAACCTATCCCTTTGCTTGGCTCCCATCCCGAGATCAGTGAAACTATCTTTTCTCTGCAACTGAAAGAAGTTTCACCAGTGCTCACAGTGGGGGATGATCAGATAGTGGCGCAATTAATTGCAATTCAGGATTCCAGACTGAAGGAGTTTGACGAAGCAAGAGGAGAAGCTAGAGAAGACTGGCTGGTGGAACAAAGTAGAGATCTGGCTCGCAAAAAGGCGCAAGAGCTGCTCGAAACCGCTCGCAAGGAAGGAACCATTAGCAACGTTGCCCGGATCAACAAATTGGAAGTGAAAAAAACGGGCCTCTTCACCGCCACTTCTCCAGCTCGGCCTATTGGAAATCAGAGGGATCTGGTCATCACCGCATTCGCCCTCAGACCTGGCCAGCCCGTGGCTCCTGAAGTCTATGAGATTGACGGCAAGTTCCTCATCCTGCAATTGGAAGATCGCCAGCCTGCTACAGAAGAGGAATTTCAAAAACAGAAAGCCAGTCTCGCCAGTCAACTGCTTATGGCCAAGAAAGAGCAGACCTTCAGCCACTGGATTCTTGGCAGAAGAGAAAAATCAGAAATAAAAATTCTTCAAGAACTTTAAAAGTCCGTTGCAGGTTAAGACCTGTTTTGCCACGGACTACGAACAACGGACAACTGACAGCACGCGCTGGCTGCAGAAATGCTCTGCTGGCTTTTTTTATGATGCGCGGTTGCTATCACTCCACGGTTGGACTCTTGGCGCGAGCTAATTCAAGCAACTCCTGCCAAACCCTTTGCACCTGAACCTGCGTCTCCTCCAATCTGCCATTGTTATCGATTACATAATCGGCCTGCTCCACCTTTTGCTTGAGAACCATCTGTGCTTTCAAGGCCTGTTTAGCCTCTTCCTCAGAGATTCCATCCCGCCGAATGAGACGCTTAATCTGGACTCTCTCGCTAGCATAAACTACCACAACCTTGTCAAATCGGTTCGCCACTCCCACTTCCAACAATAGAGGCACATCCACCAGGAGAACGCCACTCTGAATTGAGGAGGACGAGGTTTCAGATCTGCGGTTTATCTCTCTCATCACTTCGGGGTGCACAATTGCGTCTAGCTGCTTCCGTTTTTCTGGATCGGCAAAAACAAGTTTTCGCAGTTTTTTTCGTCTAACTGTGCCGTCGGCATTAAAAAACTCCCCCCCGAAAGCCTGCCGCAGCATTGTCCATGCTGGCTGTCCGGGCAGCAATACCTCCCGCGCTACCTCATCGGCATCGAGAATCTGTGCCCCCAAACTAGCAAAAATTTCAGACACTGTGCTCTTCCCGGAAGCTATTCCACCAGTCAAGCCTACCTTTAGCATGACACCCTTTCAACTTGTGAAAACGTCTCGCCGCCATGCAAATAAAACTCAAGCCGGTGCGGAACGAAACGGAGACAGGGAGATACGGCGACGCGGCGATCTAGAGCAGGCAGCGAGCAGGAGGCAGCTGGCAGCAATGAAGACTTTCTGTAAGAGGCTGAATGCTGATAGCTGCAAGCTGCTTGCTGGAAAATCGCCGTTTCACACCGTTCGTGGTTCATTCTTTTGCACTAGGGTCATACGTCCGCAAAAACTCGAGTAGGTCGCTCATGTCCTCCGGCAAGGGGGCCGACAGCTCGAGCTTTTCACCAGTAGCAGGATGCTCTAGCGCCAATTTGCGAGCGTGGAGCATCTGGCGCTTTACTTTACTCAGTCGACTGCGAATTAGGAGGTTTTGCACGGATTTCACCCTTTTCTTGCCGCCATAGGTGGAGTCACCAACTACAGGATGATGGGCATGGGAAAAGTGCACTCTGATTTGATGTGTCCGTCCGGTTTTAATCACCACCTTCACCAAAGAGACTTCGCCGAACAAAACCTCCAGCCACCAGAAGGTGGCGGCCTCACGGCCCCCGGCTATTATCCCCATTTTCTTACGATTTTTCGGATGTCTCCGGATAGGATCTGTAAACTGGCCTGAGGACTGACGCAAGGCCCCATATACCAGGGCGGAATACTCCTTGTAGACAAGTTTTTCCTTAAACTGGCGACTGAGATGACGATAGGCTGAATTTTCTTTTGCCACAACCATAATCCCGCTTGTATCTTTATCTAGCCGATGCACTATGCCGGGCCTCAATGGCCCGCCCAGGTCGGCCAGATGGTCGCAGTGATGGAGGAGGCCATGGACGAGGGTAGGTTTGCGATGGCTGGTGGCAGGATGTACCACCAGGCCAGGGGGTTTGTTGATGGCAATCAAATGGTCGTCTTCAAAAACTACATCTAGAGATAGCGGTTCAGGCACAAGTTGGGAGGCTGGGGGTGGAGGAACAAAGACCAGAACCTTATCTTCAAATCTGACTCTGTAGCTCGCTTTCTGTGGGCTATCATTAACCAGGATGTAGTTGTTATCGATTAGTCGCTGAACCTGATTACGGGACAATTCCAGATTCATGCGGCTCAATAAGAGGTCAAGGCGAGAACCCGCATCTTTCTGAGAGACTGCGAAGCGATATTCGGACACACTCCCCACCGAATGACACGGCGACGCGACGATACGGAGACGCGGAGACAAATAAGACTCATGGCAAATTTTCTCTTTCTCCGCGTCGCCGCTTCGATTTTTCTTTGCCTCTTCCTATCTAATCAGGACAGTTAGAGGTTGGTAATGGCTGCGCCG
>JAJDNT010000014.1 GCA_022340515.1 Deltaproteobacteria bacterium
TCCAATACCGACATACCTAGTGGGTTTGGTCTGACTGGCGAACAGATGCTAAAGACGCCCAGTGGTTTTTTGCGGTGTGGAGGCGTCTGGGTTAGATAGCTTGCATCGAAATCATGACTTTGATGGAAGTAAAAAATCACAACGATTCTTTGCCTGGGCTCGATATCCTTGAGCCCTTCGAGGTATTGTTCGTCGATGACAAGCGTTCCTTCCACATCAGAGACTGTCCAATGCCTTGGAACTCTTTTGGCATTGGTGTGCACGAAACCTATAGGTACCATCTGGATAAGCAATTTCACTCTCTCCTTTTTAGTTTACTATACAGACCCATCTCAATTCTACTGCTTCAAAGGGCAATCTACAGCTAAGAATCCAGCTCCTAGCTGTGCTGTCAGCAGGTTTTTTCCCCTCTATGCTGGCAGGCCCATTTCCTCTGCATCTTCTTCCATTAGTTTCCTGAGGCGAGCAGGTAGATAACCAACGGCCGTTGTTGTGAGTCGAAGCTCATAAAGCCTCTTTAAGTCGTCGTAGTTGTACCATTTCAAACCCAGCCCAAGACTGGTGAAATAGGCCTGAGCATTGATTGCCTTGACTCCAGTGCTCTCTTGCATAGGATAATTCCCTTTGCAATCCTCTGTAGACCAGATTCCCTGGCGGCAAGCCAGCCTCGGGCCCTGAACTACAGCCTGAAATAGTCCGGCCTCCATACTCATTCCACCCTGCAAAAATGGCAACTATCGTGCCATTGAACCCTTTCAGTCTTAAATTATGAATATTGTATCACTAATTTTTGATCTCGTGGCAATGACAGGGCAGGGGCAGAGGAACTTTTCATGGCAAGGATGGAACAAGCATAATATTTATTTATGATATCAATATTATAAGCTATTGCATTTTTGCAGCTCAACCCCTTGCTGGTGACGATCCAGTTAAAATCAAAAGGCAGGGAAAAAGTGAATCTCAGCCGCTGAAAGCCAGGTTAGCCGGTCCGATTGAGGTTGCCCCAATATGGCCGACACTAAAGTAGCCAAGCTGCAACTTCTGAGTGATTCACAGTAGCCTTATTGCTACCCTCATTAGAATCTCGCCTTTTACGTACCAGCCGCATTTCTTTCTACCACAAAGGACTTCATCCATATCCGGGCAAAAAGAATGACTGAAAACCTCTGGCATGGCAGTTGCGATGGTAAACCATTAAAAGTTATTGTGATAGGGGCAGTCTGGTTCGCTGGTGGGGTGGAGGAAAAGGCCATGGCCAAGGAAGGCAGCATATTGTTTGGTGTAGATGACTCCGTCTTTGCCAGGCAGGCCATGGCAGCAACAGGTACTCTGCTGAAAAGTAACCAAAATTTAAAGATAACAATATTCCACGGTGCTCCTGTCCTAGAGCTGTCCATGTTGTCAAGAGTGCCGCACCTTAGTGAAGAGGTAATAGAGAATTATCAGAAAATCTGGAGCCTGGAACAAGAGAAGGTTCTGCAACGGGCCAGAGAGGTTCTAGTTGAATCAGGATTTGATCCGCAGAGGGTGTCCACCATTTACGAGGAACAGTGTGATAACCCTGCCAGTGCAATGTATAAACTGGCCACCTTCGAAGACTTTGAAACCCTCGCTCTGGCGCGAGGAGGGGCCGCTACACCGCCGAGAGAAATGATCGGGTCAGTCACTTACCGGCTTGCCAATCTAGCAGACGACCGGGTCCTGTGGGCGGTAGATCCACGATTCCTTTCCCAGGACGTCCTGGTTACTCTAGTAGGAGCGGACATCAGCCGCAGGGTTATGGAACACACAGTTCGATATTTCTCTCACCTGCAAGAGAGCAGATTTACCCTTTTTCACGTGATTCCGCCGGTACCTCCCCAGTTCTATGAATCTTCATATTGGGTATATACCCCCAACCTAGAAGTAAAAGAGAGGTTGGAGGAAATGGCTCTGCAGACAAAGAATTATGCCAGAGAAGTGGAGAAGATCGCCAATGAGGGCAAGGAAAGACTCATCAGGGAAGGGGTCCCTGAGCAAAACGTGCAAATCAAATTACAGGCTCAACAAAAGGGAATCGCCAGAGATATCCTCACAGAACTCGAAGAAGGTAAATATGGCATCTTAATATTAGGCCGCAAAGGCTTCAAGGACATCAAACAGTTCGGCCTGGGCAGTAAAGCCAATAAACTACTCCATGCTGCCCAAGCCTTCAGCATCTGTTTGGTCAACTGACAATACCCTTGACCTGAGCGACTTTTGCCAGAGAGACGGCTTCATTTCACCGGCTTTGTAGGAGCGGGATATTACACCCGCTCCTTGCTGTCCATACCACCTCTACCAAAGACCGACCAGCCTGTGAGAAGATTATTCGGAAGACTTCCTCTCCAGCTTTTCAATACGTTTCTTGATCTGGTCTAGGGTATTCTTGAGGGAATCAGCCTCACTTCTCAATATCTCCACCTCTTCCCCCGGCTCCAGGGTTTCCGCTGGGTATGCTGGCGCGTACCCAGTGGACCAGGGGTCGCCAAACCTCCACCAGCCATAGCCTCGACCCCGACCCATGCCTGGGCCAAAGCCTCTTCCATAGCCTCGACCCCGACCCATGCCTGGGCCAAACCCCCTGCCGAAACCGCGCCCACGACCGAAGCCAAGGCCACGACCAGCACCCCAGGTAACCCGCGTTCCTAAAGCGGTTGAGCGGGGATTGCACAACCCAAGTCCACGACCGGTCCTGGGGCCTTCTCCCAATGGACCTGTTCTATTTAATCCTGGCATAACAAACACCTCCTTTCAAAATTGACCACCCCAGCCACGTCTCCGTCTGCGCCGCCCTCTGGGGGGCATGATGAAATGGCCACCACCTATGCGCAGAACCTTTCCCATCACCAGAGCTTCAGCCACTGTGCTTCTCGCCTCGGCCAGAATCCTCCCAAAAGTCTGGCGGGATACATTCATTCGCCTCGCAGCTCTCTCCTGATCCAATCCCTCGAAATCGTTTAGTCTAATTGCCTCTAACCCCTCAACGGTAAGCATCACTTCTTCCCTTCCCCATGGGGACAAAGGGTCGGGTAGAAAGGCATCAACAACGGGACGTGTCTGCACGAACCTTGGTTTAGGTGGTCTCGGCATAGTAGCTCCTTATAATGAGCTTACGCTCATAATATAATAAATGTTATTGATTTTGTAAAGATTATTTTAGGGCTTAAGCTCAAAATGATGCTGAATCGTCTTAGTGACAGACTGCAATTCAGCAGATTTTGGAGGTGAGTTTTAATATGATTATAAAGAGTGAACCTTTTCCCACCGCACCACCGCGAAGGCTCCCGTCTCCAGACCTTTCGCCTGACCGTCCTTTTCTATTTTTTCGGCCTCTTCAGGGTCCTCGTCCTTTTGGAAATGTATGGCCGTCTTTACTGCACCTCTCACTGGTGCAAGGCTCTTCAACTGGTCAGGAGACCTGAAAAAGGCATGTTCAAACAAAGAAGATCTATTTTTTGCTATCTTTTTCCTGCCTGCAGCCCACGGACTGAGACTGTTTAGGGTGGCAACCACCACACAGCCTCCCGGTTTGGTTACCCGGAACAACTCATTGATTGCGGTCTTCCCGTCCTCAATAAACTCGATGGCGGTCACAGAGACTGCCTTGTCAAACTCGTTCTCAGCGAAAGGAAGCTTGGTCATGTCGCCCCGGACCGGGTGGAAGGGGTGTTCCTTCATTTTTTTTGCTCCTCGCATGAGCATAGGTAATGACAGCTCGAGTCCAACAATTAGTGCTCCTGCGGCAAGCACATCCAGGGTAAAAACACCGGTGCCGCAGCCAGCGTCCAGTATCCTCTCGCCCTTCTCGGGTCTTAGCATCTCGAGGATAAGATCGCTTTCATGTTGTTTTATCAGCCTGCCAATGGGAGTTTCGAACCATAGATCATACTTCTCAGGCCAATCATCGAAAATCTCTGCCATCTCTACTATGTCTTCCCCTTAAAATTTTATTACCTTTCCCACACCTAGATGCAGGTAGCTGTCGCCGTACTCCTCTTTGAACATCTTCCTTGCTAAATCTCCTGAACAATGACAGGGGCCGACAAATTTTACCCCCATTGATCTGAAGCTGAGAATTATCTTTTCTATCTCTCCCTGGCCCGCCCCTCCTAGATGGAATCCTCCCATGGCCAGCAAAATATCATCTTTGATTAGGGCCCTGGCCCGCTTCAGAATTGCAACGATACCTGGATGAGCACATCCAGTTATTACAATCATTCCTTGAGTCGTGTGGACAATCAAAGATTGCTCTTTTATCCCTGCGCCAAGTTCACCTGTCGTGTAAACTCCCTCACATATCTTAGTGGCTTCATGCACCTCCATTATCTTTATGGACGCACTCAGCAGATTACCTTTGAATTCTTGCGGAAACGATCTAGGCAGATAAACAGTGACTTGTTCGTTCTTATCAAGGAATTCTTTCAGTCCACCAACGTGGTCCCCATGGATGTGAGAAAGCACAACTATGTCTATTTTTTGTGGATCAATGCCCAACTCATTCATGTTTTCTAACAAAGAGGAACCGTTTCCACCTGTATCAAAAAGAATAGTTTTCTCAGCCCCCTTTATAAGACAGGAAAAGCCCCAAGCGGTTTTTAATCCTGGTGTATACGGGTTGTTGTCGAAGGTAATTGTGATGGATATGGTAGAAACTGGTATTCTATATGCATATTCCTTCACCTCGCGTCCCATGTTATCTTCATCTAGGAGATGCGAACTCATCGAAGGTTTTACCTCAAACAAGGCAATACAAACAAGCCATACTATGAGAAAAAGCAATAGGTCGAACTTTTTCATCTTAGCCTGCTCTTGATGGGAGCCGCCTGAGCAAAAATCCATTCTTGCCAGCAAGAACGTGCGGAAGCATCTGGCACAAAGCCTATCTTTCTGCCTTTTCTCGAGGCGAAGGCTTGGCCCATATGCTGCTTATCGATAGGATCTCATAGAGAGGATATTACCAACCTGACCACAGCCACTGAGGTCTACTCATGTTGAAAAGGACTCCCAAGTTCCGCAAAGGAGTAGTTGTGAAAGACCCTGTGACCGTTGTAATCCAGGACCCTGAGGTCATCGGTCTGTTTGACGTCTTTCATAACCGCATCAAAATGCTGTCCATATTTTTTCTTGGTGAGATCAACTGGGACCTCATAACCAATGAACTTGTCCAGTCCTTTCACCTCCAACTGCTCGATGAACTTGGGATCTTCCAAAGAGTCATAGGTGGTCAAAACCACTATCGGTCCACTCCCGGTAAATACCACTGCCGCTTTCATCATACCCTCCTGTGTTCTGGAGTTTTGTGATTAGGTTCGCCTTCCTTCCACCTTCACGGCACTAGCCAAAGGGCAAATCCCTCTGCCCTACTCAAAACTTTGTTTGTCACCCGACCCATGAGAAATTCATGCACCTTGGATAGTCCTCTTCGGCCCATAACAATGGTCCCATAATCGCCATCTTTAGCCTCCCTGAGAATCTCTCCTGCTCGGGTGTGGCTTTGCCGGGTATATTTAGTGAAGATTCTCGCCGGGAGCACTCCGGCTTTCTCCAGACTTTCCTGGTAAGCTTGGAACATGTCCCGGGCATGGTTGGCCAACGCTTCCTCAAAAACTCTTAGTTCCTCTTTGCTCCGGGGGAAGTCTTGTAAAAATTCAGTCCCTAAACTTCTGACTACATGATAAAGGGTAAGCTCAGCTTCGGTAGCGGCAGCAAAGGCACCAACATAATCTACTGCTTTACGGGAATTATCCGAGGCATCCACAGGGATGAGCATTTTTCTCGACTGGATGTCACCACCCACCACCCACACCGGGACGTTACCAACTTTTTCGACAATCTTGTGGGAAACGCTTCCGAGAAAAACGTCTTCCAGTTTACTCAGACCCCTTCTCCCTACAATAACAGCGTCATAACCTTTCTTGGCTTCCTCGATAATGTCACGGGCGATACCCATCTTTCGTTCTTGCACCATTATCTTTACCGAACCTTCACCAACCTGGGCCTTGAGCAAGATATTTTTGGCATGGTCCAAAAAAGCCTGGGCCTCCTTTTTTGCCTCCCTTTTCCATTTTGCATATTTTCCCTTCATCTGCTCCTTGAAAAAGCCCTCCTTTTCCAAGTCCCAGAATATTTCAGGCGCCGTTGGCATGACATGCATGAGGCTCACCTTGACCCTTGCCGGTGAACAATTGCGGGTCACATACCTCACCGCGTTACATGAGTGCACCGACAGATCAATGGCAATGAGAAGATTACTCTTGTTCGAATGCAATTTCCCCTCCTTTGGAAACTGAAACCAATAGTGCTTTTATCACCTAGTACAATCTCTCAAAGGACAAACTCCTCGGTGAAATTGTTGTCAAAATACCGGTCTCGGCAGTAGCAGAAACACTAATTCTTACAGTATGGTCTGCTCAGCCCGGAAGAGCAGTAATGATGGTAGGACTTCTTACCATGTCATGGAGGCTCCTTTTAGCGATCTTATAACGCTCAAAGTAGATCTGAGCAATTTTGAGCATCAGCTGATATCCCAAAGCAGGATCCTTTTCGCTCATCTCGAACAGTTTGTCGGCGTCTATGGCTATAACTTCCGTGTCTTCCAGGCAAATGGCTGTAAGGGTATATTCCTGAGGTTTCACAAAAGAGGCAGCCCCAAACAACCCTCCAGGGTCGCGTGCCTCAAAGGCAATGCCAAACTCATCTCCCGGATCAATCCGGCGAAGGCTCACCCGACCCTTGGTAACCACGAAGAGGTGTTTAGCGGCATCACCTCGTTCATAGACATGGGAATGTTTCTTATAGCTTTTCCTCTCGGTTATCTCGGCGATTTCCTCCAGCTGTTTCTCTTTAATTGTTTTGAATATTTCCAGTTTTTTCAAATCGCTCACTGTAACCATGATGATCCCCCTTTCTCTAGTCTACTCCTTCATACCTAAACGACAGGTTCAACCTTGCCCGGTAGGCGGCAACTTTTCCATTTTCAATTTTCATATCCAGTTGTTTAACCTCAGCGACTCGCAAATCTCTCAGGCTCTTGCTCGCTGCGGCTACTGCGTTTTTGGCGGCATCCTCCCAAGAGATTTCACTCGAGGCCACCACCTCAATAATCTTGTAAGTACTTACAGTCATGACCCCCCTCCTTTCACCTTTTTCTATGAATTCAAATGCTAGTTCTCTGTTTCTCCAGATGAGATAAGCTTTCTTGCCTCTTGGTTCACCTTGCCTGTCCCGTTAGTAATCCTGTGGGACTTGTCGAGGAACTGACTTATTATTTTCTGTCTAAGATCTACACTGACAAACTGAGTAAAGGAATCCCAGGGCAAACCAAGGCTGTCTTCCGCTTCAGGCTTCTACTTCAAAAGAATTGATCACGGGCTCGTACTTCCTTTTAAACTCGGGATAGATTTCAGCCAGAAGGCGATAGTAAGGAGCGATATACCTGAGCTTCCGGCAAAGTGAATCCAACCCCGCATAGGGACACTCTTCGCAAGTCCATGCAGGCCAATTGTCTTTGGCAGCTTGCATCAGAC
Source organism: Deltaproteobacteria bacterium (assembly GCA_022340515.1). Classification (GTDB taxonomy): domain Bacteria; phylum Desulfobacterota; class Syntrophobacteria; order BM002; family BM002; genus BM002. The sequence goes on from JAJDNT010000014.1 coordinate 7,548, forward strand.
ACTCCCCATAGAAGGGGCAATCTATGAATTTGAGCCCTTCTCTTTTAACTGGTTGCGATGAATGTACTCTCAATATTTCCTTGCCGGTTCTAAGCTGTTGGCCACACATTATTCACCCACCCTTCAACCTTTTTGCTCAGAAAAAATGGCAACTATCGTGCCATTGGGTTTTTGCTTTATTAACGCATTGATATTATTTGTTTTATTTCTGCTGGCTGAACAATGACCGTGGGAATGAAAGGAATTCTGGGGGATATTACTGAACTAAAAACAGTATTAATTAATAATATCAATTAATTATGAGGACTGCATTTTTGCAACCATCCAAACAAAGCGCCAAGATGGAGGTGAATGGGGCGCCCTCAGGGCTTCATCCGGCCTGGCAAGTTTTACTGGAGTATTGAGGTATTGGCCTCCTAAAAACTCTACATCGTGACTGCTCATTATTTTTCTAAGTCAACATATCAAATTCTTGTAACGCCATGTTGTGGATGGTTATCCTCAAGAAATTCTCGAGAAAAGTCTGTTTATTCCCTGGATTCCCGCTTCCGCGGGAATGACGACAGTATGCGATCGCCCGTCATCCTGGTCCCGCATCCCCGATGAATCGGGATCTCTGCTTCCCTCCGACAAGCCGCGGCATATACTCCGGCGGGGATCCAGGCAGGTCAAAGCCTTAAGAGACTCAAAGACTGAATTATTGAACAGCCTCAAATCATAAATCACCCTAACTTAGGTTTCAGTTTTCCCCCCTGCCCCTTCACTTAAGACGGGATATGCGACAGGTGGCATTAAGGATTGAGGCCTCAGTGTTCAGGTTTTCCGCCGCAGGCGGATCAGGAAGAAAAAACACAAAGGCTAAACTTGAACCCTGAATATTTATAACTAAAACCTGAGGCCCTGTTATAAGAAAGCCCGTTGGAAGAGTAGCCACCCTGCAACCTTTAAAGGCGTCATAGTACCACTATCGCTACCTCCTTGCTCACCGCTTTCTTTTGCTGACCACTCTCAATCCTGCATGCCAGCGGCAAACTCATGGAAATCTATAAGCAGAGATTTACTTACACCAGGTGTGGCACAGCTGTTGCGAATCTTGCCCGGTAACCGCCATCATAAAGCCAGAACAGACAGGAGACCAACGGGAGAATCAAGCAATGGATCAAGCCGAGGAGATCAAGCAAAAGCTAATGGAAATGGTCATTGCCGCCAAGGATCAGCGTTTCAGACCGTGTTCGCTGGTGAAGACCGTCTCGGAAAATTCGAGGGTTCCCATTTTCCGGGTCAAGAAGATTCTGGAAAATCTCCTCAAAGAGCGAAAACTGGTTTTTACCTATCGAGACCCCTGCTCTTTTATTGAAATACCAATAAATGACATGTCCCGCGGTCCTCATCCTTTGAAGGTAGTGGAAGACCAAGAGGGCAACCCCTGGATTTGCGACCATGATGTGGATCCCTCCAAAGACCTAGCCGAGCAGGGATGTTGGCAGTTAAGGGAGGAAAGCTCTGGCCAAAAAGATTAGAGATTAAAGCCCCATGCTCCGGGCCAAATAAGGGAGCGACAAGGCATAGGGTCCACCTCAAAATAATATGGCAATTTTAGCTCTGAGAATTCGCTCATAAATCAAACCGTCAAATGAGTGGACTGTCATGGTTGAGATCGACCTCTGGTCAATGATCAGCAGGTCATCCCTATTAATCCAATTCATTCTTGTCATCCTGGCAGCTATGTCGGTAACCAGCTGGACTCTCATTTTCTTTAAACTGGTTCAGCTGAGCCGGGCGAGAAAAAAAACTGTCTTGGACTTGTCCACCTTTCGACGGGCCAGGAATTTACTTACCGCCATCAGACTCCTCGGCCACAGTCCTGCCTCGCCCTCTTACCAACTGGCCTTAAAGGGGATGAAGGAGTTCAAGCGACTGAATAAACTCGACACCCCTACTGATAACCTAGCCGGGTTCTTCATAGAAAACCTCCGCCATGGTTTGCGGCAGGAAGTCAGCTTCCTGGTGGAGAACCTTTTCGGCTCCCTTTCTTTTCTGGCCACTTGCGTAAATGTTGCGCCCTTTATCGGCCTCTTTGGCACGGTTTGGGGAATCATGCATTCCTTCTACGCCATTGGACTGTTGAAAAGGGCTACCCTTGAAACCGTGGCCCCAGGCCTGGCGGAGGCTCTGATTACCACCGCTATTGGCCTAGCCGTGGCCATTCCAGCAAGTGTGGCATACAATTTTTTAATGCGTATGCTTGGCCGTATCGAGATGGCACTTATTGAATTCGTGGCTGCATTTTTAAAGCGAGTGGAAAGTGAACTTCTGGCCCCTATTGGAGCCCATGGGGGCATCAAACACCATGTGGCGGCAAGCTAAACCTTTGTTTGCTATAACCACCAACAAGGAGTTATTAAAATGGAAGTAAAAAGATTACTATGGCCTACCGACTTCTCGAGTAATGCTGAAAAAGCTCTGGGGTATGTGACATCTTTGATCGAGAAATATCAGACAGAAGTACATTTGCTCTATGTGATTGAGGATATGGCACATCACCAATCCTGGTACGGGGAGTTCGGCCGCACTCACATGGATAAGGTCCAGGAATGGGAAGAAAAAGAAGCGAAAAAACGGTTGGATCAAATCTGTGACAAGTATTTGAAAGGAGCTCCCCTATACACTAAACACATTGCTGTTGGAGACCCGGCTAAGGAAATTTTACATTTCATCGAGAAGGAAAAGATGGACATTGTGGTTATGGCCACCCATGGACGAGGGGGCTATTTCCCCTTTGGAAGTGTCACTGAGAAAGTGGTGAAGAACTCTTCTGTCCCTGTGGTGACCATCCCCATAAAGGGTTAGATTTATTGGCCCCACTACGACCAGGTCATAATTACCCTGTGGTTCATGAGGCCTCCGACCAAGGTCCTCAGCAAAACTCACCTTTAGCTTTTTTAATCTTTTGTATAAGGATTAACCGTTAGAACAGGAACCGGTGAATGCTTCACTACCCTTTCAGCCACACTGCCAAAAATTATGTGTTCGAGTCCCTTTCTCCCATGAGTGCCCATGATTACCAGATCGATGCCTTCGGACTGAATGTAGTTCAAAACCTCTTGCGCAGCGTCTCCCAAAATGACCTTTCCTTTGCAGGGGGCATCTTTGAAATATTCCTCTGTGAACTCCTGCAGCTTTTTCTCGGCTCCCTGTTTCATTTCCTCTTCAAACTTAGAGATCGAGGGGTGAGGCACGTAGATGCTGGTGAAGTGCTGGAGGATGCGAGCTACGAAGAGAAGATGAACTTCTGCCTCGAACTTCTCCGCCATCTCACGTACGTAGGGTACGATCTTAGGGGAGGCCTCGGACAAATCCACAGGGAATAATATTTGTTTAAAGGCTTGCATGGCAGACTCCTTTCTCCATAAAATCACCTATGTTTTGCCAACAAAAATGGACAACAAGGACGTCACTCATGGCACGATCCATACAGCAAAATCCTCGGCCTGGTTTAGCACCTTGCTTGTTACCCGACCCATTAGAAAATCTCTTACCTTAGAAAGACCTCTCCGTCCCATAACAATGGTACCGTATGCCCCTTCTCGAGCTTCTCTGATAATGTCCCCTGAACGGCTGGGACTATCCAGCATAGCCTCGCTCGAGATTCTTAAGGGAGTTATCCCCGCTTTTTCAAGGCTTACCTGGTAGGAACGAAACATGCGCGGGATATCACTCTTTACCTCTTCCCAAAATCCTTCTATCTCGCCCTCACGAAGGGTGGGATCGTTTAGATAGCCAAATTTTCGCACTACGTGAAAAAGGGTAATTTCTGCCTCGCTTGCAGCAGCAACTTCTCCTACATAATTTACCGCCTTGCGTGAATTTTCCGAGGCATCCACAGCCAGTAACATCTTTCTTGTCCGGATGTCGCGCCCTACGACCCATACGGGAACGTCTTGAATCTTCTCAACGATCTTATTGGACACGCTACCGAGAAAGGGCTCTTCTGGCCGGCTCAAGCCCCCACGTCCCACCACCACCGCATTATACCCCCGAAGGGACTCTTCAATAATGTCGCGGGCAATACCAACTTTGCGTTCTTGCAAAATCACAGCTACATTATTTTTCGGAACTCCGCCAGCAACCAAAAGATTTAGGGCTTTATCAAGAAAAACTTTGGCCACCTTTTCGGCCTTCTTATTCCACTCAATACGATGTTCCTCCATAAGATCTTTGAAGAAGTACTCTTTCCCCAGATCCAATAGGGTCTCAGGTGCCGGGGGGATCACGTGCATGAGATTCATCTTTAGGTCTGCTGGTCCACAGTATTGAGCTGCATAGGCAACAGCATTAAGGGAATGTGGT
>JAJDNT010000140.1 GCA_022340515.1 Deltaproteobacteria bacterium
TTGAAAAGAAAAGGTAGTTGGAGTGTGCGGATGTCGGGATTGATTTCGGCGAGAAAGGTGGAGGTGAAGGTAGCGGCATGAATTAGGCCAATACGTAGCTTTCTGAATACATCCCTTTCATCTCCCAGGACAAAGCCGGAAAAAAGCTTGAATCCCACTCGCCCCTCGGTCTCTTTTCTTACCTCACTGTCCATCTCCCGGAAAATTTTCATCAGGGTGCTGTTTTCCGGGGCAAGGGTGGCAAGTTTTATCTCGTGCTGCAGCTCGGCTGCCTCACTGGGTAATGAACCAAAGAATAGGAGCAATAGGAAAAGAGCGATCACACCAAGATTCTTTCCCCTTCCCCGCATCGGTTTTGCATGACTCGATTCAAGGTGATAACAAAAAGTATTCATCTGCTCTCTCCAGCAACTCTCCAGCCTTCTCTTTGGCCAGGGTGTTTGACAAGGTCAGCTCTGGTATTTCATCTACAGGTGCTTCCATAACTTGTTGTAAGGTTTTTTCGAAAAGGGCTCGGTCTCTGAGTCTCACGGCATAATATCTGGCAAAGAGAACTTTCGCCAAAAGGAGGTTATCTGCACCCAGGGCGAAGGCCTCATCAAAATGCTCTTTAGCTTTGTCTAGGTTGCCTCCAGCAATTGGGGGTATGGCCGCCAGGTAAACAGCCATATTCAGGTGAGGGCTGCCGTAGTAAAATCCGCCATCCAGTTCAATTACCCTCTGCAGTGTAGCTTTCAGCATCGGCACATTAGCTAATGCCTCCACCCTGTCCAGATTGAGGCCAATCCATTTTGCCCATCCGCTGGCAGTCCAGAACAATGCCGGCACCTGCTCCTTGTCATAGTTTCTGAGAAAAATTACAAAGTCATCAAGAGGGCCAGCGGCAGCCTGTTGAAAATCCAGCTTTAGGGAAAGAGCCCTGAAACCATAATCCTTAGCTTTGGCATAGAGCAGAGAAGCCTTTGCCGGGTCTGAATCCTCGACGAAAGAGGAGGCATAAACAGTATAAGCCCGGCAGCCGGCGGTCAACAGTTCAAGGTTATTTGGATATGCCTCGATGAGGCCGTCCACCAGCATGAGATAGGCCGGGCTGCCATCACGAACGATGGCGGGATCGGGCTGTTTAGCTGCTGCTCGGAGAACGTCCTCTGCAGTATAGGCCACAGCTGCGACTCTGGCCTGCTTAGTAGGTATACAGCCTCCCGCGCTGAGGAAAAAGCACAAAGCCCAGACGAAAAGGAAATATTTATGAGTGGATGACATTGTTACCTCTCAGTTAAACTGTGCCAATAAAAGTTGCCATGAGGGGTGGTGAGTTGCCTTGGCTTGTGCACTGTAATCGTGTCAAAATATCCGCCTAATTACCCTTGTGTCAAGACACGGGAAAAAGAGATTTGATCATAGTTTTTTGATTAGTCTGCCAGGCTCAATTTTCTTTACAGATTTAATAATAAGTAGCTCATAGGTACTTGGCAAATGTACTAGCCCGGATCTTTCATGAATCCGCCTGCGGCGGACCAAGGATATGGACGCTCTTCCGTGCGTCCTCGGGTGTCGGTCCCTGCGACTTACCAGGTACGTCTCGAGACCAATCCCGCGCGAGAGCGGGACCGATGCCCGGTGGCCCGTCCATCTTCGTGGTCTCGTTACACCCAATCATGAAACATCCGGGCTAGGCAATCTTGCTAGACAAAAATAATTTGACCATAAACATTCAATCTGGAAAGATACGGTGACGATTATGAGTATCATAGTAATGGAGTACTAAGATAGGGGTAAGGAGTCATGCGCTACAGGTTCGTCGTCCATGAGCATCATGCTTCGCGCTTGCATTTCGATTTCAGATTGGAGCTTGAGGGTGTTCTAAAGTCCTGGGCAGTTCCCAAGGGACCTTCCATGAATCCTGCAGATAAGAGGCTCGCAGTGGAGGTTGAGGATCACGCCCTGGAATACATTGATTTTGAGGGTATCATTCCTGAAGGCAACTATGGGGCAGGCGCAGTGGTTATATGGGATGAGGGTGAGTTTGAACTGCTTGAAACCAGTGAAAAGAAAATCTCCTTCCTCCTCCATGGGAGGATTCTGCAGGGTGGCTTCACCTTGACCAAGCTCAAACCTAAAGGAAAAGGTGTCGCCAAGGACTGGCTATTGATCAAGAAAAGTGACGAACATGCCAGCCGGGAATGGCAGCTGGATCTTGCCCTGACTGAGGAAAAGCAGAGACAACTGGTGGAAAGAATCCCCCATTGCGAGACATCTTAAGTGTCCGTTGTCGGCTCACTGCGTTTGCAGCATTGAGCATAGAGCATAGGGAAATAAAGCTGGCAGCAGACAGCCGGCAGAGGACAGACGAAGGCCGGCTGACAATCTGAATCGTCATTCCCGCATGGGCGGGAATCCAGACTCCACTGGATACCCGCTTTCGCGGGTATGACAGTTGTTTCAATAATCCTCCTAAATTCTGGATTCTGACTCCTGGCTCCTCACTCCATGCTCCATGCCCTATGCCTTCTAGACAACGGACTAATTTGGAGTTCAGTGATGCCTTACGCGCTAGTAGATGATGTTGAAATCTATTGGGAAAGTCGCGGGGAAGGTAAACCTTTACTTACAATTAGTGGAGTCAGTGGCGGCACTTGGTCATATGAAGAGAGCCTCGCTGCTTGGTCTCCTCACTATCGTGTTCTTGTCTTCGACAACATAGGAGCTGGTCTTTCCAGTAAACCCGATAGACCTTATACGATCGCCCAGATGGCGGATCACGCCGCTGCTGTAATGGATGCTGCTCAGGTGAAGGAGGTTTACGTTGTCGGATTGTCCATGGGGGGCATGATTGCTCAAGAAGTGGCACTGCGCCACCCAGCGCGGGTCTGTGCTTTGGTGTTGGGATGCACCCATTGCGGCGGCAGTGAGCGTATTCCACCCGATCCGAAGGTGATTCAGCTATTTGCCGATAACAAAGGACTCTCACCCGAAGAGATCGTTGATAAAAACCTCAAGCTTTTGGTTACGCCTGAGTTCTTGCAGAGCGGTTCGGAGTTATTGCAGCGTTACAGGGAAAGGCAGCTCAAAGCTCCCTGGCAACCAGTCTATGCTCTGCAACGACAGCTAGAGGCAATCCGCATCTTTGACACCTGTGGACGTCTGGCTGATATTAAATCCCCGACCCTTATCCTCACAGCGGATCATGATCTATTGGTACCGCCGGAGAACGGCCGCATCCTGGCTGAGCGTATACCAGACGCCGAATTAGAGGAATTCACTGGTGGTCATCTCATTCACCTCGAGTCTGCCGAGGCCTTTCATCAGAGAGTGTTGAGCTTCTTCCAGTGCCTTCCGTAGAGAAACAACAGGAGACAGGGGTTTCCCCATTCCTTTCTTTTGAATTTGCCATCCATTGTGGTGACTATCTGGTATGGCTAGAGTAAGCTACTCGGTAAACCAGCATAGTCGCTGCCATTCATAATCTAGTTTTGAGCCGATTGGTTTGTCTTAACGCCGATGCAGATGGTGGTCCTTCCAGGCAGCGGAGGCTTCGCACCGGTTGCTCCGATGCTGGTTACCTCGCAGCTTCCCCGTGGCCTATGTCTATAAAATATTTTTGGGGAAACTCCTGCCCTGGCCGAACGTTGACAAATCTAAGTTCTTAATCTAAAATTCTTTTCTCCCTTACCAAGGGTGTTATCCACAATTCGAGCTATCCCTCTACTACCCCACTCCTAAGAGGGCGACCCACTTATCTCCCTGCTCAAGGGCATGGCGGAAGAACAGCAAGTTTAAGCTGCTCAGGCTGGTGAGGCAAAATCTGCAGTTTGAGTCGTGCAATGGTTTTATTATCTCTAATCGACGAAATGTAGCATAGTAGGAGATTTGCCAACCAAGGAGAGAAGTAAGATGGAACAAAGGGTTGACCTTGAGACCTTGTGGAAAGAGTTGCCTTTTTACAAGATCAGGCTAGAGCAGGCCAAAAAGAGAGAATTTGATTGGCAGAGCGAGTGGCACAGGTTTGATGCCAAGAATATTTTCACCTTTGACATCTCCTCTATCTCGAAAAGAAAGCTCGAGCAAATGCGGAGTCGCGAAGAGGCTCTGTTAGACGGCAATCATGCAGCGCTTTCAGTGTTGGAAAGGGTTGTAGATGGACTTTGCGGCTACCCCATAACGCCTTCAACGGTCATCGCCGAGGATTTTGCCAAAGCTGCCGCCGACGGTAAGAAGAATCTTTTCGGCCGTGAACTCATGTATTTTCAGCCCAGTGACGAGCTCTCTGCCATTGCCGCGGTGGAGGCCATGGCTTGCCAAGGGGGCCGCTACGCCGATAATACCTCCTCCCAAGGATTGGTGCTCAAAACGAAAAATCTATTTTCGGTGGCGGGAAAGCGTTTGCCGGTGGTTATGAGCGTTATGGCCCGGGAGGTAAATAAAGGCTCACTGAGCATACACTGCGGTCACACAGATTTCTACGGCGTGCGAAATGCCGGATGGGCCCAACTGGTATCGTCTGACAATCAAGAATTGCATGACCTTATGGCCGTGGCTTTCAAAGTAGCTGAGACCAGACAGGTCATGCTTCCCTGCATGGTCATTGGGGACGGTTTTATCAAGAGCCATGCTTTGGAAAACATCAGACTGCTTTCTAATGCTTTTCTCGAATATTATGTGGGATCGGCAAACCGTTTGTATCAGCCTGACTTTGAGCAACGATACCTTGCCGGCACTTTTACCGACATGGACCTAACCATGGAAGGGCAAGTGGCTCAGGACCTGGCATATAGGTTCATTAAAAGGTGTTTTGTTGCGGCCATGGAAATGATGAACCAGATTTTGGACACTAACCACAAGGTAGTGGAATGTTACCGAACCGAAGATGCTGATATGGTACTTCTCCTCATGGGTTCGGCGGCTGGGGTGGTCAAGGATGTGGTGGATTATTATCGAAAGACCAAGGGCTGGAAAGTGGGTTTGGTGCGGCCTGTTCTCTTCACTCCGCCTTGTTACGAAGAGCTTGCCTACGGTGTGCGCAATGCCAAGATTATTACCGTACTCGAGCGGAGTGGCTCGGCTCATAATCAGCTGCTCATGGCAGACATTCAGGCCGCTTTGCAAGTTTCCAACAGGGCCGGCCGCGAAGGCAAGAAAGAACACCGAATCTATGGTCGCCGTGGTATGCCCACACTTCTCCACGGAGTTTACGGTCTTGGGAGCAAAGATTTCAACAAATATGATGCGGCTGCAACAATAGAAAATATGAAGGCCTGTCTCGCTGGAAAGCGCGGCCGGTTCCACCGGGATTTTTTTTCCGGCATTGAAGGGCCCTATACCCTTAAACCGGTTGACCTCCCTGACTATCAAGAACGGGAACTCGGTATGAACTTTATTGGCATTGGCGCTGAAGGAGTGAAAACAGCCCTAGAGACAGCCGCCCTGGTTTATTCACAAGACAAAGGAGAGGGTTGTAAACATATCCAGTCAGGGGCACGGTATGGTGCAGCACGGAAAGGGGCTGCCGTTTTCATGAACATGCGAATAAGCAACCACCCCATTCGCAACAGCTCACAACTCAGCGAGTATGATGTGTTAGCTTTTTTCAATGAGAAGTTTGCCTCTGGACACATCCTGCAGGAATCTGTGGAGGGCTTAAAGCCACAAGGGCTGTTTGTGATCAATAGTCCCAGAAGCACCAAGGAAATCCTGGCCTCTTTTCCCCCCCAGGTAAAAAAAGTAATCAAAGATCTGAAAGTCAAAGTTGTAGCCCTGGATGGGACTAGGGCAGCTCTGCAGCATTTGAATCGGAATTTACCTGGAGCTGCCATGCTGGGCTTGATCAACAAAGA
>JAJDNT010000030.1 GCA_022340515.1 Deltaproteobacteria bacterium
TAACTCAATTGCTTTTCTGGTTAATCGTTTTAGTTGGGGCAGGTGCTTTTTTCCTTTGAGGTCTCACTGTTCTTTTTGATCTTCCCTACCCGGGTGCAACTGAGTTGACCTAGGTCAAAGAAATTCCCTGCATCAGGTGATAAACGATACAAAGGGCCTATTAAATTACTAAAAAAACCTACCTTTCGCGTAGATATTGATGTGGTGTAAATTTTGTCGCTTGGAGATCTCATACTGCGGCTAACTGATCAAGGGGAGGTACCATAAGATCATGTTCTTTACTATCGCCTTATATATATCCCTGGCCATTTTTTCCTTTGGTCTCATCTACAAGGTTTCGACCTGGTTTCGATACTCTCTGGTAATAGAATCCAAAAGTATCTCGACTCCGAGGAGGATTTTTGCCGCCCTGCGAGGAATTATCCTTACATTGTTCAGCCCAAAGTTATTTACTCTACTAAAGGTCTTCGTTCTTGATGTCCTTTTGCAGGTCAAAGTACTACAGCAGGACTTTCTCAAATGGGCCATGCATATGTGCATATATTATGGTTTTATTTTTCTCCTCCTTATGCATGGACTCGACAAGATAATCACCTCTGCTCTATTTGTAGGATATTATCCAACCATAAATCCTTTTCTATTTCTGCGTAATTTCTTCGGAGTTTTGGTAGTTGTAGGAATAGGAATCGCTCTCTACCGACGATTCATCTTGAAAGTGACCCGCCTGAGAACTAGTCCCATGGATCTTTACGCCATAATCATCCTGGCGGTTATTATGCTTTCCGGTTTTCTCTTGGAGGGTACCAAGATAACCTCCTACTCCAAGTTTCAAGAGATGGTGGATGAATACACAGTCGCGGCCGACGAAGAAGAGCTCAAATCCTTAGAAACTTACTGGGTAGCCAAGTTCGGCGTAGTTTCACCAGAAGTCAAAGGACCCTTCGACCATGAAATCTTGCAGGCCGGCAAAGAAGCCCACGAGATGAGCTGCAGCCAATGCCACTCAAGGCCTCAGTGGGGATTCGCCGGCTATGCTGCCTCCAGAATTATCAAACCTTTAGCCCTTACTCTAGATCGAGCGAATGTAAACTCAATCTTATGGTACATCCACTTCTTGGCTTGTATGCTTGGCCTGGCTTATCTTCCTTTCAGTAAGATGTTCCACATCTTTACCACCCCCCTCAGTCTTTTGGCCAATTCGGTTATGGATAACCAAACATCCCATCCGGCCAATGTTGCCACTAGACAACTTCTGGAGCTGGATGCCTGCATGCACTGCGGGACCTGCAGTGTTCAGTGCAGAGTTGGCGTTGTCTTTGAAACCCTTCGCAATGCCAATATTCTGCCCTCAGAGAAGATTTCTTCAATAAAAGCGCTGGTTGCCGGCAAAAAACTTAGCTCTGAGGAAATTAGAAGTATACAAGAGGGGCTGCATCTCTGTACCAATTGCTACCGTTGCACCGTGGTCTGCCCTGCGGGAATCAATCTACAGGAGCTATGGATGACCGTGAGAGAGACTCTGCTGGAAAAGGGCCAGCCGGAATTCTTCGTTCTCTCACCCCTCTCCCTTTACCGTGGATTGATGCAGGACTCTTTGGACCAAGACAAGAATCATTATCCCGATCCCATAGAGTTGGCCCTGAAAGCTATTTATCCGGCTGGTATTCCCTTGAACATGATGGATCGCGATATTCGCTTGATGCCTAGTGATAATGGTTTGTCCGGAAGAATCTACAAATCAGCTCAGGCTTCTACTTTTGCCCATTGCTTCCGCTGCGTCACCTGTTCAAATGCCTGCCCGGTGGTGCGCAACTACACGCAACCAACCGAGGCCTTGGGTCTTCTGCCCCACCAGCTCATGCATGCCGCTGGAATGGGACTCTGGGATCTTGTCTTCAGTTCAAGAATGCTGTGGGATTGCCTCGGCTGTTATCAGTGCCAGGAACATTGCCCTCAAGGAGTATGCGTTGCCGATATCATCTATGAATTTAAAAACATTGCGATAACGCGAGCGAAAGAAAAGCTAACCGAAAAAACTTAACCATTAAAGGACGGATGACACCATGAAGTACGCCTTGCTGCGCTGCTGCACAACTCCCATAGTGTTGCGGCAATACGAATGGTCCACCAACGCGGTGCTCGACAAACTTGGTATCGGTTTGGTGGACGTCAAAGAATTCGGCTGTTGCGGCTACCCCTTGAGAAACATAAATTTCAAGGCATACGTCATTTCTTCTGCCAGGAATCTGGCTCTGGCCGAGAGGGAGAATCTCGACTTACTAACTGTCTGCAACTGCTGCTATGGAACCATGAGACACATAGAGCAGCTCTTGCAAGATGATGGATCCACTAGGAAAGAAGTCAATAAAACTCTTGAAAAAGAGGGATTGAGATATGAAGGAAAGATAAGACCGAAACACCTTCTGCAGGTTCTCTACGATGACCTGGGCATCAAGGCCTTAAGGAAGCAAATCGTGCATACCTTCAAAGATCTAAACATTGCTACGCACTACGGCTGCCGCATATTGCGCCCCAGTAAACTCATCAAGTTCGACAAACCTCACTCTCCCTCAAAATTCGATGAGCTCGTAGAGGTTACCGGAGCCCGGAGCATCGATTGGCTCAAGAAGCATGAGTGTTGTGGGTCCCCGCTCTGGGGCGTAAACGAAGATCTTTCGCTGGATTTGACCGAAAGCAAACTAAAGCACGCCAAGGAATCCGCTGCGGATTTCCTCTGCGTTGCCTGTTCTTACTGCCAGATTCAGTTCGATCACGTTCAGAAAATACTGGTCTCTCGCCGGGGTCCACAGCATCAGTTACCATCCATTCTTTATCCTCAACTTCTCGGACTCAGTCTGGGGATAGACAGTGAAACCCTGGGACTGCAGATGAATCAAATTTCTCTTAAAGATATCGAGTATTATCTATTAGATAAAGCTGTATCGCAAAGTTGAAACTAGAACTCACCAATAAACCGATAACAGCCTCTTCAACCTTGCCCAGAGGAAAGAGGATGCTTTGATGTGACTGCCTTTGTCATATCGTGGCTGACTGGAATCTTGGACGAGCATCTATTCAGGAGGGATTTTCTCAATCTCACTTGCAGCAATTAGAATCTTTGATGCCGTCAGATGAGGCCGTCATAGAGCAGGTATTCTCTCCACAGCTGCAACCTTCCGACTTGCCCGTAAGAGTACGGTAGAACCACCTGGTTGATATAACCAAGGCGATCCCGGCTATTAAGCATACGACGATAGTTTCTGTCATACCTATCCTCAAAGGGAAGGACTAATTAAAAACTTTAGCTGCTTTAAACGATAACAATTTCAATGCTGCTGAGCAAGTGGCACTTAATAGCACTGTCTCAGAAGATCACAGGATCATTTTTCTAACCTCTGTTCAATAAATAAGCCCCATCAACCCATAAGAGCTGGCGGGGCTTGTATATATAGGCCAAGCGAAAATCGGCTTGGGTGCTATGCTCAATTTACCACCGTCGATAGAGAAAGGCTCGGTCAAACCAATCTCCAACAAATGGTTCAACCGGTTCCCAGACAACAGTCCACTCTCCCCTTTGTCGCAGTCTTTTTAGCCTATGAGCGATTGAAATTGCCATAAGACCTAATAGTATTAGACTAGACGAAATTAGGGCTACTATTAGCATTGGGAAAAAGACAATAAGTATACCAAGCATTATGAAAATAGTTCCGGGTAAATAGAGAGAAAACCCCTTCCATCTTTTACTCATTGTTCTACACCTTTCAGCCAGTCAAAATATAACGGCGGGGTTGGCGTCTCAGTTACTGTTGCATATCCTAAGCGCCTTTTCCCCGCCTAGCATGCGTGCAACAGGACTAACTCTTGACTTCTATCTTTTTAGGCTTGCTTTCCTCAGCCTTTGGCAGAGTAACGGTTAATATGCCGTCTTTATAGGCGGCTTCAATACCTTCAGCTTTGACCTTTGATCCAAGATTCAAGCTCCTGGAAAAAGATCCAAACTGCCGTTCAATGCGATGATAGTTTTCCTTCTTGTCTTCTTTCTCCAGCTTGCGCTCGCCTTTGATAGTGAGCAAGCCGTCTGTGAGAGCGATGTCGATATCTTTGACTTCCATGCCGGGAAGCTCAGCTTTAACCAGAATCTCATTTTCAGTTTCGGAGACGTCAAAGGCTGGCAGCCACTCTCTCTCAGCTGACCAGAAATCTGGCAGAGTGAGATCCTCAAAAAACCAGTTGATCAAATCGCTCCTTGGCCTAGCCAGTGCTCCTCGATTTCTCCTCCAAGGTATAAGTTCAAACATAGCTGGCACCTCCTTACTTAATGATTTCATGTCATTAAACTTACTTGTGTAATAATTTAATCACCATTAATTTGTCGTCAAGGGGTTATTGAAAAAAACGGGCGGGTTTTATTCCGCCCGTAGCAAGTATTCCTATTGCTTAGAGTTTTACTCTGATTCTGGCGTCAAGGTTATGTAGAAAGTTCTGGTACCCCGCTTTACTAGGAAGAGCACAGATTCTCCCTTTTTAGCCTTTCCTAGGATTCTACTGTAATCTTCCGTAGTCTCTACATCTTGTCGATCTATTTCTTTAATCAGGTCCCCACGGCGCAAGCCAGCATCAGCTCCAGCGCCACTCGGATCAACTCCGGTGATCAGGACACCTTTTTCGTCTCTGGACCAGTTGAACTGTTCGGCCAGTTCCGGAGTCAATGTCTGCACCGTGAGACCAAGATCAGTTGTAACACCTTTCTCGGCTTCGGTAATTTCCTCCGGCATAGTCCCCAACTTTACGGTAAGGGTCCTGGTCTTGCCATCTCTTATAACCTCTACCTTTACTTTTTTGTCTGGGGCTGTACTAGCAACAATCCTTTGCAGTTCGTTGGGTGTCTCAACCTCTTTGCCATCGAAACTAGTGATGATATCGCCCCGCTCTATTCCACCTTGTTTCGCCGGAGTATCCTCCATGACCTCAGCCACCAGAGCCCCTTTGGCATCTTTAAGTTTAAAGGATTTGGCGATGTCCTCCGTGACTTCCTGAATACTAACTCCCAGCCAACCGCGAGTGACCTTGCCCTTTTCTAGTTGGGGCAACAATTCTTTGGCCATATTAATGGGGATAGCGAAACCGATACCCTGGCCACTGGCTACTATAGCAGTATTGATTCCTATGACTTCACCTTTCATGTTAAAGAGGGGACCACCACTGTTGCCGGGATTGATCGCCGCGTCAGTCTGGAGAAAATCGTCGTACGGCCCGGCTCCAATGACTCTTCCCTTGGCACTCAGAATACCCACGGTAACTGTGCGCTCGAGCCCAAAGGGGTTCCCGATGGCCATTACCCACTCGCCAATCTCGACTTTGTCAGAGTCTCCCAAGGGTGCCCCCGCATCAACATCTAGAGCCACTTTGGTTCTTATTAAAGCCAGATCTGTCTTTGGGTCTCTGCCCACCACTTCAGCGTTGTACTCTTTGCCATCATCTAGACGAACTGTGATTTCGTCAGCACCGGCAATAACATGGTTATTGGTGAGAATGTAACCCTTTTGCGGATCTATTATAACCCCTGAACCCAGACTTCGCTGCTTTCGCTCCCTGGGCATCTGTCCAAAAAACCGTTCAAAAAAATCATCCCCAAAAAAATCCCTCCAGGGGCCTTCGTTGCCGAAGGGCCTTACCATCGGTCCCCTTTTGATAACCTTGGTAGTGGAGATGTTTACCACCTCGGGTCCTACTCGCTTTACCAGTTCCGTGAAAGAACCAGGGGCGTTTGGGTAGGGCATCACTCCCGTATCTGCTCCATTACTTGAGATTGACCCCAAAAATAGGAAAAGCAGGGGCACCATGACAATCAAAACAAACCCTATCCCATATCGTCTGGACGGGCCGATTCTTGAGATATTCATTGGCATACTATCTCCTTTCCAAGCTTAGCGATTCTCACCTCTGACATTTATTTTCTCCCTTGGCGACTTCGCCATCGGACTAGCAAACACTGGTTCAGCCTTTGGGCTTTTATCAGGAGTTAGACAGTAAGGTATCCTTAAAGTTCCGCCTTCATTGTTGCCCTTGCCAACCAGCCAATATGTTTCTAATATAATCTTCTTTGCAATTATGTAAAGTTTCCAGTGGAGATAACGGTTAAATTGTTATCAAACCCGGATGTTTCATGAATTGCTGTAGCGAGACCATGAAGATGGACGTGCCTGCCCGCCATCGCGAGCCTGCTCGCTCAGGCGAGGCGGGCGGGCCACCGGGCATCCGCAGGTTGTTGGTTCTGAGGCTTATCAGAAGCGGTACGTCGCAGGAACCGACAGCCGAGGACGCCCGGAAGAACGACCATATCCAGGGTCGCAGCAAGCGATCCATGAAACATCCGGGTTAGGGATGACTCTCATGGAAATCTGGAGATTTAATCAACCAGAGCCCCTTCGCCCTTTTTTAACAGTTCTGCAGAATAATGCCCCCCATCTCGTCCATGGTGCCCGTCGTCTCTTCTCTCCAGATAATAAAACAGGTCGCGCAGATCTGGTCTGCCTCGCCAGGGGCTTGGTTGACAGCTGTCCAGAGGTGCGTCAAGCAACTAGGGTATTGATCTTCAGCCCTCCTGTTGAAGATGAACTCAACCATTTTCTTGGACTGCTCCGCTGGCTGCCTGACTGGTTACCGCCAAAATGGTATGAGCACAGTTCATTGCGCCGGTCACTGGCGGAATTGCTTAACTCTCTGGAGAATCCTCTAAACTGCCGGCCCCTTGCCACCATCGTGGAAATCCTACTCAAGCGGTCTTCACCTGCTTGGCCTCAAGAGTCTGGCCTGCTCTCCTGCCCTTTAAACAGTTCTTCACGGAGATATCTGTTGTCCGTATTGGCTCGGCGACTTCCCTACCCTCTCAAGACTGGTTTGAGAAACCGCTTGCTCAAAAAAGAGACTATTTCCCCTGAAGAAATCTGCGAAGCCCTTGCCGTAAGCAACCGACTTACCCCCATTGGCTCTCTCAGACATTGGGCCAAAATGACATCTATTGACCACCTAAAATCCGGGGCAACAGTAAACCTCGATCCTGGCGAGTCCAGGGGATTGGGTAAAGATCTCCGTATCCACTCTTGGGGTCAGCGCAGTAGGGAGGAAATCTCTTTTCTTGAAAAATTGATCGCCTATCAGGCAAAGGAGCTCTCCGCCGTGTTTGGCCTAGCTCTGGAGGTGAGCCGGCGGACAAAACGCGTGGTGATTACCCTGCACAACGCCAGTCTGGGTGCTGCTACCAGCTGGGGGGCTCCCTGTCTTGTCCAGCAGATTTCTGCTGAGACTGCAGGGCACTTTTTTCAAGAGGTCCAGGCTCTCAGGAGAGATTTTATTGCAGAGCTTTCCCACAGAGATAGGTCATTATCCTTTTCCCCCGGTCATTCCTTAAGGGAAGAGGCTGAAAATCTGTTTCATCTCTGGACAAAAAGATTGCTTAGACCGCAGGTCCTCAGAAAGCTTTGGGCCTTGCGGGTTAGCCTAATTTTGAACCGCTTACCCCTTGACGAATGGGAGCAACTCTTAGACCAAGCAGGAGAAATGCTGCAGCCTGGCGACAAGGAAAGGTTGACTCAGGGAAAAGGATTGGCTATTGATTTTGTTCCACCCACAGCCGCCCGCCGGCAATTGGATGAGACACTTCTCTGGTACCGCAAGAATAAGGAAAATCACTGTAAAAAACTGAGCTTACTTTGGTCTCTCATCAGGTCCGGCCAGAAATGGCTCAGCAGCAGAGGGCTGGATTACTTTGTCCTGCCCATTGTCGACAAGTTTTTCATCTCATCCAAGCGCGACCAGGACCTCGACTATCTGCCTGCTTTGGTAAAACTTCTCCAGCAATTCGACCACACCCCTTTGTTTTTATTCATTGACGATACTGCTAGGGCATCACACTCGAGCCTGCAGCTGGCAATCGACCACTGGCGTAAAAGCCATCCTTTTCTAGGCCTGGGTTGTTTTGCCAGCTCAAGAGATTCCACCCCATCTTATCTTGCGACGGTCCTTGACAACTCTGCCACCTTCAAGCTCTTTGCCCTGCGCCCCTTGACCCAGGTGCACAATCCCATCTCCTTGGATTCTTTGTTGGCTCAAAGACCACCAGATTTCCTTAGTCCAGCTTATTACGATTCCTCCTGGAAAGACAACCTGCCATTTCTTTATCAAGGCACTCAGGTGGCACCCTTCTCCGGGGGAGTGGAAGAGCCTGAAAGCTTCTCTCCCTTTTTGCTTACCTCGGCAGGGCCAATGTTATTCGGCACCTACTACCGCTCCAAACTTCGCCGCCTAGCCCTGGAGCAACTCGGATTTTTCCTTGAGGATCAAGAATCTGGGAGAGGACCCAGTCCACTAGAGTCTATTTGGCTTGAATATGCGGAATTGGTCAATCTGCTCTAGCCGGGGAAGTTTTAAGCTACCAACGCTTAGCGGTCAGCTTTCAGTAAAAAATCCATAATCAGAAGTCAAAATTCCTCTATCTCACATTCCACATCTCATATCGGCAATCTGAAACCGCGAACCCGCCCGCCAGGTGCGAGTCCGAAGGGCAAATCCAAAATTCGCAATGGGCAATCCGCTCTCCACCCCTACCATGATGGTCGCTCTGGCTGCTTGCTTTCGATATAGAGATTTGCTGCCCAATAGCCCGCAGGGTTTCCCACGTCAAAGCCATTTCCCTCAAGTACTACTACTTTTAGCCCCTCCTCCCTGAGGATGGCCTGGATCACGGGAACATCGTCCAGTTCACCTTTTGCATTAGGGCGACTCTGTTCGATGAAGTCGAAAAAGTGAGGCAGGAATATGGAGCCACCGAAATTCTTGAGTAGCTTTTCGCCAGGAGGGACCCTCAGAGGATCGCCCTTCTTGCCAGAAAAGTCGGAAACCTTCCTAAATCTTGAGCTCTCACCAGGAATAATTTCGGCCTCAAGCATCCCCACATTACCAAAACGGGAGGCTTCTTCCGCTTTTAAATATATGGCCCCCAATATGTCTCTTGCGTCGCTTGCAAAAAAGGGTATCAGTTGTGTTATCACCGGCAGCCCATCAAGCAAAATGTTATCCGGCATAATTAAGGCAAAGGGCTCATCGCCCACAAATTCCCGGCAAAGACTTACCCCGTCGGCCAAGCCGGTTGGTTCGGGCTGAACAAAAAAACTGAACTCGCACGCCTTAAAAAGCACTCTCAGGTGAGCATCCAGCAGGGGGGCAAGGAATTCAGGTGGGTTTCCCAGGAGAAACTGGCGGATACTCTCCTTGGCTGGGCTGATGATCACACCGATTTGGCGGACACCGCTGGCGGCCAAACCCTCAATGGCATGGACTATTAGGGGCTTCGCCGCCACGGTAAGAAGCTCTTTTGGCAAGTCACCGGCAATCCCCCTCACTCTTGTGCCCAAGCCAGCGGCTGGTATTAAAGCTTTACGTACGGTCGTAAAGGACACGATAGCACTCCATCTCGATGTCACCCATCAAAATCCTGTAGGTGTCCTCGCCTATCTCGTCCGTTGGTTTCCATTTGTTTAGAAATACGAGTTTTTTCTCGAGATGCATCATTAGGGTCAGCTCGGTTTTGCTCCGAGACAACACCTTGATGTCCGCCTCCACCCTGCTCCTGTAACCTTTTTCTTCCAGCCACTCTGTTTCCAGGTGCAGCTCATTGCTCTGCTTTGGCACCAGGATAAACTGCTTTTTTTCCAGTGCCCTTTTTACCGCTTCTCTGACCACGTCAGGTTTCATCTTGAAAACTTTCGTTTCCGGCCGGTTGCTTATCATTACCTGCTTGTGGGTCAGGGGCTTTGAGCAGTGAGCTAGAAAAATGACCATGCCCGCCAGAACAAGAAGGAGCAATTGGGCATGGCAAACAAAATAGAGCTTACTTTCCTTTGGTTTACTGGGATTTTGCGTTGACAAAATGTCCATGGCTAATCTACCTTTATCCCACCGGGCACTTTGACCCATGGGGGGGGTTAGATGGAGTATGCCACAGCGCGCAACCGCATGGTGGAAAGCCAGCTTATCAGCCGTGGCATTAAAGATCCCCGGGTTCTCGACGCTATGAGAAAGGTGCCCCGTCACCGTTTTGTGGAAGAAGCCCTGGTCAGCCAGGCCTACAATGATCATCCCCTTCCCATTGGCGAGAAACAAACCATCTCCCAACCCTACATGGTTGCCCTGATGACCGAAGCCCTGGAACTGCAAGGGCAAGAGAGGGTCTTGGAAATCGGTACGGGCTCTGGTTACCAGACAGCAATCCTAGCAGAACTAGCTGAGAAAATCTATTCCATTGAGCGCATCCGCACGCTATCAGTCAAAGCGCAGCGTATCCTAGATGACCTCGGCTACTTCAACGTAGTCCTGAAGGTGGGAGACGGCAGCCTCGGTCTGAAGGAGGAAGTACCTTTCGATGCAATCATTGTGACTGCAGGATCTCCCGAGGTTCCTCAACCATTGGTGGACCAACTGGCTATGGGAGGAAGACTGGTCGTCCCCGTGGGAGATCGGTATACCCAATCGCTTATGAAAATCACCCGGGTAAAGGAAGGAATTACCAAAACAGATCTGGGTGGTTGCCGCTTTGTCAGTTTACTGGGTACGCACGGCTGGAAGGAGTGAGTTCTTATGAGCCAATCTCCACCAATTATTGCAGTTATCGGTGCTGGACAGTGTGAGAGCTCCATTTATCAACTTGCTGTAGAGGTTGGCGAGGAGATTGCCGAAAGAGGTGCAATCCTCGTTTGCGGTGGTTTAGGTGGAGTCATGGAAGCCGCCGCCAAAGGCGCATCCTCGGCCGGCGGTATCACGGTTGGCATATTGCCAGGGCCCTCATGCAATAGTGCTAATCCATACATCCAAGTACCGATAGCCACGGACATGGGCCAGGCTCGAAATGTAATTATAGTTAACACCGCCGATGGACTGGTGGCAGTATCTGGTGGCGCCGGCACCCTGTCAGAGATCGGCCACGGTCTCAAGGTGGGAAAGCCCATCGTTGGCCTCAAAACCATTCCCAACCTGCGAGGTGTTCACTACGCAGCGACAGCCCAAGAGGCGGTTGCCAGAATTTTCGAATTAATCTAGGGTGAGACTAAACCTCTACTCCTTTCTGTATTTCTTCTTCCATCTATCGAAATCCCACTTTTGGAGAAATTTTCTGGCAACTTTTACACCGTTGTCATACAATGCCCGGCTCTCCTCCTGAGTTATACCGAAATCGGTGGTTCCTATTTCTTTGTCGCTGCCGTTTATTGTTACCACTGTGGGAATGCCAATTGTCCTTTCGTAGTCTCCCTTTGATTTGGATATGTGGTAACTGTCATGGGCATCCAGCATGGTACCCACAATAGCCTTGAGAAAGCTTATGGGGTTGTTTATGGGGTTTCTTTTGGCTTCCTTGAGTTTTCTCTCGTCAGGTTCTATGAGTTTGAACCCGAATGTGGGCCAAGGTGGGTCATCCGTACCATCATCCAGAAGCCAGATTGGATAATTACTCAAAAGCCCGCCATCCACTATCAAATGCTTTCTGCCGCTAGTATCCCGCAGCTCAACCGGCTCGAAAAAGAATGGTATGCTCATGCTCATTCTAACGGCCCGGGAGATGCTGAAGTCATCGGGCTTGATCCCAAACAATTTCAGATCGTTAGGAAGAACGAGGAGCCGTCTATCAATAATATCAGCTGCGATAGCCTGGAATCTGTATTTATACTTGTCTTCCTTGTACTTTGTCTTTATCTGCCCAAAGGTCGTTTTCCCCTTGGCCACCAGTAACCCCTCGAGCCAGCTTTCAAAGAACTCCCCCTCGTAGATGCCATACTCAAAACCGAGACTCAAGCTCTTGCCGAAAAAACCAAGTTTTTCCAACAAGCCTTCGTCTTTGAAATCGTTGTAATTCAACCGTTCAAGTTCATTCTTAATTTCCGCTGCTTTGTAGTCCACTGCTAGGAGTGAAGACACAATGGCGCCAGCTGACGTGCCTGCCAAATTCTCAAATGTATAACCCGCATTCTCAATCTCTGAGACTGCCCCAACCAAACCTATTCCTTTGACCCCGCCTCCCTCGAAAACTGCATCCGCCTTGAGTGCCACGAATCTCTCCTTATAGTTATTGCCCAAATAAATCCTGTAAGGAGCCAATTTCATAAGAAAAAATCGAAGGCAGTGTCTATAATTAATCCAATCACCGCAGTTTGAAACATCTGTATCCTCACTTTGGTCAATCCTAATTTTTTTAAAGCCTCTAACTTCAATAAGTCTTCCTTGCTACCAACCAAAAATTCAAATTCCTCTCTGGTAAGATCACCATTGGAAAGAAGTCTTGTCCATCGTTGCAAGGCCTCTTTAGTCTCCAGTAGGAATGCTTTCCCATCTGCCTCGGCCGCATCTAGAAAATCTTTCCAGTTATTCTTGACTAAATTTTCAAGATTCTTCGTCAGCTTACCGAAATACTTGTCGAAATCTTCCATGTCCTTTCCCCTTATATATCTAACTATATCTAACTACCTGACGACATTTTTCCCGTTTCAAGTTCGATAATTTCATTGAAGTGTTTCTCTATCTCTTTCTTATATTCTTTAGCAAACATTTCTGATACTTCATTATTTTTCTTCCAAAAGTCCAGAAAACCAAACATAGATTTTCCCTCTGGATTTATAAGAATTGCCCACTGTTCAGTTGCTTCTTTATTTTTTGGTATTCCTCTAGCATATTCATGGGCTTTTAACATTTTCAGCTTAAATTGTTCGATCTCTTTCTCATGATTATTGTACGGTTCATTTGCCTTTAATACTAAAGAAAGGGCTTCCACTTTCAATGAAGTAGTCTGTTCGTAGGCATGTTGGTT
>JAJDNT010000047.1 GCA_022340515.1 Deltaproteobacteria bacterium
CTTTCATCTTCCATCACCTTCCCCGCCATCTCTGTCTCATCTGGCACGAACTCCGATTTCTTTAAGGGTTGCCAGATGGTACCTACTATGATTATATTGTCGGGCGGTTAAGGGAATACTATGAAAAGTGCTTCCTTGAGCCAGATTTTCTCTTACAGGATTAATCACTCAATTATCAACCTCGCCCTAGAAACGTTGGGAAAGGTACTCGGGTTTTATTACTATGAAAGTGTCTGTTGAACAAATAAGTGAGATCGCTAGCAGGATAAAAGTGGAACTGCCTGAGGAGACGGTAAGCCGCCAGCTAAAAAAGGCCTATAACCGGCTGAACCGTAGTGCAAAGGTCAGAGGTTTTCGTCCGGGCAAGGTGCCTTTGAACATTCTCAAGCGTCACTACGGGGATCAGGTCAACCAAGAGGTAGGTATTGAGCTGGTTAACGACACCTTGGTGGAAGCTCTGGAAAAGACAGGGATGGAGGTTGTTTCCCAGTCTGACTTAGATAGAGAGCCTCTTCAGGAGGGTGAGCCTTTTCGTTATTCCTTTGTTGTCGAGGTGAAGCCACAAGTCCATGCCCGGGATTATAAGAACATACCGGCAAAAAGACCGCCAGTGGATGTTAGTGACGAGGAAGTTGCTGCCGAGTTGGAGTTGCGGAGGCAGACGAACTTTCATCTGAGGTCTCTCGAAGCACCGCGCCCCATTCAGTTGGGAGATCACGCCGTCCTTGATTTTACAACCTTTGCAGATGGTAAGCCGGTGCCCGACGGTGAAGCCCGGGGATTTCACTTGGAAGTGGGGAGTAATCGCTTTAGCCCCGAGTTCGAAAATGAACTAATAGGTGCTAGCAAGGGTGAAGAGAGAGAGATTCAGATTGCCTTTCCCGTGGATTACGGTAACAAAAATCTTGCCGGCAAGAACGCCACTTTCAAGGTGAAGGTGAAGGACATAAAAGAAAAGGTACTACCGGAGTTGAACGATGAATTCGCTAAGAACCTCGGTGGATTCGAGAGCTTGGAAAATTTGCGCTTGGCCGTACACCAGGAACTTGAAAGTAGTAAAACAAAGCGTATAGATGATGAGGTCTGGGTGCAGATCTGTGATGAACTGATCAATCGTAATCCTTTTGAAGTTCCCAAAAGCATGGTGGAACAGGAATTGCAAAGAATGTTGGATACCATTCGCTACCGTCTTTCATCCCAGAACCTCACTTTAGAGCAGGCAGGCATGGATGAAGACACCTTCAGGGAGCGAAACCGGGAATTTGCAGAAAAGAGGGTGCGAACATCCATCCTCCTTGAAAAAATTTCTCATCAGGAAAGCCTTGAGGTCAGCGATGAGGAACTGGACCAGAGCTTACACAGTACCGCAGAAAAAATGAATCAACCCTATGATAAAGTAAGAGATTTCTACCTGAGAAGTAACATGATGGATTCGTACCGGCATCAATTGTTGGAAGACAAAGTCATCAATTACCTCCGAGATCAGGCGGACATTACCGAAGTTGACCAGATACCGACTCCTGATCCAGAGGAAAAGCAAAGTGAGAGTGAGGAAAATTCATGACTCTGATACCCATTGTAGTTGAGCAGAGCAGCCGCGGTGAACGGGCCTACGACATCTACTCCAGGCTGCTTAAGGACCGCATCATTTTCTTGGGCACTGGCGTGTCCGATGAGGTGGCAAATTTGATTATTGCCCAGATGCTTTTCTTAGAATCTGAGGATCCGGATAAGGACATCAACTTTTACATCAATTCACCAGGAGGCCTAGTCACTGCTGGCCTTGCCATCTACGACACCATGCAGTACATCAAACCAGATGTGTCGACCCTCTGTTTGGGCCAGGCTTCCAGCATGGGTGCCCTGCTGTTGGCGGCAGGGGCGCCAGGAAAACGGTTCTCCCTGCCCCATTCTCGCATTCTTATTCACCAGCCCCTGGGTGCCTTCCAGGGCCAAGCCACGGATGTGGAAATTCAGGCCAAAGAGATTCTCAGATTGCGCGAGAAGCTTAATGAAATACTGGCTAATCATACTGGACAAGCCTTAGAAAAAATCCAGAGGGACACCGATCGGGATTTCTTTATGAGTGGTGAAGAGGCCAGAAAGTATGGGATAATAGATAAAGTGATAGTCGAACGAGATATCCCCGAAAAGGAGACCAAAAAAAGGGGATTAGGGGATAGTCGCGAGAAAGAGGGTCAGTAGAGACCCCATTGAATATAGCGACTCTTCTGGTATAATGTTCTTGCTAAGACATTCTGAGAGGGACCTCAGTTGAATTAGGAGGATTAGATGACGAGAAAGAAAGATGACCGGGGTGGAGATCTGGTCTGCTCATTCTGCGGCAAAAGCCAGGACGAAGTGAAGAAACTCATTGCTGGTCCCACCGTCTATATCTGCGACGAATGTATAGAGCTCTGTAACGACATTATTGCCGAGGAATTTGAAAAAGAAGAGGCTGCAAAACTTAGCAGTGTGCCCAAGCCCACCGAGATTAGGGATGCCATAGACGATTACGTCATCGGTCAGGAGAGGGCGAAGAAAATTCTCTCGGTGGCAGTCTACAATCACTATAAGCGCATTGAATCACGGGCAGAAATGGAGGATGTGGAGATCCAGAAAAGCAACATCCTTCTCATCGGACCCACGGGATGCGGCAAAACACTACTGGCCCAGACTTTGGCACGCATCCTTGACGTTCCCTTTACCATTGCCGATGCCACCACTCTTACGGAGGCGGGTTACGTTGGCGAGGACGTTGAGAATATCATTGTCAATTTGCTGCAAGCAGCTGATTACGATGTTGAAAAGACCTCACGGGGCATTGTCTACATTGACGAGATAGACAAAATAGCCCGCAAGGCCGACAGCCCTTCTATCACGCGGGACGTCTCAGGTGAAGGGGTTCAGCAGGCGCTTCTTAAAATCCTAGAAGGCACAATTGCAAATGTCCCACCCAAGGGTGGGCGCAAGCATCCTCAGCAGGAATTCATCAAAATTGATACCACTAATATCCTTTTCCTCTGTGGTGGTGCCTTTAACAACCTGGAAGGTATAATCAAATCACGCATCGGGGTTAAAGCCCTAGGATTTGCCGCTGATATTCAAAGACGGGAAGAGCGCAAACTCGGCGAGATTCTCCTGCAAGTGCAGCCAGAGGATCTCATCAAGTTCGGCATGATACCCGAGTTTGTTGGCAGACTTCCAGTGGTGGCCACTCTACATGAATTGACCGAGGAGGAATTGGTCAAGATCATGCTCGAGCCGAAAAATGCTCTAGTAAAACAATACCAGAAGCTTTTTGGCATGGAGAACGTAACCCTGCGCTTTACGGAAGGTGCCTTGCAAGCAGTGGCTCGAGAGGCCATGAAGCGAAACTCCGGAGCACGAGGGCTGAGGAGTATTCTGGAAAACATTATGCTAGATATTATGTACGAGATTCCTTCTCAACCAGATATTCGTGAGTGTGTTATCAGCGAGGAGGTAGTTACCAATAAAGAGTCCCCCCTACTCCTCTATGAGGGCACCCTGGAATCGGCGTAAAAAAGCGGCTGATTTTAATCCTGCAGCTCATCTGATTAGGAACTGACGCTTGTTATTGCTTGCTTATGCAACCGGCTGGATAGCCTTTATCTTTGATAAGAAAGAATTATGTTTAAGAAAAATCGTCAAAATATTGATTCGGAGGCACCCTCAATGCTGAAAGAATATCCACTGCTACCCCTCAGGGACATCGTGATTTTTCCAAACATGGTGGCCCCTCTTTTTGTCGGACGAGAGAAATCCATAAAAGCCCTTGAATACGCTATGGGAGAGGGCAAAACCATTTTTCTCGCCACCCAGAGAAAGGCAAAAACCGATACTCCTTCGGAGAAAGACATTTACCGAACTGGCGCCGTTGCCACCATTTTACAATTGCTGCGCCTGCCGGATGGTACAGTGAAAGCTCTGGTGGAAGGCAAAAAACGAGGCCATATATCAAAATTCATTCCCAATCCGGACTTTTTCATGGTTGAGGTAGAAGAGATACCTGAGGAGACTGACAAAGATGTCCAGATTGAAGCTTTAATGCGCAGCACCATTCAGGCTTTCGAAAAGTATGCCAAACTAAATAAGAAAATCTCCCAGGAGATGGTACTTTCTGTTTCTTCCATTGAAGAGCCGGGGCGGCTGGCCGACACTATTGCCTCCCATATGCCATTCAAGATTGAATACAAACAAAATCTCCTTGAATCCATCCCTCACTTAAAGCGACTGGAACTGCTCTATGCTTACGTTAGTGGTGAAATTGAGATTATCCAGACTGAGCAGCGCATCAAGGGTCGGGTCAAGAAACAGATGGAGAAGACTCAGCGAGAGTACTACTTGAATGAACAGATGCGCGCTATCCAGAAGGAGATGGGCGAAAAGGATGACTTCAGAAACGAACTTGCCGAACTGCAAAAACGGATCAAACGCAAGCGCATGTCTAGAGAAGCCGCCAGTAAGGTCCGGGGTGAATTTAAAAAACTAAAGCTGATGTCGCCCATGTCTGCCGAGGCCACGGTGGTGCGCAACTATATCGACTGGCTGCTCTCCTTGCCTTGGTACGATCGTACCAAAGACAAATTAGACATCGATGCGGCTTCTCAAATTTTGGAAGAGGACCACTATGGTCTGGAGAAGCCGAAGGAAAGAATACTCGAATATTTGGCGGTTCAAGCGCTGGTCAAGAAAATCAAGGGACCAATTCTTTGCTTCGTCGGACCTCCGGGTGTGGGGAAGACTTCCCTTTCCAAGTCCATTGCTCGCGCCTTGGGCCGCAATTTCATTCGCCTTTCCTTGGGCGGCGTGCGAGACGAGGCGGAGATTCGCGGTCATCGGCGCACCTATATTGGCGCACTTCCTGGAAAGATAGTCCAGAGCCTGCGTAAGGCCAAATCCAACAATCCGGTCTTTTGTTTAGATGAGGTTGACAAAATGAGTATGGACTTCCGCGGTGATCCCTCCGCCGCACTGTTGGAAGTTCTCGATCCAGAACAAAATTTTGCCTTCAATGACCACTATCTTGACGTGGATTACGATCTTTCAGAAGTTCTATTTATTACTACTGCCAATACCTTGTTCACTATTCCGCCGGCCCTCCAGGATCGTATGGAGATCATTCGTTTGCCCGGTTATACCGAATTCGACAAACTCAATATCGCCAAACAGTTTTTGGTAAAGAAACAATCTGAGGCCAACGGACTTAATCCTGAAAACATCCATTTCTCCGATGGTGCTATTTATGAGATTATTCGCCGCCACACTAAAGAAGCTGGAGTGCGGAATCTCGAGCGGGAAATAGCTTCGGTATGCAGGAAGGTGGCTAAGGAGGTTGTTAAACAGGGACCCGACACGCGAATTAGGGTAAGCGAACCAAGCATTGCCAAATATCTCGGAATTGCCAAGTTTCACTACGGCCGCACCGAAGAAAAGGACGAAATTGGCCTTGCTACCGGTCTTGCTTGGACAGAGGTTGGTGGAGAATTGCTGGGTATTGAGGCTGCAACCATGCCTGGAAAAGGTGGCCTCACCATTACAGGCAAGTTAGGGGAGGTAATGCAGGAGTCGGCCCAGGCGGCCTTGACTTATGTGCGTTCCCGTGCTGCAGCGCTTGAGCTCAACCCGAACTTCTACAAGAAACTCGACATCCACGTCCATGTGCCCGAAGGAGCCATCCCCAAAGACGGGCCCTCTGCAGGTATTACCATGGCCACGGCAATCGCTTCCGCTCTCATCAAGGTACCAGTTCGCAAAGATTTGGCTATGACTGGCGAGATAACCTTGCGAGGACGGGTGCTGCCCATAGGCGGCCTGAAAGAAAAAGTCCTGGCAGCCCACCGCGGCCTGGTCAAGAGAGTACTTATCCCCAAAGAGAATGCCAAAGATATAAAGGAAATCCCTGGCAAGATCTTGAAGGAAGTCGAACTCGTGCTGGTTGAGCACATGGATGAAGTACTCAAGTATTCCCTGGTACTGGAGGATCCCGAAAAGCTATTCAGGAGGCTTGAAGAAGAAGCTGAAGAGGTCCTGGTACCAAGTGAGACTCCTGATTCCTCTGAAGAGATTACTGCTCACTAGCTTTTTAGTTCTACCTTAACCGCGCAGACAAATGCAGCGCCCTGCCGCTACTCGGTAGGGCGCTTTTTATATTTACCGTCAGTTGTCAATGGTCCGTGGTCAGTCGCAAACAAGGCATAGGGCATGGAACATAGAGTCACATGAACTAGACAGTGAGCTTCCTGACCACTTTAACCATTTCGGAATTCTAATTTCGAGATTTCAACCCTATGCCCTGCGCCTTTTCCTCTATGACTCGAAGAAAGCGAGCTGCAACGGACAACTGACTACGGACATTTGGCAAAATCCCCTTGACAGAAGAATGACGACCTGCTAAGGGCAAAGCATACAGCAGGGCGGGTAGCTCAGTGGGGAGAGCATCGGCCTTACAAGCCGGGGGTCGCAGGTTCAACTCCTGTCCCGCCCACCAAAAAAGCAAAAAGGACTGGGAATACTCCCAGTCCTTTTTTTAATCTCGCATAGCGCAAAGAGCATGGCGCATAGGGTAAATATGATACAAACTCTGGATGCTTTTCGTTATGCGCTCTGCGCTAAGCGCTCCGCGATTTGACCTGCCCCAAACTACCAGGATTGTTAGAGCCGAATATTAATCGATCTTCCGTTACTCCTCCAAATCTTCTATATACGATCCTAGCAATTTCAGATTCACTAACATTCTCTGCCTTATTCGATCGCTAAGCCCCTGGCCTTCTTCTCTTCTTAGCTCTATTGTGTTCTGGATGAATTCAAGTGCTGATCTTGCATCCTGCCAACTTCCTTCTGCAGTTGGCTTGACTTGGTCATTCGAGAGTTGTCCATGCCTGGCATTGGTTGCCAGTTCTATTATCAAGGTGTTTTTCGATACCCTTTTCCCCCGTGACACCGTTTCTTCAGCCGCTTTCAAAGTAAGCCAATCATCGAGGTCTTTGGGCAATCGTAACAACCATTTTTTCTCCATCCTTAGTACCTCAATAGTGTGATATATTTAGTACCAAATATATCATTACTTACTAACTGTCAAGAAAAATTTGATAATTTTTGAAAGTACCGTTCCTTCATCAAGCTACGAAGTCGTCATCCATCAAGTTACGGGACACAGAGTGATGTTGCAAAATAATAATGGGATTGATTGATTTGCTCACCACAATCTCAGTTTGGCCTTCTGAAATAAGCAGATAGATTTAGATTTAGGTTAAGCAGTCAAATGGTGAACGGATCAGCCGAAGTTACAAGACTGTTTTCCCTTTACAGTCTGTCCGTTATTTCGTTTTTCGCCCTGCCCTATGTTTTGTGACCTTTGACTCATTTGCGATTTCTCAGGATTTTGCTGTCCACAGCCACCTTTTTATATAGTCTGGCCTGGTCATCTCGGCACTGATCTTGCTAGAAAGTTTCTCCCTGAAGGCCCGAAATCTTACCATAGGCAATCATCGGGCACCCGGACAAAAGGAGGGGCACCATGACGGAAAAAATTCTTGTAGTTGATGATGAGAAAGAAATAAGGGATTTGCTTTGTATTTATCTAAAGGAAGATGGCTACGAGGTGATTTCAGCTGCAAACGGACAGGAGGCCATAAGTTTGGCCCAGGCTGAACTTCCCCAGGTAATCCTCATGGATGTCAAGATGCCCGGCATCGATGGAGTGGAAACCTGCAAGAGGCTAAAAGAGGCGGAAAGGACCAAGTCAATACCCGTCATAATGGTAACTGCCTATCAAGACAGAGACGTGGAAGCATATCTC
>JAJDNT010000056.1 GCA_022340515.1 Deltaproteobacteria bacterium
TACCAAACCATGGCCAAATGGAGCAAAAATAGGACTAAACCAGCAAGTCCCTGGAGAGTGAAACTAGCGCGTATGAGGGCAACAGTGGTGAGGTAGTATTTTATGTCCAGCAGATAAATCTGAGCACAAAAAAAGACTAGAGCCAAAAGTGATTGGCGGGTTATGCTGCGATGGTAGAGGACCGCCCAATGGGTGCTTACCCTAGCCCCCGACATTTTTGCGGTAAGCCCTCTAAAAACCTGCCTGTTGATGAGTCCGAAGAGGAACAGCAGGGTTAGGCTAGAGGCGAAAGTGAGCCAAAAGGAAAGCCGTGGTGCCGGGGATGGCTGCTGAGTGGAGAAGATAAGCAGGACAACGATGAAATATATAAAATTTGTGTACATGCAGAGACATCCGTTATCATAAATTCTGGGGTTCTGGCAACCTTAAAACAAAACCACAAAGAACACGAAGAACACAAAGATTTCAATATTATTGTAACAATCTCTTTGTGATCTTTGTGCCCTTTGTGGTGAAAGGCGCCCCGTTTCTTTTGGCAAGGGACAAATCCGCCCCAGGCAAAAACTCGCTGAGTCCCCAATGTTTATGGTTCTGGAAGATGCTCCAGGATTCTTTCTTTTGCCCTTTCTTCTTCGGGGGCCAAACCCTTGGTTTTCCCTGATATCAAACCCCAGGCAGCCAGTACTGCAGGAATTATACTGGCTGGAGATTGTTTGTAGTGTTTTTGCAAAGTTCGCACTCGTTGGCCTGATTCCCATAGATGGCGGAAACTGGCGGCCTGACCTAAATGGTCGTCCTCCAAGTTAAGGGAGGCCAAGGTGATTGTCCTCCAATCATAAGGCAAAAGATTGGCTCCTACTGAAATCACTCCACTGGCGCTGGGGCGCTTAAGGAAATTGCTTTCCCCCCCGTCATAGACTAAAAAATCAGATCTGCCCCTGACTGCTTTCTGGTAATTTATTCCCCTCCGAAGATCACCTCGGTGTATAAGTGCTATCAAACGTGGTTCCTGAACAAGTTTTTTCAATACAGCCGTCCGGATATTCTTCCGCTTGGTTGTGTCGCCGATTTTTCTTATCAGTTGCGGATCATTATCGACAATCAAGTTGAATTCAGTATCTCTAAGGAGACTTTGGTAATATTCGGGCAGGCCACGATTACTATGGTAGAAGAGTGGTGTGTCCACCCAGGCGAGAGGGCCGCGGTATTTGAGACGACGACAGACATTTTCGAGTTGGCTGCAGATGTGTACAGTTTGCTCTGCAGATGTACCGGTAATACGTATCCAAAGGGGAAGGTCAGGAGGTGCAAGAGCAATTGCCTCCTCCAGCAAGGAGGATGAAGCCGGGCCGCAGCAGTTGGCATCGGGACACCAGAACATGGGATCCAAAAACAACCCTGCAACTGCTGGTTGTAATCGAGCTATGAGTGACTCGAGACTCCGGTAAACTGAACGATTTTCGGAGCTTGGCACCAGGGCCAGCGAACAGATCAAACCTCTGGGTGTTACAGGGTTATTCATTTTTCAGCATCTATCAGAGGTGTCTTTTGGGATGTGTGATGTGGGATGTGCGAACAGCAAAAGCCTCCAAGGGGACCTCATATCTCACATCACATATCTCACATCTCCATTCGGATTTGTTCACTTACATAGTGAACTTGATGTGACCTTTGCCGAGGAGATCGTGGAGATGAATAATCCCCAACAGCTCACCCTTGGGACCCGTTACGGGTAAGACGGTGATTTCATGCTGTTCCATGATCTCCAAGGCGTCTGCTACAAAGCCGCTAAAGTAAACAGTCTTGGGGTTCTTGGTCATAATGGCTTTGACAGGCTTTTCCAACAACTTCTCATACCTGCATAATCCACGCCGCAGGTCACCGTCAGTGACAATCCCTACCAACCTGTCAGACTCATCCATCACAAGAGTTGACCCCAGAGTCTTTTCATCCATTTCCTTTATGGCCTCACTCACCAGAGTTTCTTCTCGGACTCTTGGGATGCTGGAACCGGTGCGCATAATCATCTCGATTGGAGCCCGCAGCCTTTCTCCCAATACTCCGCCAGGATGGCAGCGATGGAAATCCGCGGGCTGAAACCTCCGCCTGTTGATGAGTGCCACGCAAAGAGCGTCTCCAAGGGCGAGCATGGCGGTAGTGCTGGCTGTTGGGGCCAAACCAAAGGGACAGGCCTCTCGTTCAACCCCGGCGTAAACAGTAAGGTCACTGTTTCGACCCAAAGTAGAGTCGCTATTTCCAGTGAAACAGATAATGCGTGTTCCCAAATCCTTTAGGGTTGGCAGGATCATCTTCAGTTCATCAGTCTCACCACTGCTGGATAAAATCAGGACTATGTCGTCCGGACTAACCATTCCGAGGTCGCCGTGCATGGCCTCCACAGGGTGCAAGAAAAGCGATTGAGTACCGGTACTATTTAGCGTGGCGACAATCTTGCGGCCAACTATTCCTGATTTACCAATTCCGGTAACAATCACTCGGCCACGAGTCTTGTATATCCACTGCACTGCTTCAGCGAATTCTTCCCCTACCCGGTCGATGAGACTGTAGATGCCCTCTGCTTCAATGCGGAGCACATCCTTTGCTTCGCGAATAGTTTTGACTGCACCCCGGCGCTTATTACTCTTCTTGGGTTTGACCATAACACTCACTCACGGATTCTTCTTTTGGTGGAGGAATGACATTTCAAAGCTGTTGGCTTGAGGCCGAATTTGTTTCCATGCAGTGCTTATGAAGGTCATCGGTGAAACTGACCGGATACTCTCCATTAAAACAGGCAAGACAAAAACCTGCGGTATCCATGTTTATTGCTCTCAAGAGTCCCTCAAGGCTGAGATAGTGAATGCTATCAAGGCCTAGATACCTTTTGATCTCCTCAGTAGTATGGGTGGCTGCAAGGAGTTCCTTGCGGGTAGGGAAATCAATGCCATAAAAACAGGGATAACGATGGGGCGGACAACTCACTGCCATGTGAACTTCCTGGGCGCCGGCCTCCCTCAGTGTCTTGACACGATTTTTGGTGGTGGTACCGCGGACGATTGAGTCTTCTATTATGAGGAGTCGCCTGTTGCTCAACAGGGGGCGCACGGGATTCAGTTTTACTTTTACATGGAAGTCCCGCATGGCCTGGGTAGGCTCGATAAAAGTGCGGCCTACGTAGTGGTTACGGATTACGCCCATTTCCAATGGAATGCCTGATTCCTCCGCGAATCCGAGGGCGGCATAGTTACCAGAGTCAGGAAAGGGCATAACTATATCGGCGCTCACCTGATATTCCCGGGACATCTCGTGTCCCAGGCGTTTGCGGGCCATATAGACATTCTGTCCAAAAATATTGCTGTCCGGGCGGGCAAAGTAGATGAATTCGAAAATACAGAAGGCTGTTCGACCAGGATTAGGGAGGTGCCGGGACCTGAGTCCATTCCCATCGATGAAGACCACCTCTCCCGGCTCGACGTCTCGAAGGTAGCGAGCTCCTATTAGGTCGAGGGCACAAGTCTCTGAGGCAATGACATAGGCGTGGTTATCAATCATGCCCAAACACATGGGGCGAAAGCCATAAGGGTCGCGGGCGCCAATGATCTGATCTTCTGCGGCTATTACGAGGGAATAAGCGCCTCTGATTTCACTCAAGGCGTTTAGAAGTGCTTCTTCCAGCCCACCGGATAGCTGGCGGGCAATAAGGTGAACGATTACCTCGCTGTCCATGGTAGTTTGAAAGATTGAACCCCGCTGCTCCAATTCACATTTCAAGCTGTGGGCATTGACCAGGTTGCCGTTATGGGCAATGGAGAGGCTACAGCCTGAATGAGTGATGCAGAAGGGTTGGGCATTTACCAGAACCGACGAGCCAGTGGTGGAATAGCGCACATGTCCAATGCCCAGATAGCCCTTTAGACTGGCAAGCATATCCTCGTCGAAAATTTCGCTCACCAGACCCATGCCCTTGTGATGAAGCATTATTCGGCCGTCAGAAACACTCATGCCCGCACTCTCTTGGCCCCGATGCTGGAGAGCATAGAGTCCGAAATAGGTGAGACGAGCCGTGTCTTCGTGTCCATAAATAGCAAAGATGCCGCACTCCTCCTTTGGCCTGCCATCAGGGATTATTATGCGGTTCTGCACGATCAGTTCCTGTTTAAGTGCCTAAAGTGTCTAAAATGACTAGAATGTCTAAAATGCCTAAGGCTAAAGCAATAGTTTATAAGTGTCAGGTTTCGGGTGTCAGGTGTCAGGGAAGAGAAAGACGATGCTGAAAACTGAAACCTAGCCTCTGCCTTCTGGCTTCTTACTCTATGCCCTCTGCTCTAGGCTCTATGCTTTCCCAAATCCAAAATCTAAAATTCCTCGATCCCATGATACCTAAATTCTAAGGTTATTCGCATGGTACTCCTGTAAAGAGGTGACCTGCAATTCTCCTTCACATATTGCCGCAATCGCCTGGACAAAAGCTTTTGCTCCGGCAATGGTTGTTGCGTAGGGAAGATTATAAACCAAGGTAGCCCGGCGAATCAAATAAGCATCAGAAGCAGTTTTCCCACCTGTACTGGTGTTGATGACCAAATTAATCTCCTCGTTTTTGATGTGGTCTATGACATGGGGACGTCCCTCACTTAATTTGGCTACCATCAGGTTTTGTACTCCGTGTTCGGAGAGAATGGCGGATGTGCCCTGGGTGGCGTAGATTTTGAAGCCAAGCTTATCAAAATCTTTCGCCACACTTAATATAGCCGACTTGTCCTGATCTCGAACGCTTATAAATACGTTTCCCTTTAGGGGTAGGGAATAACCAGCCGCTAACTGAGCTTTGGCAAAGGCCATGCCGAAGGTCCTGTCAATGCCCATGACCTCGCCGGTGGATTTCATCTCCGGTCCCAAGAGAATGTCCACATTAGGGAACCTGATGAAAGGAAACACCGACTCTTTAACAGCCAGGTGAGTAGGCTCCACTTCGTGGGTAAATCCGAGTTCAGCTAGACTCCTACCCAGCATGATCTTGGTGGCGAGCTTGGCAAGAGGAACACCAATTGCCTTGCTGACAAAGGGTGCCGTTCGGGAAGCCCGGGGGTTAACCTCCAGGACATAGAGCAAGTTATCCTTAACCGCGTACTGGATGTTCATCAACCCCACGACCGCTAGTTCCTTGGCAAGAGCTTTAGTTTGAACTTTTATCTCCTCGATGATTTCCCGGGAGATACTAATGGGTGGAAGCACGCAGGCACTGTCGCCAGAGTGGATGCCTGCCTCCTCTATGTGTTCCATGATGCCGCCAATAACGGTGGTTCTCCCGTCGGAGATAGCGTCCACATCAATCTCTATGGCGTCTTGGAGAAATTGGTCCACTAGAATGGGGTGGCCGGGGGCGACACTGACCGCCTGTTGAATAAAGGTCTCCAGTTGCTCCTGTTGGTAAACTATTTCCATGGCACGACCACCCAAGACGTAGGAAGGCCTCACTAGCACCGGGTAGCCAATTTTGTCTGCTACCTGCAAGGCCTCGGTAGCGCTGGTGGCTATGGCATTTTTAGGTTGCCGCAATCCAAGCTTTTTGAGAAGCTCTTGGAAGCGCTGCCGATCCTCAGCCCGGTCAATGCTGTCCGGGGTGGTTCCAATAATAGGTGCCTCACATTCAGCTAAAGGAACGGCGAGGTTCAATGGCGTCTGGCCGCCGAACTGGACAACGAGGCCCTCCGGCTGTTCACGCTCGACAATGTGCAGAACGTCCTCGAAGGTGAGAGGTTCGAAGTAAAGCTTGTCAGAAGTATCATAGTCGGTGCTCACGGTCTCCGGGTTGGAATTGACCATGATGGACTGTACTCCTTCCTCTCGTAAGGCAAAAGAGGCGTGGACACAGCAATAATCAAATTCGATACCCTGGCCGATTCGGTTGGGACCGCCGCCTAGGATTATTACTTTCCTGGCATCGCTGGGTCTCGATTCATCTTCCGCTTCATAGGTGGAATAGTAGTAGGGTGTGTAAGCCTCAAACTCGGCGGCGCAGGTATCCACCAGCTTGTAGACAGGGAGGATACCAGCCTGGTATCTTCGAGCGCGGATGGTCTTATCATCACTGCCAGTGAGTTCCGCCAACCTACGGTCGGAAAAACCGAAAGTCTTGGACTGATGCAAGAGTTCGTCGGTCAGCTCTTGTCCCCGCAAGTGGTCTTCAAAATCCAGAATCTGCTTGATATTGTGAAGGAACCAGGGATCAATCTTGGTGAGTTGGTATATTTCATCCAAGTCAATTCCTGCCCGCATAGCAGCGGTTAAAAAGAAAAGCCTTTCCGAATTTGGCTGACTCAGCTTTTTTCGGATCAAGCTTTTACACTCCGGGTCATTCACATTCTCAGGCTGCAGGCCGCTGTCCAAAGAGTATCGGCCGATTTCCAATGAGCGCACTGCCTTTTGCAGTGCTTCCTTGAAAGTCCGGCCAATGGCCATGGTCTCGCCTACCGATTTCATCGAGGTGGTCAGGGTATCTTCAGCTCGAGGAAATTTTTCAAAAGTCCAGCGAGGGATTTTCACCACGCAATAGTCAATGGTTGGTTCGAATGACGCCCGGGTCTCTCGAGTGATATCGTTGGCAATCTCGTCTAGGCTGTAACCTACAGCCAGTTTTGCGGCAATTTTGGCAATGGGAAACCCAGTGGCTTTTGAGGCAAGAGCGGATGAGCGTGAAACTCTGGGGTTCATTTCTATTATGACCATTTCACCGTTATGCGGATCGATGGCAAATTGAATATTTGATCCCCCGGTCTCGACCCCGATCTCCCGGATAACGGCAATGGATGCATCCCGCATGGCCTGGTATTCACGGTCGGTAAGGGTTTGGGCCGGAGCCACCGTAATGCTATCGCCAGTATGAATACCCATGGGGTCGAAGTTTTCTATGGAGCAAATTATAACCACATTATCCATGTGGTCCCTCATTACCTCCAGTTCGAATTCTTTCCAACCCAAAACCGATTCTTCCAGCATAATTGTTCCGATCATGCTGGCATCCAGGCCGGCGCGGGCCATTTTTTCAAGATCTTCCCGGTTGTAGACTACACCGCCTCCGGTTCCTCCCAGAGTAAAAGAGGGACGAATAATAAGGGGATAACCGATTTCCTCCGCTGCTTGGCGGGCTTGCTTCATGGAGCGAGCAATGCGGCTCCCAGGCACTCGCAAACCGATATTCTCCATGGCAGCGCGGAAAAGCTCACGATCCTCACCTTTTTTAATCACCGGCAAAGAAGCGCCTATTAACTCCACCCCGTAACGATCGAACACACCCATCTCGCCGACGGCAACCGCCACGTTGAGTGCGGTCTGGCCTCCAAGGGTGGGTAAGAGGGCATCTGGTCTCTCGCGCTCGATGACTTTAGCGACGCATTCCGGGGTAATAGGCTCAATGTAGGTTCGCTGCGCCGTCTCCGGGTCGGTCATGATAGTGGCGGGGTTACTGTTTATGAGAACGATATCGAAACCCTCCTCCCGGAGAGCTTTGCAGGCCTGGGTACCGGAGTAGTCGAACTCACATGCTTGACTTATGATGATAGGCCCCGAACCGATTATGAGGATTTTATTTATGTCTGTTCGTTTAGGCATATACCTAGCTTTGCATTCAACAAGCCTGGCGTATGGTCTTTATCATTGCAGTGCGACACCCAGTGCAGTAGCTACGGGACACGGCGATTGGGAGAAATGGAGACGCGACGCCGCGTCCAGAATTACTGGGCATTACCATTGTTTCCCCTTCATCAAGGCAAGGAAGTCATCAAACAGGTATGTTGCATCATGGGGGCCTGGAGATGCCTCTGGGTGGTATTGGACCGAGTAGATAGGCAATTTCCGGTGCCGCATGCCCTCAAGAGTCTGATCGTTGAGGTTGATGTGAGTGAGTTCCACATCTTTATTTTTGAGTGAATTTATGTCTACACAAAAACCGTGATTCTGGGAGGTGATTTCTACTTTGCCAGTGCGTAGGTCCTTTACTGGTTGGTTGCCGCCCCGGTGTCCAAATTTGAGTTTGAAAGTGGTGCCTCCCATGGCCAGACCAAGGAGCTGGTGGCCCAAGCAAATGCCGAAGATGGGCAGTTGGGTTAGAAGAGCACGAACCGTCTCGATGGCATAAGTCACTCCAGCGGGATCTCCCGGGCCGTTGGAGAGGAAAAGCCCATCGGGTTTCAGGGCCAAGACATCAGCTGGTTTTACCTGAGCGGGCAGGACGATAATATGGCAGTCACGCTTGGCCAGATGGCGCAGTATGTTGTATTTGATCCCGTAGTCGAAGGCCACCACTTTGTAAGGGTGTCTTGGATTCGGCCAGATGTCTGCTCCCTTCATGCCCGATTTCAGTTCCAGGGGCCGCCTGTCGCCCTGCCACAAATATGGAGAGGAGGATGTGACATTTGAAACCAGGTCCCGGCCCACCAGTCCAGGATAAGCTCTCACTTTCTCTAACAGTTCCTCGCGTTTGCTCTCCCCAGTTGCCATAATTCCTTTCATGGCACCTGCGGTACGAATGTGTTTGGTAAGAGCCCGAGTGTCGATTCCCTCAACACCGAGGATTTTAGCTTCCTCTAGGAAGTCCTTGAGAGTCTTTCGGCTTCGCCAGTTACTGGGATGGGGCATATACTCGCGGACAATGAACCCCTCGACCTGAATTTCCACTGATTCCATGTCTTCATCATTGACCCCGTAGTTGCCAATGAGTGGATAGGTCATAGCTACTATTTGTCCTTTGTAGGAGGGGTCGCTCAGTACTTCCTGATAGCCCGTCATGGCGGTGTTGAAAACCACTTCACCAAGGGTTTCTCCCTCGCCGGCGAAGGCCCTGCCATGAAAGGTCCTGCCGTCTTCCAAAACCAGAGTAACTATAGGTTGGTTGAAACTAACCATAGTGGCCAGTCACCTTATGACATTAAAAATTACCTGACTAGCGGTGCCCACGAATCCATCAACATAATCGTTTTAGTAAAGTATGGCAAGTGTTTTAGCTGGGCAAAAAATCTTTTCAGTAAAGCTAAATTTGCCACGTTTATAAATAGTTATACTGCAAAGAGTCTTGAAGATTAGGATTTGCTTCGCAGTACTACTGTTCCATGATTTTTCGGACTCGGGCGAGATCTTCAGGGGTGTCTATGGAGATAGAGTCAAAAGGGGTAACTATCACGGAAATGGAAAAACCATGTTCCAAAGCGCGAAGTTGCTCGAGTTTTTCCAATTTCTCCAAAACTCCAGGAGAAAGCTTGGTGAACTTTTGCAAAAAGCCATTGCGGTAGCCGTAAAAGCCCAGGTGTTTGAAATAGGGTGGGGGTGAAGACCTATCCCGGACAGCAGGGATGGGAGAACGGGAGAAATACAGGGCTCTCCCCTTTGCGTTGAGGACAACCTTGACAACTCCGGGGTCGGTGAGATCATTTTTATCTGTTTCCTGATAGGCAAGAGTGGCCATGGGAACGTCACTGTTCCCCTGGAGGTTACGCACTAGACTATCAATCATTTCAGCTCTTAGCAGAGGTTCGTCACCTTGAATGTTCACCACGATGGCATCGTCTGTGAGCATCAATTTTCGAGCTGCCTCTGCCACTCGATCGGTACCACTAAGGTGTTCACGGGAGGTCATGAGCACCTCCCCGCCAAATTGAGCAACTGCTTTTTGGATGCGGGTGTCATCAGTGGCCACTACCAGTTTCTCGAGGGTGGCAGCTTGGGCCGCACGCAGGTAAACGTGTTGAATCATCGGTCGGTCATGGAGCAATACCAGAGGCTTGCCGGGGAGTCGTTTTGAGTCGTAACGGGCGGGAATGATTCCCACTACATCAGCCATGAGATACCCCGAGCAAATGTCTAAAATGCCTAAAATTTACCGTAGTCAGTAGCCCGTAGTAAGCGGTAAGCAGTAATCTTTATCTAGCATCCAGTATCCAGCTTTCAAATCTGCAATCTGCAATGTAAAATCTGCAATCTACTCCATGCTCCATGCCCTATGCTCTATGCTAGACATTGATTAAACCACAGGGAGCGCGAAGAGCACAGAGAAAAGTTTGCCCCAGGGATGAAATTGACCGCAATTTTATGAAAGTTGTCCTAAATGGGTGATCTGAAGGATGAGAAGTGAAAGACTTACTGACCTCTCGAGTTCCAGTATTATCAACTATTCAGTCAAGTTAGCGATTTGGCGCGGCTGTGATAAAC
Source organism: Deltaproteobacteria bacterium (assembly GCA_022340515.1). Lineage (GTDB taxonomy): Bacteria > Desulfobacterota > Syntrophobacteria > BM002 > BM002 > BM002. The sequence continues at coordinate 10,201 of JAJDNT010000056.1, forward strand.
CCCTTTGTACTTGACCATCATCTATGACGCGGGTAAGATAAGGCAGCGTTTAACGCTAGTTGCCCCCAATGGGGGTTCTTTGAAACCATCCCAATCCAAGTACATTAGTGATCAATTTTCTTTTTGAGTGAGGCCCTGACGGAAGGAGGTGAGGGAGCTGACTCTTGGGCCGAAGCGTGTTTTGTTTGTCCAACCTTAAGAGATAGGAGAAAGTTTATGAAGAGAATCGGATTAATTACTCTAATCGCAACGATTTGCTTAGCTCTCGGGCTAGTGGTGAATCCAACACCTGTTGTGGCCAAGACCATCTTCGTCACCATTGGAACGGGTGGTATCACTGGGGTTTACTATCCAACTGGCGGCGCCATTGCCAGGATCGTCAACCAGAAAAGAAAGGAGTATGGAATCCGCTGCACAGTGGAATCCACTGGTGGTTCGGTCTTTAATGTCAATGCGATTATGGCGGGCGACCTGGAATTCGGCGTGGTTCAGTCCGACCGTCAATACCAGGCGTGGAATGGCCTGGCAGAATGGGCAGAAAAGGGTCCTCAAAAGGATTTGCGGGCGGTTTTCACCATCCATCCGGAGTCCATTACCCTGGTGGCCGCAGATGACGCCGGGATCAAGACCATTCAGGACTTGAAAGGTAAACGGGTTAACATTGGTAACCCCGGCTCCGGCCAGCGTCAGAACTCCATCGATGCCCTGGAAAATGCAGGGATCAACTACGAGACAGATCTAGTTGCGGAGGGAGTCAAGGCTGCTGAAGCCCCCGGATTGCTCCAGGACGGCCGCATCGATGCCTTCTTCTATACAGTTGGTCATCCCAGCGGTGCAATCAAGGAGGCAACTGCTGGCAGGAGAAAGGTCCACTTCGTGCCGATTGTCGGAGTCGACAAGCTGCTGGCAAAGTACCCCTACTATGCCAAAGCTATCATTCCCATCAAGCTTTACGAAGGTGCCACCAACAAAGAAGATGTGCAGACCTTCGGGGTCAAAGCCACTTTCGTCACTTCCGCTAAGGTACCTAATCAGGTGGTCTATGCCATCACCAAAGAGGTCTTTGACAACTTCGAGGAATTCAAGAAGCTGCATCCGGCTTACGAGGTCCTCACCAAGCAGAACATGCTCGAGGGTATGTCGGCACCCATCCATCCAGGCGCCATGAAGTACTACAAAGAGGCTGGTTTGATGTAAGCCATCAAGGCGGCGGGGACACTCCCGCCGCCTGTCTTTGCGCTCAAGGAATTTGCAGCCTTAGGGTGAATTTTATTGGCGCAATGGAGGAATACTGGAAGGATGCAGTGGGGAGGATAACCGCCGTCCATTCCAATATTCCATTTTTCCAATATTCCTTTATTCCATTACCCAATCACTTCAAAAAGAGAGAAATATCCTGATTGATCGTGAAAATTGCCGCCAGCAATTACATCAACCTTCCAACCTCTAGGTGATGATATGACTGAATTGGAAGAGTTCGAAAAGGAAGAGGGTTTTGACCTGGCCAAAAAATTGGCCGATGAAGAAGAAGGGGTAGGACGCTTACCAAAAGGTCCTTCAAGGTATGTCATCCCAACGGTTGCGGTGATCTGGTCATTTTTTCAGTTGTCCATCGCCAGCTGGCTCATCCTCGACACCGTTTTTATCCGGGCCATTCACCTGGGTTTTGCCTTGCTCATCGTCTTTTTGAACTATCCCCTTTTAAAGAAAACCCGGTTTGGCCTGAAATCCCTCTCTGCCACTGACAAAATCCCAGTTTTCGACTACATCGTCGCCCTTATCGCTGCCTTCTCAGCCATATATATTGTCCTGGATTTTGGTGGGATCATGGGACGTATCGGATCCCCCATCAGCCGCGACGTTGTTGTGGGACTGACTTTGACAGTTCTGCTCCTGGAGGCCTCCCGCCGCGTCATTGGTCCAGCCCTTCCCTTTATCGCTATTGCCTTTTGCGCCTACGCCTTTTTTGGGCCCTATATGCCTGACATCCTGGCTTTCAAGGGTGTTTCCCTGGACCGGTTCATAGGCCAGATGACCATGTCCACCGAAGGCATCTATGGCATCCCCCTGGATGTGTCGGCTACCATTGTCTTCCTCTTCGTTCTCTTCGGGGCCATGCTGGACAAGGCAGGGGCAGGGAGGTATTTCATTGAACTTGCCTTGAGTCTGCTGGGCGGCTTCAAGGGGGGTCCAGCCAAGGCTGCCGTCTTGGGAAGTGGCTTGACTGGCTTGGTCTCGGGCTCGAGTATTGCCAACATAGTTACTACCGGGACCTTCACCATCCCCCTAATGAAGAAGGTTGGCTATCCAGCAACGAAGGCGGCTGCAGTGGAGGTGGCGGCCAGCACCGACGGCCAGCTCGCCCCTCCCATTATGGGGGCCGCGGCTTTTATCATTGCCGAGTACGTCAACGTGCCTTACATTGAGGTGATCAAGGCAGCAGCCATACCGGCCTTTGCCTCTTACGCAGCTCTTTTTTACATCACTCACGTCGAAGCGTCCAAACTGGGTTTGCGGGGCATACCCCGGGCAGAATTGCCGAAATTCTTTAAAACCATGGTCCGCGGGGCTCACTACCTCATACCGATCTTGCTTTTGCTCTATGAATTGGTAGTGGTGCGTCACTCGCCCGAACTAGCTGCATTTCATGCTATCTGGGTCATGGCTGCGGTAATGCTGTTGCAGAACCCGGTTAAAGCCTACCTAAAGAAAGAGCCCATCGGGGCGGCCTTCAAGCAAAGTGTAGTTGATATATTCTCAGCCCTGGCAGCGGGTGGCAGGAATATGGTTTCTGTGGCTCTGGCCACGGCTGCCGCCGGGATCATCGTTGGGGTGGTGGCCATGGGTTTGGGAGGCCTTATCACCCAGATTATCGATACCCTCTCCGGAGGCAATATCTATTTGCTCCTAATCATTACTGCTGTCGCCAGCCTTGTTATCGGCATGGGTCTGCCCACCACCGCCACCTACATCGTCATGGCCTCACTTACGGCACCGGCCATCGTTGAGATCGGAGCTCTATATGACTTCATCGTGCCCTTGATGGCGGCCCATCTGTTCTGTTTTTATTTCGGTATCCTGGCTGATGATACTCCGCCGGTAGGTCTGGCTGCCTACGCTGCTGCGGCCATTGCCAAATCGGATCCCATTCCCACGGGCATACAGGGATTCATGTACGATATCCGCACGGCCATCTTGCCATTCATGTTTATTTTCAATAGTGACCTCATCTTGCACAATATCAACAGCTGGCCGGCTGGTTTGCTAATATTTGCCATGGCATGTATGGGGAACTTTGCTTTTGCCTCGGCGACACAGGGCTGGCTGGTGGCCAAGAACAGGTTTTACGAGATTCCACTGTTGCTGTGCGCCACCTTCGTTTTGATGCGTCCTGATGCCATTGCAAGTTTGCTCGGTGTTGCCCACGATCAGCGATTCTGGATGTATCCAATAGGCCTTGCCATTTTTGCTCTGACTTATCTGTTGCAAAGGCCGAGGAGGCCACAAGTTGCCGCCCCGGCCGCGGCATAATGCGAGGTTTTAGGGGGTGTTTGCCAGAGGGGGTGATTAACCGCGAAGCACACAAAGAAACCAACTGAGGCAAAGTGCATAGCGAAAGATAACAGGTGATAGGTAATAGGTAAACGGCAGGGGAGACCCCACAACCCATTACCTATGACCCATAACCCATAGATAGAGGATGTGACGAACGGAGGCTATGCCCTTTGCTTTATGTGCTCAGTGCTCTTTGTATTCTTTGTGGTTTCGTTTCCAGCCAGCCGCAATAACTTAAGAAATGACAAGCGGTGTTGATGGTTTTCAAGGAGAGGAAAAATGTTAAGGCTTCGAGCTTTGTGCTTCGGTTTGTTTATAGTTTTTCTTGTGGTTGCCGTTTCTTCTGTTTCAGCAGGTGAAAGATTTACTGACAACGGTGACGGAACAGTGACGGACCATCAGTTGGGAGTCATGTGGGCCAAAGATGACAATCAGGGAGACATAGATTGGCGGGATGCGGAAAAATATTGTAAGTGGACTTTTCCTTACCTTATACCCGCTCGCTACGACAACTGGCGGATGCCCACCATCGAAGAACTGCAAACACTGTTCGTCCGTAACAAAGACTACCAAGGGTATGAGACTGACTGTGGCCAGACGGTCAAGATAGTCCCTGAAATCAGGTTGAGTTGCGGTTGGGTGTGGGCATCAGAGCCCATGACCATAGACTATAAATTGAAAGATAGACAAATAAAGGTCAGGACAATAAGTTCCAAACTGTTTAACTTTCACCGGGGATATGCCTACACTGACCTTATGCGGCATTATAAAGCGTATCGGGCTCTACCCGTCAGGGATTTGCAGGAAGGGAAGTAAGTGGAGGAAAGATCATGCCGGAAGTGAAGAAAATACTGGTTGCCATCTGTTTTTCAAAGTACTGTCCCGGAACCTTTGCCTACGCTACTCGGCTGGCGCAGCAATTGGAGGCGGAACTTGTTGTGGTCAACGTCATTAACATCCAAGATGTGCAGGCTATCGGTAAGATTGAATCCATGGGTTACTCCATAAGCGCCGAGGATTACGTCAAAGGTGTCAAAAAAGAGCGGCGGGCAGAGCTGGACAAAATGATTGCTGATTCCGGATTTCCCAAAGAGAGAATAAAAATCATCCTAAAGGTGGGCCACCCCTTTGAAGAGCTTTTGAAAATCACCAAGGAAGAGAAAGTCGATATGGTGGTCATGGGAGCCAAAGGCCGGAGTAATGTTGAACATCTTTTAGTGGGTGGGGTGGCTGAGAAAATGTTCCGCCATTCACCGGTTACCGTGGCTTCATACCGAAGAAGATAGCATGCCGCCAAGTCCCAATCCAGTTGGTGCAACTGGATACCGGACCCTTAGAATACTCCTGGAAGATTTTCGCCGCAAAGCCCAGCGAAGACCTTAAAACTGACAAAAGGTTTATCAATGCTGGAAAAACTCGGGATAAAAGAGGGACTGAAAACCGCAGAGGAGCTGTTAAAGGAAGAAACGGGTGATGTTCGCACTTTACGCCCATTTGAAAATATACTGGTTTCAATAATAGCCATTGCCTGGGCCCTCTATCAACTGGCCCTTCCGAGCCTACTGGTAATTGACAGCACTCAGGAAAGGGCTATCCATCTTGCTTTTGCCATATCACTTCTTTTTCTTCTCATGCCAGCCTTGAAAAAGCCGCAAAAATATCTCGGCTATCTCTCGGTTACAGACCGCATACCTCTGGCGGACTATGCTTTTGCCCTTTTAGGTTCTTTTACGGCCCTTTACTTGGCCATTTTCTATGAAGCCATCGCCATGCGGGCCGGATCGCCCACCACCCTTGACCTCATTTCTGGAAGCGTCCTGGTCATACTGCTCCTCGAGGCCACCCGGAGAATTATCGGGCCGGCCCTTTCTGTCATTGCGGTGGGCTTTACCCTCTATGCCTTCCTCGGCCCATATATGCCGGCAATTCTTGCATTCAAAGGGGTTTCGCTGAGCAAATACCTGAGTAACATCACCCTTTCCACGGAAGGAATATACGGTATTCCTCTCGGAGTGTCTTCGGCTATCGTCTATCTCTTTGTCCTGTTGGGTGCTTTACTGGACAAGGCGGGTGCAGGAAGATTTTTCACCAACCTTGCTCTCTCCTTCCTGGGTAGATTCAAGGGGGGAGCGGCAAAGGCCGCCATTGTGGCGAGTGGTGCCACCGGACTCGTCTCCGGCTCCAGCATTGCCAACATTGTTACCACCGGGCCTTTCACCATCCCCCTGATGAAGAAGATTGGTTACCCACCGAAGAAAGCGGCTGCCGTGGAAGTTGCCGCCAGCACCGACGGGCAGTTGATGCCTCCAATAATGGGGGCGGCGGCCTTTATCATCGCCGAGTATGTAAACGTGCCCTACATAGAGGTGGTAAAGGCAGCGGCCATACCTGCTTTTGCTTCTTATTTCGGCCTTTTTTGTATAGCACACCTGGAAGCATCCAAGCTGGGTATCGAAGGGCTTCCCCCTGAAGATATTCCTAGCTTCACTGGCACCCTAAAGAAAGGCTTCCATTATTTGCTCCCATTAGGCGTCCTCCTTTGGGAACTAGTTTATCTCAGGCACTCTCCGGAACTTGCTGCTTTCAGATCAATCCTGCTCTTGTTTGTGGTCATCTTCTACCAGGAAATACGAAAGGCGATCTCTGACAAAAGGGGGGTCGGATCCGGTATCGCAGAGAGTTTTCGAATTATCATGAATGGTTTGATTCAAGGCTCGAAAAACATGATGTCAGTGGCCTTGGCATGTGCCTCCGCCGGCATCATAGTGGGTGTGGTCAATATGGGATTGGGAGGTATGATAGCTTATGTGGTAGAGGTTCTCTCCGGGGGAAACATCTTTCTCCTGCTTCTCATCACAGCCATTGCCAGTCTAATAATTGGCATGGGTCTTCCCACCACGGCCACATATATTGTCATGGCATCATTGACAGCTCCGATCATTGTCAGTGTTGGTTCTCTTTTTGACTTTATCATTCCCCTTATGGCCGCTCACCTGTTTTGTTTCTATTTCGGCATCCTGGCTGACGATACTCCACCTGTAGGTCTGGCTGCTTATGCCGCGGCAGCCATAGCGGAGTCTGATCCGATTCCTACCGGCATTCAAGGCTTTATGTACGACATCCGAACCTCTTGTATTGCCTTCATGTTTGTCTTCAATCCTGAACTGATCCTCCACAACATAAATAACTGGCCTCAGGCCATACTCATTTTCGTCATGGCCCTCATCGGCATGTCCTCTTTTGAATGCTTTGCCCAGGGGTGGTGTTTGACCAAGAACAAGTTGTATGACATTCCTTTCTTTCTGACAGCATGGTTCATCCTCTTTCACCCGGGTGGCGTTGCTACCTTCTTCAATGTGGATCAGTCGATGAAGTATTATTTCTACCCCCTTGGTATTGCCATTTATGCTGCAGTGGTGGGCATTCAAAGACTAAGGATGATGTCGACGGCAAGGTCTAAAGCCAAGACGGCTGGCTAAACAGATCCCTGAACGCATTTCATCTCTCATTTGTCATTTCTCATCTCTCATTGGTCATTTATTGCTAAGCAACGAGTGATATCCCTCCATCTGGTTAATAAATTTGAGAAGGAGAAATTTGAAAGGTCAGAAAATGGATAATGAAGGTTAAGTGAAAAATGTCAATTGCGAGATGATAAATGAAATGGGTTAGCTTGTCTGTTCGGTGCCCACCGGCCGTGCAAGAGGCAATAGCCAATTTCTTGGTGGAACAAACGGAGCGGGGTGTCCAAATCGAGGGACAATGGGTCACAGCCTACTGTTTCGAGGGAGAGGAAGCGCAGGTCTGCCACCAGCAGTTAACTCAATATTACCGAGATCTTCAGCAGTTGCATTTAAACTTGGCGGAACTAAAGGTGAGGCAAAAAGTTCTGCCAGGTGAAGATTGGTCTGAGACTTGGAAATCCTTCTTCAAGCCATTGACTATAGGCAAAAACATTGTAATCAAGCCCACCTGGGAACCATATGAGCCAAAACCTGGGCAGGTGTTAATCGAGATCGATCCTGGGCGTGCCTTTGGAACCGGCAAGCATCCCAGCACGGCTCTTTGCCTTGAAATACTAGAGCTAGTTTTAGGTGAGTCCTCAAGTAAAAAAATGGGCTCAGTCACTTCTGTTTTGGATGTGGGCACAGGGAGCGGTATTTTAGGAATTGCTGCTGCAGGTTTAGGGGCTAGACGAGTTTTGGGCCTGGACCTTGATCCCGAAGCCCTAAAGGTGGCGGAGGAGAACCTGCGCAGGAATGGGGTGGAAGGGATTATGTCGGTAAGCAGTATACCTCTCCATCAACTGGGCGAGACTTACGATTTGGTTGTGGCTAACCTCACTGCCCCAGTCATAATTCAAATGGCAGCCAACCTGTCTCGCTCCGTTTCGCCCAAAGGTTGTTTGGTGCTTTCAGGCATATTGAGCCAGGAGATGGAAGAGGTTGCCAAATCCTTTCGGGCTCATTATTTTGAATGTATAGATAGCTGGGCAATGGAAGAGTGGCGAGCGCTTCTTTTAAGAAGGAAAAGCCGGGCATAGTTGATAAGATACTTCACCAACTAGGATACTACCCTTCGATGTCGATAAGTCATTTGGGCTTGCAGCCCGTCATTTATGGTCATTTCTTCGCGCTCGCTGCGCTCTGCTCAGGCCTGCAAGCTGGTTCCCAGTTAGCCTTCGGCGTGATTCATAGTCACACATCGGTTAATGACAATAAATGACAGCGAACCGTAATAACGGCGGAGTCGCCTGACGACTTTAGCCAAATAACCGCGTGGGGAATTTCTTTAGGTGAGGAATAAATCATGACTACAGAAACTTCATCTCAAAAGGGTGAAAGGATAACCCTCGAGGAGGACGGAACCTTAACCGTTCCTGAAAATCCACAGTTGATTTTCATTGAAGGGGATGGAATCGGCCCTGATATTTGGCGGACCGCCGTCAAAGTGTTTGACTCTGCAGTAGCAAAGGCATATGGGAGCCAAAGACGGGTTCAGTGGCAGGTGGGACTCGCTGGTGAAGTCGCTTTCGCCGAGACCGGCCAGTGGTTGCCGGAAGAGACATTGCAGTTGCTGCGGGAGAATATCGTGGGAATCAAAGGACCCCTTACTACTCCAGTGGGCGGTGGCATAAGGAGTTTGAATGTTACCCTCAGACAGGTCCTCGACCTGTATGCCTGTGTGCGACCGGTCCGTTACTACAAAGGTGTTCCTGCGCCCGTTCGCTTCCCGGAAAAGGTGGACATGGTGGTTTTCCGAGAAAACACCGAAGACGTTTATGCCGGGATTGAGTGGCCAGCCGGTTCACCCGAGGCCAACCGGTTGGCCAGTTACATCAGAGAACACCTGAATAAGGAGATCCGGCCGGAATCTGCCATTGGGATCAAGCCTATGAGTCGCTATGCAAGCCAGAGGCTGGTCAGGCGAGCCATTCGGTATGCACTGGATCAAGGTTACCGAAGTGTCACCCTGGTGCACAAAGGAAACATCATGAAGTACACTGAAGGTGCCTTCCGCCAATGGGGTTACGAATTGGCAGCAGTTGAATTTCCAACTCAGACCGTCTCCGAAGCTGAAATTTACGAAAAACACGGGGGGCAGCAGCCACCAGACAAGGTGGTTATTAAAGATCGCATAGCGGACATGATGTTCCAGCAGGCACTACTAAGGCCGGACGAGTACGACGTACTGGCAATGCCAAATTTGAACGGTGACTATCTTTCTGATGCCCTGGCAGCTCAGGTAGGAGGTTTAGGAATGGCACCGGGAGCCAACATTGGTGACGAGGCCGCCGTTTTCGAAGCCACACACGGCACGGCCCCCAAATATGCCGGCCAGGACAAGGTGAACCCTAGTTCCCTTATTCTGTCAGGTGCCATGATGTTTGATCACCTAGGGTGGAAAGAGGTGGGTGATCTAATTCGGACTTCCCTGGAATCGACCATATTAGACAGGATTGTGACCTACGACCTGGCCAGGCAAATGGAAGGAGCTGAAGAGGTTAAATGCTCCGAATTCGGGGCTGCAATAGTGGAACATATGTAAGATGCAGAGATTAACGTTCTGCGTTGCGCGACGGGAGGTGGGGTTGAAAAGAGACTTAGTGATCCTCGTCTCGCCAGTCTCGCCAGTCTCGCAATTAATCTCGAGTTGGAATTGACTGAGTAATGCAACCAAATAAATCATCCTTCAGCGCTAAAGTTCTTGAGATTAAGACTTTGTTTAGGCGGTTGCCCACCCTTGCTGCAAGGTTGTTAGAAGAAACACTTGTCTTGATCTATCCACCAATGTGCGCGGGTTGCTCTCGCACCCTCGATGCTGAAGAGTCGACTTTATTTTGCCCGGATTGTCTTACTGCTCTGGATCTAATCTCAGAACCGTATTGTCCCCTCTGCGGGATTCCTTTTGTGGCAGAAATCAGCAAAAGCCACCTTTGTGGTGACTGTCTAGGGGGTGCGCACTCTTTTGACCGAGCGCGAGCAGCAGGATTCTACCAGGGACTCATTAGGGAGGTGATTCATCGCTTCAAGTACGGGGGGCAGACCTTTCTGCTGAAGCCTTTGGCAAGAATGCTCGTTGTTCCGGCAAAGGACTTAATCCGTTTGCACAGAATAGATACTATTATGCCCGTTCCTCTCCATTACAGACGTCTGCGCCAGAGAGGATTCAACCAGGCATCTTTGCTGGCGAGAACTTTAGGTCCACTTTTGCAAATACCCGTGGATTATTTCAGCCTAAAACGGACTCGCTGGACTGATCCGCAAATCGGTTTGAGCCGCAACCAGCGGGCAGCCAACGTCAAAGGCGCCTTCAGTCTAAAGTCTGCAGAAAAGATTGAGGGTAAAGGTATCCTCCTTCTAGACGATGTTCTCACCACAGGAGAAACGGTGAATCAGTGTGCAGGGGTGTTAAAAAAGGATGGAGGGGCCAGGGAGGTAGTGGTCCTGACTGTTGCACGAACCGTAGCGGGGTGATAGCAGAGGGGTTCAGGTTAGAAGTGGGGTTTTTTTGAGGATAGATTTGAGATGTGGGATAGGATGAAGAAATGACGGTAGATGCGGCGGAAAAGATTCTCGAGCGCAATAGCCTCAAGGCAAAAGTAGACTCTCTCCGGCAGTCAGGAAAATTAGTGATCTTTACCAATGGCTGTTTCGACCTTCTGCACGCTGGACACGTGCGCTACCTGCAAGAGGCTCGCAAGCAGGGTGACTGTTTAGTAGTAGCAGTCAACAGTGACAGGTCGGTAGAGCAAATCAAAGGACCAGGACGTCCAATCATTCCAGATAATCAGCGCGCGGAGGTGCTGGCGGCACTTGGCTGTGTCGACTGGGTAACGATTTTCGATGAACCTGACCCCCTAGTTCTGATTAAGCTGCTCAAGCCGGATGTGCTGGTGAAGGGGAGCGATTGGCCGGAGAAGAAGATTATAGGGGCGAAAGAGGTTAAAGAGGCAGGAGGGAAGGTGTTAAGGATCCCTTTGGAAGCAGGGATCTCCACAAGTGCTATTTTCGAACGAATACGGTCTGCCTCAGGCAAGAAGACCAAGGAGGAGCCGGAAAACCAGACTCTATGAACTAAGCACTAGGCACCGAGGAGTCAGCTGTCCGTGGTCTGTCGCCCGTCTCGCCTTACTCTATGCTCTATGCCCTATGCTCTGTGCCCTTCCAAATCCGCAATCCGAGATCCAAAATTACTGGCGTGCCTGATCTTCCTCGCCCTTTCGGGCGAGTAAATGGGCTGCCGCTAGTGGACCGTAGCTGCTCTTCTTTTTAAGCTCCCACCAGGTAAACCCAGTTGAGCTCATTAAAATGTCGTATTCTTCGGCAGTTAGTGCACCGGCTACGCACCAGCTCCAGGCGTCCTCGAATCCTTCAATAATTGGCGCAATTTCACCGACGGCAATGAGGTCGGCCAGTGAGAGAAAACCGCCCGGTTTAAGCACTCGATTTATTTCTGTTAGGGCTTGTTCTTTATGGGGCAGCAGATTAAAGGACCCATTGGCCGTTACCAGGTCGATACAATCCGATCGCAAAGGAAGGTATTCACCATCACCTGTCACCCAGTGGCACAAAGGATTTGAATTTGAATACCCTTTGGCCTGATAAAGCATTTCACTGGTGATGTCCATGCCGATCACCCTACCAGGTGGCTGCATGGAAAGGGCCGCCACTTGGCTATCAATACCCACCCCGCAGCCTAAATCCAAAACAATCCAGTGCGGCCCCATCCTGATCTCTTCAAGAGGGTTTCCACAACCTGCAAATAATCTCCAGGCCTTCTTAGGAATCGGTAAAACTGAGGTGTGATATCCGAAGGCACGAGCCAGCTCTTCTCCGCAAGGGATGGGCGCGGAACTTAGGTTGGCGGTGCCGTGAGCCGCAAGTTTCGCGTATAGTTGGCGAAGGTAAGCTTTGAGTTTTTGAGATGATTGCTTTTCTCTCATGAAGTAATTTTCGTGCTTCGTTTAGTGGCGGGAGCATTATGACAGAGAGTGGCCAATGAAGCAATTGGATGAAAAGTTGGAAGTTTCTGGACAGAAAAGGGCTGCATTGCTATAATCCCACCGATTTTAAATAGGAGGAGTGTATGAAGATATCAACTAGAGGTAGATACGGAACTCGAATGATGTTGGACTTGGCAGCTCACCATGATGAAGGTCCAACTCCTCTAAGAGAAATTGCCAAGCGTCAGGACCTTTCGGTTAAGTATTTGGAACAACTGATTATCCCGCTTAAGGCCGCTGGGTTTATTCGCAGTGTTCGTGGAGCTCGGGGAGGATACACCCTGGCTAGGAAACCTGAAAAAATCAGCATTGGACAAATTATAAAGACCCTCGAAGGGGGTATGACCCTAGTTGACTGTGTAGAAGATCCCAAGGGTTGTGAAAGAGAGAGTCAATGTCTTACCCGAGAAATCTGGCTTCGTATGAGTGAGCGGCTAATGGAAGAGCTATCGTCTTTGAGTCTAAGAGACGTCTTGGATGGTAGGAAAATGCCTGTAGATGCTAAATAGGTGGAGGACGGTCATGGCCATTCGGGTCCTGATAGAGAGAAAAATTGTACCGGAAAATCAACCGAGGTTAAACAACCTCCTCATGAAACTTAGGGGAAAGGCCATGCTTGCCAAAGGTTATATTTCCGGGGAAACATTGCGTTCTCTTGATGATCCCAATGAGTACTTAGTGATCAGTACGTGGAACAGTTTGAATGACTGGAAGAAGTGGGAATCGGATAAAGAACGGCACGAGATTCAGAATGAGATTGACAGTCTGTTAAGGGCACCTTCCCTTCATCGGGTGTTTGTTTACGACTAATGCCCTGGCATTGTCCGTTGTCTGTTGTCCGTGGTCAGTTGCATAAAAAGACAAGTGATTCTACATTTGAGCTAATTTCGGAGCACTGAGAGGACAAAAGATTTGCTATTATTTGTTTTTCCCCTTTGTGGTTTGCATGCCAGATCGTCCATTAAGCTCGACATTCTCCCTCGCAGCAGTTAGCTGAAGAAACAACGGACTACGGACCACGGACTACCGACGACGGACTCCTAGATATCTTTCCTCTTCGCTGTAAATGCAGCCGCAGTATTCCTGTCTGAATAGTTTCATTTCTTTTGATTTTTCTATCCCCTCCTGCCAACCCTGGCGGAAATCTCGGTAGATGAAGGGTATCCCCCGGCGACGACCTATCTCCTCGCCTAGCTGAGAAATTAATTCGTGGTCTTGTTTCTTACTGTAAAGGAGCGTACTGGTAAAACCGTCCATGCGGCTTTTTTTTGCCAACTGTGCAGCCGCATCGAGACGCAAGTTGTAACAAATTGGACAACGGTGCGACTCCCTAAATGCCACTTGGCGCAAAAAACTCACAACGTCATATTCGTCCCGGTAAATCATTTCCAACCCAAGAATTTCTGCCAGTTGCTCCACGGCTTGCCGGCGGCGGCGGAATTCCTGGTAAGGATGGATGTTGGGGTTATAGAATAAGCCGAAAACACGCGCTCCCTCACCCTGCAAGATCTCGAGAGGGTAGATGGCACATGGTCCACAGCACATGTGGAGAAGTATCTTCAAGAAACCACCTCGTCAGGAGTTGACAAACCGTTAGATGTTGTTAGTGGATAATTATAAGTGAAAGTAAAACAACGGGCAAACGTGTATGGAGTGTTGGAGTACTGGAGTGTTGGCAAAGGCAAAAAATCAGGTCTATTTTTGATAGTAGTTAGTCTTTAATACTGAATCAAACCATTATTACACCACTCCATTACTTCAAATACCACAGCGCATACGACTAAATGGATTTATCTGCCAACCAGCCTACATTATCTGGATTCGTCTTCCTTACTTGAGTAGTTTTTGAGCCGCTATGTGTATAGGATCCCAGGTGCCGGAGAAGGGCGGGGCGTAGGCCAGGTCCACGTAGGCCAGTTCCTCTATAGATAAGCCGCCTGTCAAGGCGACGGCCAAAGCGTTGATTCTGGAGACCACCCCGTCGCCACCCACAGACTGAGCTCCAAGGAAGCGGCCGGTTTCAGTATCGGCGACTAATCGGATTTGAAGCTCGAGGCTGCCAGGGTAGCTATGTGCTTTAGAGACACCCTGGATGGTAGCGGAACTAGCTTTGAATCCAGCTTTCTCAGCTTCTTCCAAAGTCAAGCCAGTACTGGCAACTTCAAGATTAAATACTTTGAAACAAAGAGATCCGACTATTCCGGGAAATAAAATTTTCTGGCCACCGATGTTGGCACCGGCAATACGGCCTTGTTTGTTGGCGATATCTCCAAGGGGGGCATGCACCGGTTTGCGGCTAACGCGATGAAAGCACTCGCAACAATCTCCGGCTGCATAGATAAATGGGTAGTTAGTTAACATGTTCTCGTTTACCGCAATGGCGCCGGTTGGACCTACTTCGATACCGGCTTCTGAGGCAAGAGAAACCTCTGGAACGACACCTATGCCGATTAACACTAGATCAGACTCTAAAGTGCCATTACTGGTGTGGACCATGATGGTTCCAGAGCTGGTTGGCTCAAAGCCCTCCAAGAGTGTGCTAGCCATAAATTTTGCGCCATTCGATTCGAGTTCTATGAGTATCTGCTCAGCAAAGTCTTGGCCGAGTCTCCTCATGGGAAGATCTTTTCGATAAACAACGGTGGTCTCTAGTCCTAGTCGTCTAAAAGCTTCGCAAACTTCAAGGGAAATTAGCCCAGCTCCAATTATCACAGCACCTCTGGCATTCCTTTGCTTGATGAAGCTTTTTATGCGAATAGCGTCAGCAACGTTCCGTAAAAAAAAGATGCCCTCAAGATCTTGCCCAGGAACTGAAGGCAAGCGAGGAGTAGCACCGGTAGCCACGGTTAGGTAATCGAAGGGAAGGGTTTCACCTGTGGTTAGTTCCAGCACCTTTTTCTCTGGTCGTATGTTGATCACTTTGGTATGGAGTTTTACCTCTATGCCAGACTTGGCAAAGGCTTCAGGTGTTCGGGCAATTAACTTGGCCTCATCCCTGATTACATCGCCGATGTAATAGGGTGTCGGTCAGGATGAGAAAGAGACGTGCTCCCCACCCTCAAGTATGGTTACCTCTAGATCTGGATTGACCCGCTTAGCTTTAGCGGCCGCACTAGGCCCGCCAGCGCCACCACCTACCACAACCAATCTCTTTTTCATGGTGCATCTCCAGGTATAACAACAGCACTTTTATTACTCCATGTTTTAAATCCGAATATCTAATATCGAAATCCGAAATGGTTCGACGAGCCGTTCGACAGGCTCACGGTCCTGAGCAGAGTCGAAGGGCAAATTCAAATTTTCAAGATCCAAATGACCAAAATTTAGGGTACTCGCTTATGCTGTTTTCGTTTTGAACATTGGAGAATTAGGATTTTGAATTTGTTTAGTGCTTCGTGCTTAGGATTCCGAATTTTCTCCTTTTGCTCTGGTCGGTGTTTCTTGCCACAATGCTCCGCTTACTGCTTGATTTGTTGAACCAACCACTGGACAATGATCTCCTCTAATTCCTTTTCATGCTGGCGGAAACGGTGGTTTCCACCTACCACCTTTCTCACCGTAACTTGGCTTCCGGTTCCGGCGTTGTTCCTGAGTTGATCTGCCACTTGGGGGTCCGCCAACCGATCAGCCAGACCATGGACTATAAGAACTGGTTTGCTAAGACGACCAATGTTCATAAATGGGTCGGAGAAGGTTTGTGGGCCTCTGAGGCTAACCACATGGTTAGCCGTGTAGAGAGTCTTGCCAAGGGGGCCGAGGTCAATGACCATCCAAGTGTCACCTTTGCCTTCGGTCTTCAACTCCTGGGCCCGATGGAGAAGTTGAGTCGCAGCTTCCAGGCCGAAGGTTCTCACATTCCATTGGAAAAGGTTTCCTGGGGGAGCAGTGAGAATGAGTCCGGCGATCCTGGGGTCCTCTGTCTCTGCCAGATAAAAGAGTACTCGGTTGGTTCCCATGCTGTGGCCGTAGAGGAAAAGAGCTTCATAGCCGTGTCGAGCCATTTCATCCACCCCTGAGGTGATGTCTGGCAGGTTCTCTTCAAACAAGTTTTTCTTGGGGCCCAAGTCGTGATCCCGCATGTTAAGAGCCAACGTAGCGAAACCTCGTCGAGATAGGGCTTGGGGAAGAAAGGCCATAATGCCGGAATAGAAGTTTCCCCCATATCCGTGAACCATAACAACTCCGGCCTTGGCCCGCTCCGGGTAAGGTTCACGCAGGACGGAGTTCAGTCTCACCCCATCAGTGGTCTGCAGTTCTATCAGTTCGGTCCGAACTCCTTGCTCAGTCTTGGGGCAGGATGAGCAAACTAGAATGGCGACCAAAAAGGTGCAAAAGATTAATAGTTTGTTGGTTCGCATTATCGACTGGCCTTCAACATAGTGGCGGTTAGAATGTGCCAGACTATGACTAGCGAAGGAAAAGCGGAAAGGTTGTATAATTTCTCTCTAGAAGAGCAATATCGAGCCCTTAAACGTTTATAAGCAAAAAATACTTATAAATTATGGCCGCCAAGGAGCCAGGCAGGGTCCAAGGAGAATGTCTCTCTTAAGACCTCGATGTTTTCCGAAGAGAGTTTCTTTTTCCCTGTTTCCATCTCTTTAAGGTCTTTTTCACTTATGCCTAGCCTTTGAGCCACCACGGCTCGAGTCAGTCCACGAACCTCCCTGAAATTCTGCAGACGTTCTCCAACCCTTTTGTAATCGAGATCTGTTTCCATAACCATCTATCCTTTCTCACCAATCCCAACCAGTAATAAGCTTTTTGCTCCCAGAATATAGGAAGATTTCAATTTAACATACCCGGAAGATCTCTGCAAAATTCTTTCATGGTTAGCCCGGATAATTAATAAATCGGCTGCTCCGACTGTGAAACTGGGAACCCGCTTGCGACACCAATTCATGAATCATCCGGGCTAGGGGTGTTCGTAGTCCGTTGCGCAGCAGGCATAGGGCATGGGGTTCAAATTTTGAAATTCGAATTTGGAACTTCGAATTATTAAATCCGCAATCCGCAATCCGAAATCGGAAATTACCGAAATGCTTAGTGCCTAGTGTCCATGGTGCTCTGCGTCTTTAACTCTTCGGGCTCTGTGGCTCAAAAGGTGGAATGGGTATTGCTTGCCCCTTTTCGATTGTCTGTAGGTAATGAGAAATGCGAAATGACAAATGAGAAATGAGACCGTATACTGGTTCAACCCCTTCGCTGAAGATAAAGCTGAAATACAAAAGGAGGTGTGAAGGCGATGTACGCGGTAATCATGGCTGGAGGCAAGGGCACCAGATTCTGGCCTAGGAGCAGAGAAAAGAGACCCAAGCAACTTCTCAATATTGTGGGGCGACGTTCAATGCTGCAACAGACCATAGCGCGGATTGCTAATTTGCTCCCGGTGGAAAATGTTCTAGTGGTGGCTGGTGAAGCTCATGGAGAGGAGTTGCGCCGGCAACTGGCTGAGCTGCCAGCTGAGAATGTTTTCCTGGAACCAGTTGGGCGAAACACAGCCGCCTGTATAGGTTTAGCGGCTCTACTAGTGCAAAATCGTGACCCAAGTGCAGTAATGGTAGTATTGCCGGCGGACCACCTGATTGCTGACGAGGATCTGTTCCTTTCCACCTTAAGGGCTGCGGTAGCAATGGCTCGAAAACAGCCAGCCCTGATTACTTTGGGTATTCGCCCCAGATCACCTGAGACCGGCTATGGATATGTCGAGGCAGGGGACCAGGTGCATAAAATACAAGAGCACAGATTCTATAAAGTTAGTTCCTTTCATGAGAAACCTGACCTTGAACGGGCCAAACAATACCTGGAAAAGGGTAATTTTTTCTGGAACAGTGGCATGTTTGTTTGGCAAGCCAATGCTATTTTGGCGGAAATGAAAAATTACTTGCCCGGCCTCTACAACGATCTCCATAAACTGAAGCCATTTTTGGATACAGGTGGCCTGGATGAGAAAATAAACCAGATCTATCCAGAATTGGAGTCCATTTCCATCGACTACGGGATAATGGAAAAGGCTAATAATGTTCTGATGATACCTGCTGATTTCGGCTGGAATGACTTGGGATCCTGGGCCTCCATGGCACAAATCTGGCCCAGGGATGATCAAGACAATGCCCACCTGGGTGAAATTGTGGCCATGGAAGCCCGGGGCAATGTTGTCTTCTCTCAGCAGAAACTTTGTGTCCTTCTTGGGGTGGCTGACCTAATTGTGGTGGATACCGAAGACGCACTGCTGGTTTGTCCTGTGAATAGAGCCCAGGATATTGGCAAGATTCTTGACGCAATGAAACAGCGCGGTATGGAAGAGTATTTATAGATCTTAATTGGCAGGGGATTTTGGCTCTAAGAGGCCAGATCTGTCCTCGTCTAGGCGGCGCAAACCTTCCATTAGCAAATGCATGGTCTCCTTTTGCACCTGTCGTTTAATGGAGAGAGTCTCGGCAGACTGAAACTGGAACTGCCCCTCCTGCCAGGTAAGTAGCTGGTAAAAGGCTTGTTCGCCGAGAAGATCTCCGAGGGTTACCTGGTAAATGAAGCCTCTCTCGAAAGCAATTTTAGCCTCACCCCTCTTGCCAGAGATCACTAATACGCCGGTTCTACCGTTGAGTGCGAGGGTTTGAACGAGTTCAGGAATACTGAAGGTCTCAATACTTCCAAGCATCCCTTTGTCCAGCGTTTCCGCCATCCTTGTGCTGGTCTGCTTCAATCGCTGGGTAAGTAGTTTAGTGAAATAAATGTTCAGATAGGGATTGTCTCGGACAAGCTGATCAAAGTCTTTTTTGCTTATCTTTAGCAAGGTAACTGGGGTTTTTGCCCTGATGGTAGCCGAGATGGGTTCGCCAGAAATCAATGACATTTCACCGAAACACTCTCCTTCCGGCAGATTGGCAATCACTTCTTCCCGTATCTGCCCTCCCTGACGTAACACCGACACTTCTCCCTTTATAATTACATAGAGAAACTCGCCAACGTCACCCTGCTGAATGATGTCGTTTCCTGTATTGATCTGTTGGAGTTGAAGAAGGGGAATGATTTTCTCCAGGGAAGCCTCCGGAAGGGGTTCAAAAATAGGCATGGATTGAAGCTTTGACAGATCAAGTTTCAGGTTCGCAAGTTGCTTCAGTGTCTCCGGGGTGATGGATACGCGAGAGCGTCTTTTGATAACATTGAAAATGACACGGCCAAGATTGCAGCAACAACGCAAGCTGCCAAGCTCTTCGCCAATACCCAGGGTGGCGAAAGCCACTCCCCGAGACAGGGCCAGAATGTAAGGCTGGCACTGATTAAGAGCTGAAATACAGACTTTGTTGGTCTCCTCCAGGACAATTTGCGGATAGTCAATAGTGATTTGGTCGCCCTTTGCATAAGTAGGACAATCGAACACTTCCTCGGCGATCATAGTGACTCTAAGCAAAGCCATAAGTGCCAATCTCACAGCAAAACACAGGAGCATCCAAATGATAGGCAAAAAATTATAGCAGACTCCCTAATACCAAGAAAGCTCTTGTACTTTGCCGTTGGTTTATTATGGTGTAACATAGTCAGTCGACAATAAGGTGACCATTTCAGTCTTGTTGAGCATTACTCAAGTATGCTTGCAAGGTCTTTGCCAGAAAGAGGGTTTTTGTTTTTTAATTTATTACCAGCCATAAGCGGAAGACCCAAGGAGTCGAGGGATTCCTCTGGGTGGCGAGAATAGCCAAAACAATCTTGGTGCAGCGGGGAGCGGAGCATGAAGGTACTTAGTATCCTCGGCAGTCCGAGGAGAGGCGGAAATACTGAAATTCTTTTAGATGAGGCGCTGCAGGGTGCGAGTGACCATGGCGGTTCCTGTGAGAAAGTCATACTGCGAGACCTTAAAATCACACCATGCTTGGAGATCTATAAATGCGCTAAGGATGGAGTATGTGCCATTAAAGACGATATGCAAGATCTTTTTCCAAAAATCGAGCAAGCCCAGAGGTTGATCATAGCTTCACCCATATTTTTTTACAGTGTCTCAGGCTGGACTAAGGCAATGATTGACAGATGTCAATCTTTATGGGCAAAGAAGTATATTTTAAAGTTGCCGGTCTCCAACGTTCCCGACCGCAGGGGAGCATTCATCTCGGTAGCAGCTACCCGGGGAAAAAAACTTTTTGATGGAGTGAGACTTACGATAAAATATTTTTTTGATGCCATCGATGTAAGTTACAGCGATGAACTTTTGGTGCGGGGAGTAGATGATAAGGGTGAGATAAGGAAGAGAGAGGAAGCTCTACAACAAGCTTATGAGTTAGGTAGAAGGCTGGTAGTAGATTAAAAATTTGGGCCTGGGGTCAGGGCACTGAAGGTTTTTAATTTCGAAATTTTAAGCCATTGCCCTATGCTCCATGCCCTTAGCCAAGGAAGGAGGTATCTCAATGCTATTTATGGCCGTTTTTACTTATGAACCTAATGATAGAGATCGGGTGATTGAACGGAGGATGAAAAATCCTCGAAGCCCGAAGGGCGTAGAAATCAAAGGTGAGTGGTTTGATGTCTCGGGTCATCGAGTTTTTTGTCTTTTTGAGGCAGAGGACGCAGCCCACATGGCTGCTTCTTTTTACGATTGGACTGATCTTGGGGTGGCGGAGTTGATTCCGGTTGTTAATACTGAATTAGCCATTAAACTGCTGAAAAGGACTAGTCGCAAATAGGATAAACGACAATCTGTCTCCCAAGCTAACTTGACACCAAAGTTGGCCATAGGCTAACCTAATGCCGTTTCAAGCAAGACCCCACCAAGATATTGCCAGGAGATTCGCCGATGAATCGAATCGGTCGCAGAAGATGGCTGAAGTGGTTTATAGTGGCGGCCATTATTTTTAGTGGCTGTGGTCCTCCCATAACGACCAGATTGGTAACCATTGACCTGGAAAAACCTCCAGAGGCGGAGATACAAAACATAAAGACTATTGGGGTCATGCCTTTCAGCAGTCCCGCCTCGGATGTAGGGCGCAAAATGGCTGTGGATATTGCCAGGGCACTGGACAGCGGCGTACTGGGGCTAGGACCATTTGCGGCGCGGACTATTAGAGCCGCCGAAGATTTCAAGCCTACGGCTGACTCAATTAGAAAACTCGGGCAAAAGGAGCAGGTAGACGCACTAATCCTAGGTGAGATTAGCCAGTTTTCTGTGCAAACCTCAAGAGCTAATCAGCCCATGCTATCAGTGCCAGAATTCGGCTCTGGTGACCATTCTGAATATGAATGGGTGGGCATTCTCGAGGAAGAGTCAATAAAAGATACCTACTACTACAGGATCTTACCTCGCCAGGATCCAAGCACAGTTGAAGTCTCCATTACCAAACTGGTCTCCACCCTAACTGCACAGGTGAGGCTTGTGGAAACTAAGAGCGGTAATACCCTTTGGGAGCAAGAAATCACAAGGAAGTCTGAAAGAATCAAGTTTCCTGGCCCCGAGGCGGACACGGAAGCAGAAATTCACAGACTGTTGATTTCCATAGCCAATGAGGTGGCTGCTCGGTTAAAGCCGCAGGAATACAGGGTCCAGCGTTTAATTAAAGCCCCCCACTTTGGAATGGTCCCGGTGGCTGCGAAATGGGTGCGACGGGGAATTCAGGCAGCGGCAGAAAACGATTGGCTGAGAGCAGAGAAGTTGTTTCTTAAGGCAATGGAAGAGGCCCCAGATGAATGCACTGTAAATGGAAACCTGGGGGTTGCCTACGAGATGAATGGCCGCTTATTAGAGGCTGTAGCTGCTTATGAGAGGGCGCATCGCTGCCGGCCAAAAGATCCCACCTACCGCTATTATAGCGATGATTTGCAGAGAGCTTTTGCCCCGGATTTGAAGCAAGAGGATCTGCCGAGTACAGTTGTGGGAGTGCGTGGGGACGGAACTATTTATCTCAGTAGATGTGGAAGGGGCGGCCATCCACCAGGTCAGCGATTTACTATCTATCGAACGGAGGTCGAGCGCTACCAGAGGGGGGCAAGGATAAAGAATTTTAAGGAAACTGATCTTGCTCGCGGCAGAATAGTTGAAGTGGATGAAAAAATGTCTTTGGGCCAACTGTTGCTCTTCAATCCTGTGCTCAATGTTCGCAGAGGTGACCTGGTTCGCTTTGAAGCAAAGTAAACTAGGGCAGGATATAGGAGTGGAGGAGGCGTGGTATACATCCGCGATATAGCTAGAAACCTCTATGAACTGAAAAGGCGATTGGAGGAATTGGGGCAGGCGTACGATTCAGAACCACCGGGTGAGAAGCGAGACGAAATCGAGCTAGAACTAAATAGAACCCGTCAAGAATACAGAAGGGTAAAAGACGTGCTCGAAGGAGCTAAGGATTCTTCCTAGCCCGGATAGTTCACGAATTGGTGTGGCGAGACCGTGGAGGTGAGGGTGCAACCGGGCATCCGCAGGGACTCGAATCCGAGGCGTACTTGAACAGTACGTCGCAGGGTTCGAGTCCAGAGGACGTCCGGAAGGACGTTCATATTATTCGCCCTCGCTACGCTCCGCTCAGTCCCGCAAGCGGGTTCCCAGTTTTACAGTCGGAGCAGCCGATTGATTAATTGTCCGGGCTTTGGCTGAGAGGCTAATTGGCGCTGCTTATCTCCCACCATAAAAAAGGCCCCAACAAACGTTATCCCATCTGGTTATTCCCGAACCACCGTTCTCCCCCCGGCATCACCATGACTGCCGGAATTTGCGCCATCTGGGCGGGTTACTAGGTCCGTCCGGTAGGCCTAGCAAAATTAATTTCCTAAAGCCAACCGTGATGGTCTACGCTCATTGGGACCACTTTCAATTTAACATGACTATAGTTTTTTGCCAAGGGTATTTTTCACACTATTATCTTTAGCTTTCCGAACCATCCGGAGTAATGCAAAGATGGAGTACTGGAGTATTGTCAAGAAGCTAAAATTCTCAAAAAATCATTGTTTTTCTCACTACTCCAATACTCCAGCACTCCAAAACTCCAACTGCAGGTGTGCAAGCATCATTTGATGCTGAATTACTGGAAGGAGAAGGTTACTTAGGAACCTGATCCAGAGCACGAAAAAACAGATAGGCAGTCGCTACTATTCTCCCTTACCTTAATGAGTTCGAATCTAGTAAAGAGGTGACAGAGAGTTAAAGAATTCGGTTGCAAGGATGAGAATTTGAGATGAAAACTAATCAGCTATTCTAACCTACCATTTTCGCAAAAGATTTTGCCCTTGATCGACCGCCAAATCAGGTGTAAAGTACCAAAATCGCCTCAGTGAATATGTTACGCATCATAACCAAAGAGCACACAAAGAGCACAGAGTATTAGGTTGTATTGATGAGGGCTAACTGTCAATTGTGTCTCAGTGAACTCTCTGGCCTCTGTGGTTAAAATCGTCTATTGCAAGCAGGGAATATTTGATCAAGCCTAATGAGCTTTGATAGATCCATGGGAGATGCACGGAATCGATTTGCATTACGCAAAAAGAACCGGCTGGCTGTTCTAATGAAAAGGGTGATGAGGAGTCGCACCTACCCGATTATTGCTGTTATTTTGCTGGTTTTTTTGCTGAGTTCTCTGGGCGTGCTGTTTTTTGAGTACGGTACCAACCAGGGTTTTGCCAGCATGTGGGACGCCGTATGGTGGACCCTGGTCACCGCAGCCACCGTAGGCTATGGCGACAAGGTACCGCTGACAACTGGCGGAAGATTAGTTGCCGTTCTTGTCATGCTCTTCGGTATTGGCCTGTTGGGAATGATCACTGGCCGGATCGCATCCTGGCTGGTGACATGGAAAATCAAGGAGGGAAGCGGCTTGGCCGATCAAAAAAAACTAAAGAAGCATTTTGTCATCTGCGGTTGGAAAAATGAGATGGTCTCCGTGCTGGAGGACATTCTCCGCATTAACCCCAATTTCTCAGATGAGGACATCGTGGTGGTGAGCACGGTGGAGCAGGCCAAGATGGAGAATTTACGCTCTAATCCGAATCTGCAAAATGTCCGTTTTGTGCGGGGTGACTACGTGGATGAGAACGTGTTGCTGCGCGCAAATATCAAAAAAGCCGCCAGAGTGTTGGTGCTGGCAGATAAGAGTAGCCCGGCATCCGACCAGGAAGTGGATGCTCGCACTGTGATGACGGTTTTGACCATAAAGACATTATTAAGGGATATCTATACTTGTGCCGAGCTTATTGACTCCAAATTCAAGCGATACTTAGAAAATGTTCATTGTGATGAAATAATCTTGAGCCGCGAACACAACAGAATTCTTCTGGCCAATGCTACGGCAGCTTCAGGGATTGCCCACATAGTACAGGACCTGCTAAACGTGGGGGAGGGCCGATTAATTACCAAAAATTTCCCGGATCGTTTTGTCGGAGACTCTTTCGCCAATCTGAGCAGTTATTTTATGGAAGGAGAAAGGGGAATACTCATAGGTTTACTGGAAAATACCGGAAATATTTTTCAGCGTAAACGGGAAGCCTTGCACGAAGCTCAGAAGACTCCTGACATATCAAAGTTGGTAGCGAACCTTCAGGAAGTAAAGGAACTGCGCGGAAATCTGCCGGTGTTCAACCCGGGGCCGGATTATAGAATAAAGTCCTATTCCCGGGCTATTTTGATCCAAGGCTGATGTCTACTAGAGAGTAATATAATTGCGGATTTATCTTCGCATAGCGCAAAGAGCATAGAGTCAGAGCAGAGAGGTCAGATGTCAGAAATCAATAATTTCGAATTGCGAATTTGGGATTTTAGTTCAGTTTTAGCATTTTAGACACTTTAGACATTTTAGGCACTTTAGGCATTTAAGTTAAATGGGATGGAAGAATGGCTGAACAGGAGATAATTGAAAAACTGAAAAAGGTTAAACTATTCAATACACTCGAAAGCGATGAGGAGAGACTCGCCAAGCTGGCACGCATAGTTACCTGGCAGGAGTGTAAGGCCGGAGACGAGGTGCTGAGCGAAGGCATTGAGGGTAGTGATCTCTATATCCTTTACCAGGGGACAGTGCAAATCCAGAAAAGAACTCTCGATCAGGAACTTTATACGATTACCACTTTGACGGACCAAGAGGATGCGTTTTTTGGAGAATTGGCCCTAATGGATAGAGAGGTGCGATCCGCCTCGGTGACTGCAGTGACTGATTGTGAGTTTCTGGTGATCAATCGTGAAGATTTTAACCGGTTGGGAGAGGAAGATCCCGTGCTAGGTCTTCTGGTGACGAGGGCTATAGGAAAAGAGCTATCCAAAAGGTTGCGCCGGGCAAACAAGGATATAATCATTCTATTCCAGGCCTTAGTGGAGCAGGTTGCCGAGAGCGGAGGACTGGAAAAGAGAGCTTGACAGAGGCACAGCCGTGGTCATGCTGGAATTCGCCGTCGGCCCGCCCGGGGCGGGTAATCCAGAGGACCGACCAAGTTCTGCCTGGCATACCCACCTCAGCGGGGCTTCAACTCCTCTTATATGACTATTATTACCAGAGTAACAAGCCTATTAAACATTATTGGCAAAGTAGCGATTGAAGGCATTTAAATATGCCCGAGCACTGGCCTCGATAACGTCCGGGCTGGTTCCTAAGCCGGAATAGACTCTTCCCTCTATCTCCACTCGAACCATTGCTTCACCCAGAGCATCTTTTCCAGTGGTAATCGCCTTGAGGTCATAATCCAGAAGTTTGCCCTGATGTCCAATCAGACGTTCAATACAGCGATAAGTAGCATCAACTGGTCCATTTCCTATTGCTGCGTCTGTGATGACCTCGTCTCCTTTTTTGAGCCGTACGGATGAAAGGGGCGTAGTCTGGTTTCCACTCATAATCTGCATGCCGAGGAAAGCATAGGTCTCTGGTACCTTAGAGATTTCAACCTCTACAATGCTACTGAGATCCTTGGCAGTGATTTCCTTTTTCCGATCTGCCACATTGATAAAGCGCTGGAAGACTCTTTCAAACATCTCTTTTTCCAGATCAAAGCCGAGATCCTTTAATTTATGACGTACAGCGGCACGTCCGGAGCGAGCAGTTAGTACCATGGTGTGTTCCTTGATGCCCACATCTTCCGGTTTCATGATCTCATAGGTACGTCGATCCTTAAGGATGCCATCCTGGTGGATACCGGATGAATGAGCAAAAGCATTAGACCCAACAATCGCTTTGTTGGGCTGAACCGGAATGTTCATCAGCCTGCTTACCATCCTACTGGTGCGATAGATCTCTTTGGTATTTATATCAGTATGGGCCTGGAAGACTGTTTGCCTGGTGCGCAAAGTCATCACTATCTCTTCCAGGGAGGCATTGCCCGCCCGTTCGCCGATGCCATTGATGGTACACTCCACCTGCTGCGCTCCGTTACGGATGGCAGCGACAGAATTAGCCACTGCCAAACCAAGGTCGTTGTGGCAATGAACACTCAAGGTCACTTTGTCCAGAGCAGGCACACTTTCCCGCAGTCTAACTATAAGGTCGCCGAACTCATCAGGAGTGGCATAGCCCACGGTATCGGGGACATTTATGGTTGTGGCACCCACTTTGATAACTGCCTCGATTACATGACAAAGATATTCAAAGTCGGTACGGGAGGCATCTTCGGTGGAATATTCAACGTCCGAGCAAAAGCTTTTGGCATATTTGACAGATTCCACCGCAAGGTTCAGAGCTTTTTCTCGATCCATGCGGAGCTTTTTCTGGACGTGGATGTCTGAGGCACCCAGAAATACGTGTATCCGCGGACTCTCAGCCGGACGCACCGATTCCCAGCATATGTCTATATCCTGCTGGACGGCTCTGGCTAGGCCTGCGATGGTAGACTTCTTAACTTCTTGGGCCACATTTTTGACCGCCTGGGCATCCCCGGGTGATGAGCAGGGGAAACCGGCCTCGATTACGTCTACCCCCAGTCTTTCCAGTTGGAGAGCGATCTCCAGTTTCTGCTTGGCATTGAGTTTTGCCCCAGGCACCTGCTCGCCATCTCTTAGGGTAGTATCGAAGATTTTTATCTTCCTTGTTGCCATGATTACCTCCAAAATTATAAGGGGTTAGAGGAAGGTCTGATTCGTCAGCTGTCTCGTAGGTCTCTAGGGCCAGCCCCATGCCCACCACCTCCTTTCGGATTGCGGATTTTATCTTTTGGCTTATTCCTTTCTGAATTTTCAAAAAAATCCTCAATCTGCATTCTGCAATATAAAATGAAAAAGGCCATGGGCGATTCACCCATGGCCTTTGTAAGTTTCGACGAGCAGGTGGTCAGCGACCGTCAAAGGCAATGGGCGGGCCGCAAAGGCACAAAAGGCCCAGCAAGAGCAAAAGCTCCAGGCTAAGAAGACCTTCCCACTGCCAAATTCTATTCATGCTTTCCTCGTTGCCATTTTAGAATTCTATGGAAATATATCGGAATCAATAACAATTTTCAACAGAAAATTGTCAGTGAATCCGCGTAAGGCGGATGCGCTTTGCGAGTTTAAACCAAGGATAATTGCTTCAAAGAGTAAACATGCAAAATCTGTGCATAAGTAGTTATAAGCCGCTAACTACAAACTCTAGAGGCTTTTTCAAATCTGCCAATTTAAGCAGGCCTCCTGACTTTTCTTCGGTGTAAGGCCACTGAATGCCGCCTTCTTGCAAAAGCTCATAAGAGAGCCCCTGGTAGAAGGGTACAACTGACATTATTTCCTTATACACAGATTCGGCGTCCTTGTATGTGGCTCCGCCGGCATCAAGCCTTGCCAATAAATCTGCCAGAATGCGCCAATCTGGAAGGGCATCGCCCGGAGCAGGCAAAACTGGCGAGAGTTTTTGAGCTCGCCGTTCGGTGTTGGTGAAAGTCCCCTCCTGTTCCGTAGAAGCTGCGGAAGGTAAGATCACATCTGCCAGTTCCCCACACTGGGTAAGCAACATATCCTGCACCACCAGAAATTCGACCTGCTCTAAAGCCTCTTGAACTTTCTCCCTCTCAGGTTGAGTGGCCAGGGGGTTTTCTCCCATCAGATAAAGTCCTCTAACTTTTTTCTGCTGGGCCGCTGCGATTATCTCCCGGTAATCCAATCCAGCGGCGGCTGGCAATTGACCTCCCCAGGCCTTAGTTAATCTATCGTTGACTGCCAAGTCTGAGACCCTGACATGTCCTGGGTAGAAAGATGGTGTCATGCCCATGTCCATGGCACCCTGGGCGTTGATCTGACCATATAGAGGATAGATGCCACTTTGCGGCTGACCAATGCGGCCAGTGAGTATGGCCAGGTTGACTATGGCCTCGACCTTCTTGGCTCCCTTGGCTTGAGCCGTAACATCTTCCGAGTAGACCATGGCCAGGGAAGAGCTATTTACAAGAATTAGGGCCAGCTCTTCAAAAGCGCTCGGCCGTATGTCAAGCTTGGCTAAAGTATCTAGATGATCGAAGGATGCCAGGGATTTTTCCAGGGCCTCTATTCCCTTGGTATGAGCAGCTACGAAGTCTTTATTATAGAGTTTAAGCTCAAGCACGAGTTTGACCAGACTTTGAAGGAAATCAGCCGTGTATTCCTTGGGAACAACCAAGGCAGGATCGGCAAATTTAGCCAGAGTCACTTCTGAGGAGCTCAAAGTAATGAGACGACGAGCATGGGTGCGGCTGGCTCTCCGCATGGCAGTGGCTACGATGGGATTGTTTTCTTCAATAGAATTGCCCAGAGCGAAGATGACCTCCGCCTTTTCAATTGCGCTCAACGAATTGGTCATGGCGGACTTGCCCATGGCTTGGGAAAGAGTCGACAAAGTGGCCCGATGAGACTGACCTCCCAGGTAATCCAAATTGTTACACTGTAACTGTTTGCGAAAAATCTTTTGAAGCAGGTAATTGGCCTCATTGGTAGCTCGCGGGGAACCTATGGCAGCCAATCCGCCAGGGCCATGCTCTTCCTTTAATCGCTTAAATTCAGCGACCACTCGCTCCAGCGCCTCCTCCCAGCTAGCCTCGACTAATTTACCGTTTTTCTTTAGCAGGGGGGTCTGGAGCCTTTTGCCCTTGGAGAGATAATCAAAGCTGTCAAAGCGGCCCTGACGGCAGGTATAGCCATAGCTGGGTGGGGCGGTATTATTGGTGCTAACAGTGAAGAGCTTGTCGCCCTTAACGTTTAGCAGAAGGTTACACCCACAGCCACAGTGAGGGCAAATAGTCTCCTTTTGCTCGTAATGAAATGGGCCGGGTTTGCCGCTTATGCGTTCCTCCAATGCTCCGGTGGGACACAAATCAAGGCAGAGACCACAGAAAACGCAGTTTGAGTTAAGACTGGGAGTATCCTCAAAGTCGATGGCATCAGAACATTGGAAGAAAGTACAGGCCTCATAACATTGTCTACAGCGTATACACTTATTAGGATCCACGGCGATAAACTGATGATCGTCGCGGCGGGAAACCTCATCGAGGGATATTTGAGGCTTGATCCTAGTAGTGGGTTCCAAGCCAAAATCAAAGGCGAATTTCCTTAGTCTGCAGTCAAAGGCATCCATGCAGCCACAAGAGAGACAGCGCTCCGCCTCCCTTCGCGCACCCTCCTCGGAAAGACCCAACTCGATTTGCTCATAGTTCTTAATCCGTACATTAGGCTCCAATTCCGGCATGAGTTCACGAGGGGCTGAAGTAACCCTGGAGGTAAACTGTTCCTTCTCAATAGTTTCAAGATCACCCTTTAAGATATTAAAAGGCTTGGGCGGGCCAAACACTTCTTTCTCACGCAAATAAAGGTGTATGGCCATTGCCGCCTTGCGGCCATCAGCCAAGGCTCCAACCACGGTCTCAGGACCGCGATAGACATCGCCGCCGGTGAATACGCCCTCGAGACCAGTGTGCAAACTGTCCGGATCAGCCCCGAAGGTATTCCAGCGAGTAGTAGGAACACCCTCAACGCCTTTGTCGGATTCCACCGGGGAAAGATCAGGAAATTGCCCAATGGCTGCAATCACCATATCCACTGGAATCAAGGTCTCCGAGCCTTCGACAGGTACGGGTCGCCGCCTGCCGCTAGCGTCCGGCTCGCCGAGTTCCATTTTGATATACTCGAGTTTGTCAACCTTGCCGTTACTGCCAAAAAGCCGGACTGGAGCAGCCAAGAAATGGAACTTGACTCCCTCTTCTTCAGCACCATGAATTTCTTCGGGACTGGCGGGCATCTCTTCTCGAGAACGCCGGTAAATAATGGTTACAGTATCTGCACCCATCCGCACACTGTTGCGGGCCGCGTCAATGGCAACGTTTCCGCCACCGATTATGGCAATGTTCTTACCAATGTTAAGCGGCTTGCCGAGAGCAAGGTCAACAAGGAAGTCTACCCCAGACCAGACACCCTGAAGGTCTTCTCCCACTACGCCTAGTTTTCGTGTATCCCAAGCGCCGATGGCTAGAAGAAAGGCGTCGTACCCTTCCTGCCTGAGAGATTCGACGGTGAAGTCTTGGCCCCACTTTAGTCCAAACTTGACCTCGATGTTACCCAACTCGAGGATTCCGTCAATTTCCCAGTCGAGAATTTTCTTGGGTAAACGATATTCAGGAATGCCATAACGAAGCATGCCGCCCAGGGCAGGCATGGCGTCAAAGATGGTGCTACCGTGGCCCAGTCTGCGGAGATAGTAGGCTGCCGAAAGGCCAGCAGGTCCACCGCCAATGATGGCCACTTTACGACCGGAGAGTTCTGCCAGAGGCGGTGGGTTACGTTTGCCTGAGTGCATCTCAAAGTCGGCGACAAATCGCTTGAGGTGGTTGATATTGATGGGTTCATCCACCAGGTTCCGGTTGCATTTGTACTCGCAGAAATGAGGGCAGACCCGACCTATGGTAAGGGGCATGGGCAGGCGCTCCCGAATAAGCTTTAAAGCCTCGATGTACTGTCCCTGGGCAATGAGGCCAATGTAGCCCTGAATATCTATTCCCGCCGGACAGGTGAGCTGACAAGGGGCCACACAGTCACCATAGTGTTCCTTGAGGATGAGTTCGAGCATGAGCTTACGGATTTGATAAATTTCATCAGAATCGGTAGTAACCACCATGCCTTCTTGGATTTCAGTGCTGCAGGAGGCCTGAAGGTGTTCCTCTCCCTCCACTCGAACGACGCAGAGTCGACAACTCTCGATAGGTCTAAGAACCTCGTTAAAGCAGAGTGTTGGGATATGAATGTCGTTTTGCCTGGCCACCTGCAAAATAGTGTTGCCCGCTTCGGCCTCAAATTCATGCCCATTGATGGTTAGTCGAATCTTCTCCTTCATGAAATCCCTCTTTTAGATGGTTTGGATGGAAAGACAATCTTTGCACCTGTGGCGCATCATAACCACTCAAGTTTCCGCGCAAGTTCCATCAGGTTTTTGCTGGCCAGGTTGGCCACAGGAAGGGCAAACAAAGCTGATCATATAACACACATTCTTCAAACAGTCATTAACTTCGGCAATTTTTGGACTTACTGCAAGGAAAAATGTATTAATCCCTCACCCGCCGGGATTACGGCTCATACTCTTCACATCAGGGCTCTAACGGATAAGATAGATGGCGAAAGCGAAGACGATTGCTATTTCAATGGCAAATATCAAGGAGAAAAGTATGTATTTGGAGACAGGAAAGTCTTCAAAGATTTTGTTCGCCTTCTGCAAAAAACTAGCGCCTATTGGAGAGGAATACATCCTAAAAGGGTCATTGGATTTGGTCCCTTGCCCAGCTGCATGCGCGGCCATCTTAATGCTCCTTGTCGACTGATATGATTAGGCCAAAATCGCTGGCCATTATAGGCAGGTCGGTTTTACAGTCATGCAAAAACCAGCTGAGGGAGAAAAGGATCGATCTCACTTATTTTGTGAATAATATCCCTTTGTCCGGCGACGGAGTATAACCTTTTTTAAGCTGATGTACAAGGGGAAACTCGGTTGATTTCGCATTTCTGATTTCGGATTACGGACTTATAGTAATTAAGTAAAGAAATTTATCTTTTGTCCTTGACGGTCGTAGGGATTTCTGTTACAAATCACGTCGTTTGTGCCAAATAGTACCAAATGATCTTATCCCGCCTCGCATGCCGTTCAAAGAACAATATGGGTAACGCTTGAGGCTGTTCCCCTGTGGCTGGCCCTTGGCAAAAGAGAGCATAGTATGACAGCTCAGGTCTTACACGACTTCCTCTATGTGGGAGTCTTTTTGGTGGTAGGTATTGTCTTTGCCATTACGCCGATAATCATCTCGTGGTTGATTGGCGGCAGAAGCGTGGGTGTCAAACGGGCGGAGACTTACGAGAGTGGTATGCCCACCATCGGTAGTGCTTGGATACAATTCAGTGTTGCTTACTACATTTATGCCCTTATCTTTCTTGCCTTCGACGTGGACGTTCTCTACCTATTTCCGGTAGCCTTGGCCTATGACAAGGGATATGTCATTCGCGACTTCATTGAGGTTTTCATCTTTATTGCTATTCTGTCCTTGGCCATTGTCTACGCCTGGCGTAAAGGAGTTTTCACTTGGCAGAGAAGGAGCTAGCCCCAGGCCCTCGGGTGCAATTTGCGGTTGTAGAAGAGGTACTCAACCTGTGTAGGGCCAATTCCCTTTGGCCTATGACCTTTGGTCTAGCCTGCTGCGCCATCGAAATGATGGCAGCAGGAGCCAGTCGCTTCGACCTGGACCGTTTCGGAGCAGGAGTGTTCCGCCCCTCCCCCCGGCAGTCGGACTTAATGATCGTAGCGGGGACCATTGCCAAAAAGATGGCCCCCACGATAGTTACCCTTTGGGAGCAGATGCCTGCACCAAAATGGTGTATTGCCATGGGTAATTGCGCCATCTCAGGAGGTCCCTTCCAATACGATGGTCAGTATGCCATAGTGCCTGGTGCTGATCTTATTGTGCCGGTGGATGTTTATGTGCCCGGCTGTCCGCCTCGACCCGAGGGGTTAATTCAGGGATTTCTGGCTTTAGAGGACCTAATAACCAAAGGCGAAAAACGTAATGTCTTTAGAAGATTTAAAAGAAGAATTGTCAAAGGTCGTTGATCCGGCGCATATACGGTCGCGGAATTACGAGAAAAACGGCTTTCTTTTAGAGGTTGAAGCCAAGGCCAAGGAGGTGGAAGCTTTGGCCAAAGCAGCCCGCGAGGCAGATTGTTTCCTTGAGTCTATCACCGCGGCGGACTTTACCGAGGGGGTTCAAATTATCTACCAGTTTAACTCCTTCTCCAGTGTATCTAGAACATTGGTGCGAGTGCAACTGGCAAGAGGCGAATCGATTCCCACCGTCAGCAGCATTTACGATGCGGCGCTCTGGTACGAGCGAGAAGTCTTCGACCTGTACGGCATTCAGTTCGACAATCACCCCGATCTGCGCCGCCTTTTGCTACCGGATGATGCTGACTTCCATCCACTTTTGAAAGACTACGGCAAAGTCCACGCCTTTAGGAGCACGGAAGAAATCTATGGCGAATGAGTTCCTTGAGCCCGTAACCGAGCAGACCTTTTATCTGAATATGGGGCCCCAGCATCCTAGTACGCACGGGGTCCTGAGGCTCTTCCTCAAACTGGATGGGGAGTACATAGTTGAGGCGGACCCTATAATCGGTTACGGACACCGCGGCCATGAAAAAATGGCGGAGAGCCACCTCTACGAGCAATTTCTGCCAAACTCTTCCCGCATGGATTACCTCGCAGGTCTGATATACAACCATGGTTATGTTGCCGCGGTGGAAAAGATGGTGGGAATTGCAGTGCCACCGAGGGCAGAATACATTAGAGTTATCTGTGCTGAGTTGAACCGCATCTCCAGCCACCTCCTCTGGTTCGGCACCTATGTCATGGACTTGGGTGGCTTCACTCCCTTCCTTTATTGTTTTGATGATCGGGAAAACATCCTGGATATTCTGGACCGGGTCAGCGGCTCCCGTCTGACTTACAGCTACTGTCGTTTCGGCGGGGTGGCCAGGGACTTGGATGACGAGTTCATCAGGGAGACACGGAAATTCATCGACCGTTTGCGCAGTCGCTGGAATGACTATCATAACCTAGTCACCAAGAATGTGATCTTTATTCATCGAACCAAGGATGTGGGGATAATCAACCGTGAATTGGCCCTGCGCTTTGGCTGCACCGGACCAATCCTAAGAGCTGCCGGGGTAGCTTACGATATCCGGAGGGCCGAGCCCTATTCGGTTTATTCCGACTTTGACTTCGAGATTCCCACCGGCACTACCGGGGATGCTTTGGCTCGCTATATGGTCAGGTTGCAGGAGATGGAGCAGAGCCTGCGCATTATCGAACAGGCGCTGGACAGGTTGCCGCAAGGGCCGTTCAGGGCAGCGGTGCCCCACAAAGTGAGGCCCGCCAAAGGAGACTATTACTTCGCAGTTGAGTCTGCCCGCGGTGCCCTGGGATATTATATAGTGAGTGACGGAACCTCTTATCCCTACCGACTCAAAGCCCGGGTTCCGTCCTATGGTAACCTGCAGGTCCTCACCGACGTACTTCCCGGAACCCTGGTAGCTGACACCATCTCCATACTGGGAAGCATTGACATCGTCGTTCCCGAGGTAGATCGTTAGTACATAAGCGGAGAAAAGCATGGCCGCCTGGCAAAAACTGGTTAACTATCTAGGTCCGGATTTGACCGTGATTATTGTGGGGTTAGTGGGTGTCCTGGCTCTGGTGCAGGTCAACGCTCTGTTTCTGGTCTGGTTGGAACGAAAGGTCGCTGCCCACATCCAACTTCGAATAGGTCCTAAAGAGGTTGGGCCTTTTGGTATTTTGCAAACTATTGTTGACGGTGTCAAACTGGTGAGTAAGGAACTCATCACCCCGAGCCATGTGGACAAGAAACTCTTCATCTTGGCACCCGTGGCCATATTCCTGCCGGTTTTGGTGAGCTTTGTGGTCATTCCCTTTAGTGAGAAGTTGCAGATCCGGGATTTAAACGTCGGGTTGCTAGTAATTTTCGCCTTTTCCACCTTTAACGTCCTGGCAATTCTTGTGGGTGGTTGGTCTTCCAACAACAAGTATTCTTTGCTTGGTGCTGTGCGCTCGGTGGCCCAGAATGTTGCCTATGAAATTCCCTTACTGCTTACAGTCCTTAGCGCTCTTCTCTGGTCTAATAGTCTGCAAATGTCTGAAATCGTGGAGTCACAGTCTACCGTGTGGAACGCCTTCTGGATGCCGGTGGCCGCATTAATTTATCTTATTTGCGCCACGGCTGAGACTAACCGGGCGCCCTTTGATATCCCCGAGGCGGAATCAGAACTGGTGGCAGGTTTCCACACTGAGTACGGTGGAATGCGTTTCGCCCTGTTCTTCTTGGCCGAGTATTCCAATATGCTTATTGTAGCGGCGGTGGCAACTACCCTGTTCTTTGGTGGCTGGAAGCCCTTGCCTTTTCTAGGGTTTCTGCCCGTGCCTGGCTTGATTTGGTTTTTTCTCAAGACCTATGTGCTGATCTTTGTCGTAATCTGGGTTCGTTGGACTTTTCCACGGTTGCGATTCGATCAGCTCATGAACTTCTGTTGGAAGATCATGATTCCGGCGGCACTGCTTCATCTGATCGTTTATGCCGGGATTATTAAGTTTATAAGGTAACGGATTGACGAATTGAGGGATTGTGGGATTGGGGAATTATTGATTCTAAATTGGCTTACTAAATTCCTAAATTCGTGAATTGGAGCTACATGGGTATGATCAGAGACATTTTGGTAGGTGGCTGGAGCCTGATAGCAGGGATGGCGGTGACTATCCGGCGTATTTATCGGCCTGTGGTTACGGTGCAATACCCACGGAAACATTTGTATATGAGCCCCGCCTACCGCGGGCATATTGAGTTCAAGAGCTTCCCGGAAACCGGCACCCATAACTGCGTTGCCTGTGGTACTTGCATGCGATTCTGCCCTACCAAGGTAATCAAAGTTCAGGGCGAAAAGACTCATACCCATAGCGAAAAAAGAGCCAGCCTCTATTTTATCGATTTTTCTCATTGCAGTCTCTGTGGTCTGTGTGTGGCCAACTGTCCCACCCAGACTCTGAAATTTTCAGAAGAATACGACTTAGCCCATTATAGCCGTTGGGGAGGGGTAGTTGATCTCCTCCAGCGGTTGGAGGAATCGGCATGAACTCGGTTCAGAGCCTTATCCAACCACATCTTCTCGCTCAGGCAGGGTTTGCCGCCGTGGTTGTACTTACTTTTGCCGGAGCCCTCATAGCGGTATTTCCCCGAAACATTCTCTACAATATCTTGGGTCTCATCGTCTGCCTCACCGGGGTGGCCGGCCTTTTCGTTTATCTGGGAAGCCCATTCATTGCGCTCATGCAGCTGCTCATTTACGTGGGGGCCATCTGCATCTCCATTATCTTCGCCATCATGCTCTCCAGACCCCTTCACCTGAGTGTCCCCAAACGGCGTTTGCCTAAGGTAGGGTTAGCTGCGGGAGTGGGTGCGGTGGTTTTCCTTATGCTTGCGGGGATTATAAGCCGTACCCCTTGGCAGCCAGCCGTGAGTCGCAGCAGTGATTGGTCGGTGACTACCCTCGGACATTATTTGCTTACCCGGTACGATCTGGTTTTTGAAGCAATCTCTTTGGTGCTGTTAGTGGCAATCCTCGGCGCCATAGTAATCTCCGGTTATGCCCGCAGGAGGCCGTCGTGAACAGTCTTACTACCTATCTTTTTATCGCGGCTTTGTTGTTCAGTCTCGGGATTTTCGGTGTTTTCCAGCGCCGCTCCCTCATCGGTATGCTCATCGCCATCGAACTTATGCTCAATGCAGCCAGCATAAATTTCATGGCATTTAACCGATTTCTGGCGCCTGATCCGATTGTGGGTCAGATATACACTTTATTCATCATGGGCATTGCAGCTGCTGAGGCGGCCATTGCTCTTAGTATCATAGTAGCTTTATTCCGCAGGCTTCGCTCCATCAATATCGAGCGGGCCCAAGAACTACGAGGCTAACCATGACCTCTTCCTGGTTCCAAGATCCAACTCTGTTGGCTGCCGCCTTGGCAGCCCTGCTGCCTTTCGTCACTTTCGCTTTGATCATGATTTTCACCCGGCCATATCCAAAACTGTCGGCCGCTATTTCCATTGCAGCTGTCAGTGTCTCCCTAGTATGTGCCATTTTCCTTCTTAGCAGCCATTGGCACCTGGAAAAACCCATACAATACGCCGCCAAGTGGATAATTTCAGGGGATATCTACATTCCCTTCGGATTTCTGCTGGACCAACTCAGTCTGGTGATGCTCACCATTGTTGCGGTTATCTCATTTCTGGTT
Source organism: Deltaproteobacteria bacterium (assembly GCA_022340515.1). GTDB lineage: Bacteria > Desulfobacterota > Syntrophobacteria > BM002 > BM002 > BM002. The sequence goes on from JAJDNT010000056.1 coordinate 47,472, forward strand.
CAGGTTTACTCTTTGGGCTACATGGCAGGAGACCCGGGGTTTGCCCGCTACTATGCCTTCCAGTCCCTCTTCGCCTGGGCCATGATGACCATGAGCATAGCGCCTACCATGCTGCAATTTTACGTTTTTTGGGAGTTGGTGGGACTGGCCTCCTATTTGCTCATTGGCTTTTACTATGAAAAGTTCAGCGCCTCAGAGGCGGGTAAAAAGGCTTTTGTCATGACCCGTTTCGGGGATATTGCCTTTTTCCTCGGACTGCTTCTGGTGTTGTTTAACTTCGGCAATCTAAATATCCTGGATATGAATTCCGTTGATGTAACCGCCCGTATGTCACCAGCCTTGATAACCCTATCCGCCATATTGATTTTCGGTGGTGTTGCCGGCAAGAGCGCCCAATTCCCCTTGCTAACCTGGCTGCCCGATGCCATGGAAGGTCCCACCCCGGTGAGTGCCTTGCTTCATTCGGCCACTATGGTGGCGGCAGGGGTTTACATGTTTGCCCGGATTTTTCCCTTCTTCAGCCATTCGGCCGCTGCCATGAACACGTTTTTGGCCATCGGTACCATTACTATGCTGCTGGCCTCCACCATGGCCATGGTGACCAGGGACATCAAACAGGTGTGGGCCTACTCTACTGTCAGCCAGCTTGGCTTCATGGTCATGGGACTGGCAGCGGGCAGCTACTTCGCCGGGATTTTTCATCTAACCACCCATGCTGGGTTCAAGGCCCTGCTCTTTCTCTGCTCGGGAGTTTTTATCCACGAGTTCGAAACCAATGACTTTTTTGAAATGGGTAAATACGGGGGCCGTGGCCTTAAGGTGCCAATGGTGTGTATGACTGTGGCCGCCGCGGCCTTGTCGGGCCTGCCGCCGCTCTCCGGCTTTTTTAGCAAAGAGGCGATCATGGGCGGTTTGGCCGGACTCCACAACCCCGTCTGGCTGTGGGCAGGGTTGTTGGGTGCTTTTCTCACCGCTTATTATTCTTTCCGACTGATTTTTTCCATCCTCTTTCCACGGAAAATCGAAAAAACTCATCAGGGAGAGCATGGTGGCCATGGTCATGGCCATGATGGCGGCCATCATCATGTTGGTATTTACTGGGTGATGGCTTGGCCTTTGATCATCCTTGCCTCTATCACCCTGGTACTTGGTTTCTTCCACACTCCTTTGGAAAATTTCCTGGTTGGCCATCACGGTGGTGCTGAGGCTCACGGTGGTCACCACGCCTGGTTGCTCTATGTGGCAGTGGGTTTGGCCCTTTCGGGCGTGGGACTTGCCTGGCTCGAGTTTGGCCGCAAAGGGGCCTCTCAGGTAGGTTTTGTCGAAAAGATAGAGCCCATGAGCAGGCTCTTTGCCAACCGCTGGTATATTGACCATTTCTATCGACGCTTTCTCGATTATTTCATCTACGGAATTGTCTCGAACCTATTTACCAGAAACGACCGCCGGGTGATTGACGGCGGCATCGACGGAATTTGCAGGGCCACAGTTGGCAGTGGCTGGGCGCTTTCCTTCTTGCAGTCGGGAATGCTCCAGTACAATTTAATGGTGATGTTTGCTGTACTGGCCCTGGTGGCACTTTACTTCTTCTTTTAAGGTGAAGCACACATGAGTATGGAGTTTGCCAATTTTCCCTATCTTACCGCCATCCTCTTGAGTTGTGTGGTGGGCCTACTGGTGATCCTTTTCATTCCAGATGAGCGTAAGATGCTGATCAAATGGGTTAGCCTGGTCTTCTCCGGGATCACCATGGTGCTCTCCATCTACCTCTTCTTCGCCTACGATAAGACCCAAGGAGGCCTCCAGTTTGTCGAGAGAGTTCTGTGGGTCAAGTCACTGGGCATCTATTATTTCAATGGGGCTGACGGTTTCAATCTTCCCATGTTGATGCTTACAGGCATTGTGCTCTTCACCGGAGTTCTTACCATGTGGGAGCTGGAGACCCGGGTCAAGGAGTTCTTTGCTTTCACCTTCCTGCTGGTTGCCGGGGTTTTCGGCGTTTTCATGAGCATGGATCTCTTTTTCATTTTCGTTTGGTACGATGTTTCTCTCTTTCCCATGTATCCGCTCATTGCCATTTGGGGCAGCACCCGCAAAGAATACGGTGCCATGAAGCTCACCCTTTATCTCTTGGCTGGAAGTGCTTTGATTCTGCCGGGCATCCTTTATCTCTTCGTGAATTCGGGCCTCAACACCTTCGATATAGTCGCCCTTATGCAGCCGGGCACTTTTACTCCTTTCCAACAGAAGTTCGCCTTCATCCTCCTCTATCTCGGTTTCGGCATCTTAGCGGGTGTTTGGCCCTTCCACACCTGGTCTCCGGTGGGACACGTGGCCGCGCCCACTTCAGTGAGCATGATTCACGCCGGGGTCCTCATGAAGCTAGGAGCTTTTGGGGTTTTACGCGTGGCCATATTCCTCTGCCCAGAGGGCTGGCAGTACTGGGCCCAGCTCATGGCGGTGCTGGCCACCTGCGGCATCGTCTACGGTGCCTTCGTGGGGCTGGCCCAGACGGACCTCAAATATGTCATTGGCTACTCCAGTGTGTCCCACATGGGTATCGTTGGCCTGGGGTTGGCCACGGTTACCGTAGATGGATTGAATGGTGCGGTGTTTCAGATGTTCGCCCACGGGGTTATGACCGCACTATTATTTTCCTCCGTGGGCTACATTTACGATAAGACCCACACAAAAATGATTCCGGAGCTGGGCGGTATGAGCAGGACAATGCCCGTTGCCTCGGGTTATTTCATCGTGGCGGCGCTGGCTGGAATCGGCGTTCCCTGCCTGGCTAGTTTCTGGGCAGAGCTACTGGTCTTTATCTCTGCCTTCAAGACTTATCCGATTCGGGGTGCTCTGGCCATCTGTGGCCTGGTAGTAAGTGCCCTGTTCATGTTGCGGGTGGTGCAGCGGACCTTTTATGGTGAGAAAAGAGAGGAGTTCGACCACCTGCCCGATGTCTCCTTCGGTCTGGGTATTCCCAGGATGATCCTGGTTGCGGTGATTGTCTTTTTTGGCCTCTTTCCGTCAGTGATGCTTGATGTGATACAGGTCGCCTCAATTCCCTTTATTAACGGGTTGCCGTAATGAAATTGTGGATTCTCTTTATTCCTGAACTCTACTGTTTGTTAATGGGTGTGGTTTTCTTTGGCTTGGCAATGGTTGCCCGCCCCAATCCTAGGCGTGACTACTTCGTGGCACTTCTTTTGGCGTCGGCAGGGGTAGTTGTGGCTCTGGCCTCGATAAAGCTGGAGGGAACCCTATTTTTTGAGGCCTATAGGGTAGATCTTTTTTCCCAGGTTTTCAAAGTCATGCTGGCCATGGGCTTCTTCTTGGTTATCTGCTTTTGCACAGAGCTCAACGGCATAGAGGAGCGGCACCATCCCGAGTTTTATCTGTTCCTCACAACCTGCACCTTGGCTATGATGTTGCTGGTGAGCAGCGTCGAGCTTTTGACCATTTATGTCGCCCTGGAGCTCTCCAGTTATTCACTTTATATATTGGTACCTTTACGCCGAGGACACGGAATCGATGTTGAAGCCGGCATCAAATACCTCATGGTGGGGGCTACCTCTTCAGCAGTTATGCTCTTCGGCCTCTCTTTTATTTTCGGGGTTACCCATACTACCTACGTGGTAGACATTATCAATGTCCTTCCCAGTGTTATTAGCAGTCCGGCTGCAATTGTGGGTCTACTTCTTGTCCTGTGTGGTTTCTTCTTCAAGTTGGCCGTATTTCCCTTCCATTTCTGGGCTCCTGATGTCTACCAGGGAGCTGCCAACCAGGTGACCGCCTACATTGCCTCCGCCTCCAAAGTGGCGGCTGTGGCCATTATCATGAGGATGGTGTCTCTTGTCGGCGGCGACAGTAAGTATCTGGTGCATGTGCTGGTAACCCTCTCAATTGCCTCCATGACCTTGGGGAATCTGGTTGCCATTGTGCAAAAGGACATGAAACGTCTTTTGGCTTATTCAAGTATTTCCCATGCAGGCTACGTCCTCATCGGAATTCTCAGTATGAGCCAAACCGGTTATGCCAGTGCCATATTCTATGCCCTGGCCTATCTGGTGATGAATCTTTGCTGTTTCCTGGTGGTTATAAAAGTTGCCCAGGACGGCAGTGACTTGAAAATTGCTCAACTGGCAGGGTTGCATCGCCGCTCTCCCATATTGGCCATGGCCCTGATGCTAGCTGTTTTTGGCCTGGCAGGTATTCCACCTACTATAGGGTTTACCGGAAAATTCTTGGTGTTCGCCGCAGCCATGGAGAAAGGCTACATCACCCTGGTTATTATCGCTATGATCAATGCCACCATTTCTCTTTACTACTACATCTTGGTGGTGAAGGCAGCATACCTAATGGAGCCTGATGTGGAGCAGCCCCGGCTTGCAGTGTCAATACCAACTAAGCTACTCACTGGGGCGCTAGTGACCTTGATGGTAGTGTTTGGGGTTTTTCCCCATTATTTGCTGGAGGTGGCCAGAGCAGCCGCCAGGATGTTGCTGCAAGTGTAAGTTAGCTTAAAATGCCTAAAATGAACTAGAGCGAATTAGAATGGAACCTCAAGTCCCAAAATTTTGCCGAATCAATGAGCAGCAAGCCTGCATAACCATTTGTGAACCTTCTGGAACTTGTACTTGTGACTGCCATGAGGTTCGCCAAGTACTGGAAAATGAGATCGCCGCCATGAATCTTGGGCTAACCGTTGGCACCATGAAGGTTGGCTGCAACGGTGACTGTCCTTACGGGGTTCTGGTGGGCTTTCCCCAAAGGGGCTTTTTCTATGACCAGGTTGATGGAGAGCTGGCCAGGGAAGTGGTGAGCGGGACCTTGGCCCAAGGCCACATACTTTTTGATCACTTGCACATAGATCCTTTAAAGGCTACCTCCGGTAAAATTTTATATGACCGATCAGGGTTCATCGCTACCATCGACGATAGTTTTTGCATGGTTAAAGTTGCCCAGTATTTTCTGAAGTTTGAGGAGGGTGTTTCCTGCGGTAAATGCGTGCCCTGCCGGGTTGGTTCCCTTGAGCTTCGGGAGATCCTAGATCGTATTATTCAGGGAAAGGGTGAGCCAGAGGATCTTCAGAGGCTTGACTTGGTTTGCAGAGCCATGCAGGATGCGCCCTTCTGCGACTTTGCCAGGACTACCAGCGGTCCTGTAGTGGCCATCCTCAAATATTTCCGCTCTGAATTTGACAAACACGTTGACCAGAAGGTGTGTCCGGCTGGTGTTTGCGAGGGGCTGGCAAAGGAAGTGAAGGAAGAGAAAGCAGAAAAAGCAAGGCAAGAATAATCGCGCACCGCTAAAAATAGGCATAGGGATGGGGCGAGTTCATTCTCGCCCTTTTTTATTTAGTCCGTTGTCCGAGTTAATTGTCCGTGGGAGCTCACTTCGTTCGCGGCAGAGCGCCATAGCCACTAAGCACTATGCACTAAGGACTGGGCACCAAAGGCAGGAGAACATATTTCGGACGCGATAATAAGGGGTTTCGGTTCAGAGTTGCAGTGCTCAGTGCCTAGTAAGCATGATTCTATGTTCTATGCTCCATGCCCTTTGTCTTGTTTGCAACGGACTACGGACCACTGACAACGGACTGGCTAATTTACTACAATTAGGGAACAGTCACTGGCGCTTTGTAGCATCTTTGCTGCCCTGCTCCCCAGGTTAAACTCACTGATTGCAGACAGACCTCTCCGGCCGAAGGCTAAGATATTATAGTCGCCTCGGCTGGCCTCGGCGATAATATCGCGGGCGATACCGCGCATTCGAGTTGGCATCTGGTGGGTAACTTGCTTCTCGTCCATTCCAGCTTTGGTGAAAACCTCCTTGGCTCTGGCGAAGATACCTGCCATTCGTTCCTCATGATTTGAGCGCCACTTTGCTACCAGAGCGTCACGCTCGCTCCGTTCCCTCTCGTCCAGAATGTGGCCATGGTCCCAGAACTCCGGAGGCTTGGCTGGCATCACATGGAACAAAGATATCCGCGTTCCGGGAAATGGGGCAAAATACTGAGCCAGGTGAGCCAAGATGCGTTCGGCATAATCAGAATCATCCAGGGCCGCCAAGATGTTAGGTGGTTTCAATTGAGGGGTGCCGATCACCCAAACAGGTTGTGCCTCTGAGTATTGGCAAATCTTCGCGGTAGTACTTCCCAGGAGGAATCTCTTCACAGCAGAGCGACCCTTTCTAGCAAGGACGATAGCGGCAAATTTGTTACTTTCGCAAGCAGTCAGAATATTCTGCGCAGTGTCTACGCTTTTCAACATGCGCTCTAATTCAAGACGGGAGCGCTTGTAACCCATTTCGAGCAACAATTCGACCGCTCTGTCTAAAACGCGCTGGGCCTGCCGTTCCTGGACCTTTTCCCATTCTGAC